>NZ_JBFAHL010000008.1:0-191135 GCF_040654155.1 Amycolatopsis sp. NPDC050768
ACGCCGCCGAACTAAATGTCAGGGTTAGGCCCCGGTTGAGAATCTTCACGGTTCTCCCGGGGCCTAACTCTATTTCCGCACCTTTTCGACCGCCGGCTCAGCTTGGGCGGGTGATCGGCCGGCTCACCACGGGAGACGAGAAGACCAGCGAAGTCGTCGTCTCGCCGTAGCGCTGGGCGCGCTCCACGAAGGTCTCCAGCTCGCCCGTCGAACGGCAGCGCACGCGCAGCAGCCAGCATTCGTCGCCCGTGATGTGGTCGGCGGAGGCAACCTCCGGCAGCGGCAGGATCGTCGAGCGGAACCGCGGGCCGTCGAGGCTGCGGACACGCACGCGGACCATCGCCTCGATCGGCAGGCCCAGCTTGGACGCGTCGATGCGAGCGACGTAACCCGTGATCACGCCGCGCTGCTCGAGCCGGCGCACGCGTTCCGTCACGGCGGGGGCGGACAGCGACACCCGCCGCCCGAGTTCGGAGAACGTGAGGCGGCCGTCGGACTGCAGGAGCTCGATCAGCTGCCAGTCGACGGTGTCGAGGTCCACGAAATGGTTCACAGAACAAACTCCCGGCAGAGCGCGGCCCGAACAAGGAAATCCCAGGCTAACCAACCCGATCACCAGGGTTCGGCTCTGTGGCGAACACCCCGCGCCCAGCCACGATCGACCCCATGAAACCGCGCATCCTCCAGTTCGAGACCCCGGCACCCAACCAAGCCGTCACCTACTTCGGGCGCGAGCTCGGCTTCGAGGTCGACCCCGTCGACCTGGCCGAAGACCTCGCCGAGGGCCGCACCGACGGGTACGTCCTGGCCGAGACCCGCGGGGCCGAGGCCTACGCAAGAGCACGCATCCCCGGCGCCATCCACCTGCCCTACAAGAACATCACCGAGGACAGCACCCGCGACTTCGACAAGAATCTCGTCTACGTCTGCTACTGCGAAAGCATCCACTGCAACGCCGCCACCCAAGGCGCGCTCCGCCTGTCCGCCCTCGGCTTCACCGCGAAGCGTCTCTCCGGCGGCATCACCACGTGGCAGAACGCCGGCTACCCCACCGAGACCGCGCACCTCAGCCCACTCCGTACCCTGGAGAGGTGACACGTCTGCTGATCATCCAACCCGACGTCGGCGACCCCCTCGGCCCGCTCGGTGACTGGCTGACCGAGGCCGGCGCCGAGCTCGAGGTCCGAAACCCACCGGAGCACGAGCTGCCCGCCGACCTCGACGGCTACGCGGGCGTCGTCTGCCTCGGCGGCGGTATGGGCGCCCTGGACGACGAGCGCCACCCGTGGCTCGCCGACGTCCGCAAGTTGCTCGGCCAGGCCACCGGCAGGCAGCTCCCGACGCTCGGCATCTGCCTCGGCGCGCAGCTGCTCGCCGCGGCCACCGGCGGCCAGGTCGTGGTCGGTGAGGACGGGCCTGAGGTCGGCCCCGCGCTCGTCTCCAAGAAGGACGCCGCCTGGACCGACCCGCTGTTCGCCGACCTGCCGCTGATGCAGGACGTGATCCAGTTCCACAACGACGTGATCAAGCGCCTCCCGCCCGGCGCCGAGCTGCTCGCGTCCGCGCCGCTCTACCAGAACCAGGCCTTCCGCCTGCGCCGCTGCGTCTACGGCGTGCAGTTCCACATCGAGACGACGCCGGACCTCGTGCGCCGCTGGGCGGAGGAGGAGCCTGAGATGGCGGAACTCACCCGTCCGGGGGCGCTCACGCCGGAGAAGCTGATCTCTGTGCACGCGGACATCGCCGAGACCTGGCGGCCGTTCGCGCACCGGTTCGTTCGATTGGCCGCCGGGGAGCTCGACGCGGCGGCGGAGAGTCAACACACATTGCCGCTCGCTTAACGGATGATGCACGGATCACTAACGCAGCGTTGACGATTCACTCGATCGGTCAGGTACCTTGCGAGAGATGCTCCCGTAGGTATGGAGGACCGGGGTGGATCCCTCGCTAGTGGTCGTCGTCGTCATCGGCACGGCCCTCGTCTTCGATTTCACCAACGGCTTCCACGACACGGCCAACGCGATGGCTACCTCCATCGCCACGGGCGCGCTCAAACCGCGGGTCGCGGTAGCCATCTCGGCGGTGCTGAACCTCGCCGGGGCGTTCCTGTCGGTGGAGGTCGCGAAGACGATCTCCAGCGGCCTCGTCGACGACACCAAGATCGGACCGTCGATCGTCTTCGGCGGGCTGATCGGGGCGATCGTCTGGAACCTCGTCACCTGGTACGTCGGCCTGCCGTCGAGTTCGTCGCACGCGCTGTTCGGCGGCCTCATCGGCGCCACCTGGGTTTCGGCGGGCGCCGACTCGGTGCACTTCGGCAAGATCGTGGACAAGGTCCTCGTGCCGGCCGCCGCGTCGCCGATCATCGCCGGCCTGGTGGCGGCCGGCTTCACGTACCTGGTCTACAAGCTGTTCGTCCGCAGGCGCGGCGGACGCGGCTTCCGCGTCGGCCAGATCTTGTCCGCGTCGCTCGTCTCCCTCGCGCACGGCACCAACGACGCCCAGAAGACCATGGGCGTGATCACCCTGACGCTGGTCAGCGCCGGCGGACTGCCCGCGGGCTCGGCGCCGCCGATCTGGGTGATCATCAGCGCGGCGTCGGCCCTCGCGCTCGGCACGTACCTCGGCGGCTGGCGCATCACGCACACGCTCGGCAAGGGCCTTACCGACATCGAGGGCCCGCAGGGCTTCGCCGCGCAGACGAGCAGCGCCGCCGTGATCCTGCTGTCGTCGCACTTCGGCTTCCCGCTCTCGACCACGCACGTGTGCTCCGGCGGGATCGTCGGCTCGGGTGTCGGCCGTCGCGAGGCGCCGGTGCGCTGGCGGATGGCCGGACGCATGGTCGTGGCCTGGCTGTTCACACTGCCCGCGGCCGCCCTCGTCGGCGCGGCCGCGGGGAAGCTCGCGTCACTCGGTACGGCGGGGACCATCGGCGTCGGCGTCGTGGGCATCGCTATCGGCGTCGGCATCTACGTGCTCTCGCGCCGCCGGCCCATCACCGCGCACAGCTTCCAGGTGCCGGAGCCCTCGGCCGCCGACACGGAACCCGACCGCCTCGCCGCCTGAAAGTGGACGCGTGCCTGCCTGCTCAGCAGACCTGGATCCGGCTACGGTGAACGAGATGGCAGAGCGCGCGCGGACGGCCGCATCGGCGGCCCGGTACGGCTTCACCGACGACAAGGCCGACGCCCAGTTGCGTGCGGCGGGCTGGTGGGACGCCGCGGGACCGGTCGAGGGCACCGCCGACGTGCTCGCGGCTCTCTCGCGCGCCGCCGACCAGGACCTCGCGTTGCAGGGCCTCGACCGCATCCGCGAAGCCGACGAAGGTGTGTGGCCCGAGCTGGACCGCGCACTGCGCGACAACCGGACGTTTCGCGGCCGCCTGCTCGGGGTGCTCGGCACGTCCACCGCGCTCGGCGACTTCCTCGCCGCCAACCCCGGCGAGTGGCACTGCCTCGCCGACCACCGCTGCACCGTGCCCGAGCAGTTCGCCGACCGGCTTCTCGACGACGTGCGCCAGGACGACGGCACGTACGTCACCGGTCTGGCCGCGGAGCAGGCGCTGCGGACGGGGTACCGGCGGCTGCTGCTCGGCATCGCGGCCGTCGACCTCGGGCACCTCGTGGAGGAGGGGCTCGACCACCCGTCGTTCAAGGACATCACCCACCAGCTGACGCTTCTGGCCGAGGCCGCGCTGAAGGCGGGCCTCGCCGTGGCCGAGCAGGAGGTCGGGGCGAGCGCCGAGGGCGCGCTGGCCGTGATCGCGATGGGCAAGACCGGCGGGCGCGAGCTCAACTACGTGAGCGACGTCGACGTGATCTTCGTCGGCGCCGGCGACCTCGGCGTGGCGACGCGGCTGGCCAGCACGATGATGCGGGTGGTCGGCAAGGCGTGTTTCGAGGTCGACGCGGCGCTGCGGCCGGAGGGCAAGAGCGGCGCGCTCGTGCGCACGCTCGAGGGGCACACGGCGTACTACCAGAAGTGGGCGAAGACCTGGGAGTACCAGGCGCTGCTCAAAGCGCGCCCAGTCGCGGGTGACGCCGGGCTGGGCGAGGAATACGCGGAGATGGTCGCGCCCATGGTGTGGGCGGCTGCCGACCGCGAGAACTTCGTGACCGAGGTGCAGCAGATGCGCCGGCGCGTGGAGGACCACGTCTCCGCGGAGCACGCCGAGCGCGAGCTGAAGCTGGGCCGCGGCGGGCTGCGTGACGTCGAGTTCGCCGTGCAGCTGCTGCAGCTCGTGCACGGGCGCGTGGACCCTGAGCTGCGCTCACCGTCCACAATGGAGGCACTGGCGGCGCTGGGCGAGGGCGGGTACGTCGGGCGCGCGGACTCGGCCGAAATGGGGACTTCGTATGAGTTCCTGCGCACCGTCGAGCACCGGCTGCAGCTGCGCCGGCTGCGGCGCACGCACCTGTTCCCGGAGTCGAACGACACCGACGAGCTGCGCATCCTCGCGCGCGCGTGCGGGATTCGTGCGGTGCGAGGGCGCAGCCAGGGCCAGGAGCTGCTCGCCGAGTTCCGCCGCCACGCGCAGGGCATCCGGCGGCTGCACGAGAAGGTCTTCTACCGGCCGCTGCTGCAGTCGGTGGCGAACGTGCCGACGGAAGCGTTGCGGCTCACGACAAAGCAGGCCGCGAGCCGGCTCGCGGCCTTGGGTTACGCGGCGCCGGAGGGCGCGCTACAGCACATCAAGGCGCTGACTTCGGGCGTCTCGCGACGCGCGGCGATCCAGCAGGCACTGCTGCCCGTGCTGCTCGATTTCCTCGCCGACACACCGGATCCCGACGGCGGTCTGCTGTCGTACCGGAAGGTGTCCGAGGCGCTGGAGGACACGCCGTGGTACCTGCGCGTGCTGCGCGACGAGGGCACGGTGGTGGAGCGGCTCGCGTTCCTGCTGGGCACCTCGAAGCTGGTGCCCGACCTGCTCGTGCGTGCGCCGGAAGTGCTTCAGCTGCTGGGAGAACCGGCTCGACTGACGGGGCGCAAGCCGGCCGAGGTGGCGACATCGTTGCGGGCGGCCGTCCGGCGTCAGCCCGGGTTGAACGCGGCGGTGGCGGCAGCGCGTTCGTTGCGGCGGCACGAGTTGCTGCGCGTGGCGTGTGCGGATCTGCTGGGGCTGCTGGACGTTCCGGCCGTGTGCGAGGCGCTGTCGAGTGTGTGGGTCGCCGTGCTGCAGGGTGCGCTGGCCGCAGCGTACCGGCAGCGGCAGGCGGAGCTGGGACGCACGCCGGCGACCGTCGCCGTGATCGGCATGGGCCGGCTCGGTGGCGCGGAGCTGGGCTACGGCTCGGATGCCGACGTGCTGTTCGTCTGCGAGCCCGCGGAAGGTGTGTCGGACTCCGACGCGGTGAAGTTCGCTTCGTCGGTGGCTGAGACCGTGCGCAAGATGCTGGGCGCGCCGAGTTCGGATCCGGCGCTGGTCGTCGACGCGGACCTTCGGCCGGAGGGACGCAGCGGGCCGTTGGTCCGGACATTGGACTCGTATCGCGCGTACTACCAGCGCTGGGGCGAGGTCTGGGAGGCACAGGCGCTGCTGCGCGCGCGGTTCATCGCCGGCGACGAGGAGCTGGGCGAGCGGTTCATCACGATGATCGACCCCGTCCGCTACCCCGCGGGCGGCCTGGACGCGACGAAGGCCCGCGAGATCCGCCGCATCAAAGCGCGCGTGGAAACCGAGCGCCTGCCCCGCGGCGCCGACCCGACGCGCCACACGAAGCTCGGCCGCGGCGGGCTGGCCGACGTCGAGTGGACCGTGCAGCTGTTGCAGTTGCAGCACGCGCACGAGCAGCCGAGCCTGCGCACCACGTCGACGCTCGACGCTTTGACGGCGCTCGCGGAAACGGGTCTGGCGCCCGCGGAGTCGGTCGACTACCTGCGCGAGGCGTGGCTGCTGGCCACGCGCGTGCGCAACGCCGGGATGCTCGTGCGCGGCAAGGCCGTCGACGAGGTGCCCGGCTCGGGCCGCGACCTGGCCGCCGTGGCGCGCGTGTTCGGCTACACCGTGGACGACGACCCGGGCGAGTTCCTCGACACCTATCGCCGCGTCACGCGCCGCGCGCACGCCGTGGTCGAGGAGCTGTTCTACGAGAACTAGCTTTTACCTAGAGTGGGGCACGTGACCGATCGCGAACCGTTCCGCACCCGCATCAAGGTGCGCCACTACGAGCTCGACTCGCTGGGCCACCTCAACCACGCCGTCTACCACTCCTACGGCGAGGTCTCGCGCATCGAACTCTTCGAATCCGCGGGCGATTCCCGGCTGCGCGAGGAAAACCTCGCGCCGGTCCTGCTGGAGTCCCACATCGTCTACCGCCGCGAACTCCGCGGCGGCGACACTGTCGACGTCACCTGCGACGCCCGCTTCGGCGACGGCAAGGTCTTCTGGATGACCTCCCGCATCCTCAAACTCGACGGCACCCTCTCGGCCGAGATCACCTGCACGGTGGGCCTGATGGACCTGGAGGCCCGCCGCCTTGTCGACGACCCCCGCGGACGCTTCGAACGCGCCGGCCTGAACCTCAAGGTCCTGTCGACGGGGGAGCAGTGACATCCTGGCTGTCGGAGATCCGTGCCTCCTACGACACTGTCACCCCCAGCTACGCGGCCCAACTGCGCGACGCCCTCGCCGGCAAGCCGCACTTGCGCTCCTTGCTGGGCCTCTTCGCGGAACTCACCGACGGCCGCGTCGCCGACGTCGGTTGCGGCCCGGGCTGGGTCACCGCCCACCTGCGCTCCCTCGGCGTCGACGCCTTCGGCCTCGACCTCTCACCCGAGATGATCGCCGTCGCCCGCCGCACCCACGCCGGCGTCCCCTTCGCCGTCGGCTCGATGACGGACCTTCCCGTCCCGACCGATTCGTTGGGCGGCATCCTCGCCTTCTGGTCCCTCATCCACCTCCCCGACGCCGCCCTGCCGACGGTTCTGGCGCATTTCCACCGCGCCCTCCACCCCGGCGGCGTGGTCCTCGCGGGCTTCCACGTCGGCGACACGACCACGTGCAAGACCTCGGGCTACGGCGGCCACCCCATGCACGTCCACATCCATCGCCGCCGCCCCGCCACCATGTCGACCTTCCTGCGCGCCGCCGGCTTCACCATCGAATCGGAAACCCTCTTCGACCCGGACGCTCGCGTCCCCGGCGGCGTGGTCATCGCGCGGGCCGGTCATTCCCAATAGTTGACGCGTGCCTCGCTTGGCGCGGCTACGGCCGGCACCGCGGATTTGCGGACGTTGAGCTCGGCCGTCAGTCCGCGCGCATCCCTCGCCACACGAAGTCCACCAGGCTTTCCGTGGCCGCCTTCCAGTCCTCGTCCGGGCTGAGCAGCAGCAAGCCCGCCATGGCGCGCATCACCGTGTCCACCGAGATGTCCGGGCGGACGGTGCCGGCGGCGATATTGGCCTTCAGCAGGGTGTCGAGGGCGTCGACCAGGGATTTGTACGCGTGGGCCGGCAGTTGGGCGCTGCTCGAGGCCGCGCGCAGGGCCGTGGCGAGGCCGCGTTTGGTGATCAGGTAGTGCGCGAGGTGCTCGCGCGCCCAGACCCGGAACGCTTGCTCCGGCGGGCACCGCTCCAGCAGCGTCGGCACGACGTTGACGAGCTGGCACACCTCCCGCTCGTACACGGCGAGGATGAGGTCGGCCGCGGTCGGAAAGTGGCGGTAGACGGTGCCGACGCCGACTTCGGCCTGCTTCGCGATGGCGTTGAACGAGACCTGGCCCGAGCACGCGAGCGACTGGGCCGCGACGGCGAGGATGCGCTCGTGGTTGCGCCGGGTGTCCGCGCGTCGCGGGCTGACCGATCCCGTCGACATCGTTCCTCCCGTTCCAAGCGGCGTCTCCCCTGCTCAGGACTGTAGTGCAGGGCTTGGAGCAGCTCCAGGACCTGCACCTCGTTGCGAAGCGGATAGTAATCCGATAACCTCGGAAACGCGAGCTTGAGCGGATGACTATCCGCTAGCCTACCCGGCGCTCGCGTTCCGAGTGGCCGGCTTCTCCCACCACAACCCCATCCTGCGGGAAAGAGTTCCAGTGGACATCTCCCTCGAAATCAACGGGCGAGTCGAACAGCTCGCCGTCGACCCCGGCGTCACACTGCTCGACGCGCTGCGTGAACGGCTCGACGTGACCGGCCCCAAGAAGGGCTGTGACCGCGGTCAGTGCGGCGCCTGCACCGTGCACGTCGACGGCAAACCCGTGCTCTCGTGCCTCACCCTCGCGGCTACCGTGCGCCGGCCGGTCACCACGGTCGAAGGTCTGTCCACTGAGGATGGATTGCATCCCGTGCAACAGGCGTTCGTGGACCAGGACGCGTTGCAGTGCGGCTTCTGCACCTCCGGGCAGGTGATGTCGGCCGTCGCCGCCGTGCGCGACGACGTCACGGACGTCCGCGAGTTCATGTCCGGCAACCTGTGCCGCTGTTCGGCGTACCCGAACATCGTGGCCGCGGTCGAGCAGGCGAGGCGGGCCGATGCGACCGTTTGAGCTGACCGCGCCCACCACCGTCGAAGACGCGCTCGACGCGTCCGGAACCTTCCTCGCCGGCGGCACTACGCTCGTCGACCTGATGAAGCTCGACGTCCTCACCCCGCAGCGGGTGCTGGACATCAACGACCTCCCGCTGCGCGGCATCGACACCACCGATGGCCTGCGTTTCGGGGCCCTGGAACGGATGGGCGACATCGCCGCGCACCCTGGCGTGTACCCGGCGATCTCGCGCGCGCTGCTGCTGAGTGCTTCGCAGCAGTTGCGGAACATGGCCAGCATCGGCGGCAACCTGATGCAGCGCACGCGGTGCTCGTACTTCCGCGACGTCACCATGCCGTGCAACCGGCGCGACCCGGGCAGCGGCTGCTCCGCGCTGGCGGGCGTCAACCGGATGCACGCGATCCTCGGCACCAGCGACTCCTGCGTGGCGACACACGCCAGCGACGTCGCGGTGGCGCTCGTCGCGCTGGACGCCGAGGTGGAACTCACCGGCAAGACCGGCAAGCGCACGGTGAAGCTCACCGATTTCTACCGCACACCAGGCGAAACGCCGGACGTCGAGAACGACCTGCGCCCCGGCGAGCTGATCACCGAGGTGCGCGTGCCGCGGCTGGACTGGGCGGAGAACTCCACCTACGTCAAGGTTCGCGACCGCCAGTCGTACGAGTTCGCGCTCGCGTCGGCCGCGGTTGCGCTGGACGTGCGCGACGGCGTGATCGCCGACGCACGGGTGGCCGTCGGCGGGGTGGCGACCGTGCCGTGGCGGCTCACGGCGGTGGAGGAAGCGTTGCGGGGCAAGCCTGTCACGCAGGAATCGTTCGAGCAGGCAGCTTCTCTGGCCGCGGAAGGCGCGCGGCCGCTGGCGTTCAACTCGTTCAAGGTGTCCCTGGTGAAGCGCACCGTCGTGCGCGCGCTGCTGGAGCTGACCGAAGGGAGCCGTCGATGACCGACAGGCTCGACGCGCCGTTGAAGGTCACCGGGCGCGCGAAGTACGCGATGGACCACAACTTCCCGGGCATGGCCTACGGCTACGTCGTGGTCAGCACCGTGGCCCACGGCCAGGTCGAGAGCATGGACTCCGACGCGGCGAAGGAAGCGCCGGGCGTCCTCGCCGTCTACACGCCGTTCGACCGGCTGGACCTGCGCACGCCGCCGGTGTCGCCGATCATGGGCGAGACCTGGGTGCCACTGCGCAACACCGACGTCGACTACTACGGGCAGCCGATCGGGTTCGTCGTCGCGGAGTCGTTCGAGCAGGCGCGCGACGCGGCGATGCTGGTGGACGTCACGTACGACGAAAAACCGGCGCTGGTTTCGTTCGACGAAGGGCTCGCCTCGGCCGAGGACGCGCCGGAGTCGCGCGGGAACCCGCCGCAGATCGAGGTGCTGGCCGACGACGTCGAGTCCATTGAGGACGTATTCGCCGCCGCGCCGTTCGTGGTGGACCACGCTTATCGCACGGCCACGCAGAACCACGCCGCGATGGAGCCGCACTCGGCCGTCGCGGTGTGGGGCGACGGCGAGCTCACGGTCTACACCGGCAACCAGGGCAGCAACCTCATCGCCATGGAGCTCGCCGGCGCGCTCGCCCTCGACGTCTCGGCCGTGCACGTCATCAACCCCTACGTCGGCGGCGCGTTCGGCGGCAAGGGGCGCACGTCCACGCCCGCGTTCCTCGCGGCCGCGGCGGCGAAGGAGCTGGGCCGGCCGGTGAAGGCGGCGCTGACGCGCGAGCAGGTCTTCACGGCGACGGCCACGCGAGCCGCGACGCTGCAGAAGGTCACCATCGGCGCCGACGCCGACGGCACGATCCTCGGCCTGCGCCACGACTCGTGGTCGAGCACGGCGATGGACCGGTCGTTCGTGGAGCCGACGTCGCACGGCACCTCGCGCGAGTGGTACGCCACGAAGAACCTGTCCATCAGCCAGAAGATGGTGCCGCTCAACATCCCGCCGACCACGTTCATGCGCGCGCCGGGCGAGGCGCCGGGCTCGTTCGCGCTGGAGAGCGCGATGGACGAGCTGGCCGTGGCGCTGGGCATGGACCCGATCGAGCTGCGCATGCGCAACAGCTCGCTCGCCCCGCCCGGCAAGGACCTGCAGTGGTCGAGCAAGCACCTCGACGAGTGCTTCGCCGTCGGCGCGCGCGAGTTCGGCTGGTCTCCGCGGCCGCAGGGCCGCGTCGACGGCGACTGGCTGGTCGGCGTCGGCATGGCGACGGCGATGTTCCCCGCCCTGCGCTTCCCCGCGACGGTCGGCATCACCCTCCACGCGGACGGCACCGCCGAGGTCGCCACCAGCGGCGCCGACCCGGGAACGGGCCTGCTGAACGTGATGTCGTCGGTCGGCGCGGAATCGCTGGACCTCGTGCCGTCCCGGATCACCCCTCGGCTGGGCGACTCCAAGCTCCCCCCGGGCGGCATGTCCGGCGGCTCCACGGCGACGGCCAGCGTCGGCACCGCGATCATGCTCGCGGCGAGCGAGGTCCTCGACGCGCTGCTGGCTCTGGCTTCCGCGCCGGGCGCCCCGTTCGCGGGCCAAGAGGTGACCTACGCCGACGGCCACATCCACGGCGACACCGACACCATGCCCTTCGGCTCACTGCTCCGCGCCGTCGGCCAGGATTCCTTGTCCGCCACGGGTTCCTCGGCGCCGGGCGAGGAGCTGACCAAACACTCGTTCAGCTCGTTCGGCGCCCAGTTCTGCGAGGTCCGCGTCCACCGCCTCACCGGCGAGGCCCGCGTCTCGCGCCTCCTGGGCGTCTTCGACGGCGGCCGCATCATCAACGACAAGCTCGCCCGCAGCCAAATCAAGGGCGGCATGATCTGGGGCGTCTCCGCGGCGCTGCACGAGGCTCTCGAGCTGGACACCTGGGGCCGCTTCGCCACGGGCGACTTCGCGAGCTACCTCCTGCCGGTCAACGCCGATATCCCCGACATCGACGTCCACTTCGTCCAGTACCCCGACACCTTTCACAACGCCGTCGGCGCCCGCGGTATCGGCGAAATCGCCACCGTCGGCGTCGCCGCCGCCATCGCCAACGCCATCTACAACGCGACCGGCGTACGGGTCCGCCACATCCCGATCATGGTGGAGGACCTGCTGGTGGACTGAGCTTTTCGGCGGGGGTGTGAAAATCGGGACGGCGGCCGGGGTTTCCCCTCGGCCGCCGTCCCGTTTGCAGCTCGTCCAGCGGTCCGACCAACGCAATGCAGATTGATGCAGAACAGGCCGGGGGCCCGCACGTAACACAGTGCTTGGCGGCGAACACAAAAATCGGGACGGCGGCCGAGGTATTCCCTCGACCGCCGCCCCGCGTCTCACTTGGCCGTCAGTTCACGGCCGGCCGATCACACGTCGTAGTAGAGCGAGAACTCGTACGGGTGCGGACGCAGCCGCAGCGGGTCGATTTCGTTCTCGCGCTTGTAGGAGATCCAGGTGTCGATCACGTCGGGCGTGAAGACACCGCCCTCGAGCAGGAAGTCGTGGTCGGCTTCCAGGGTGTCGAGGACCGTGCCGAGGTCGCCGGGGACGAGCTTGACGTTCTTGGCCTCCTCGGGCGGGAGCTCGTAGAGGTCCTTGTCGATGGGCTCCGCCGGCTCGATCTTGTTCTTGATGCCGTCGAGGCCGGCCATCATCATCGCGGAGAAGGCCAGGTACGGGTTGCCCGACGAGTCCGGGCAGCGGAACTCGGCGCGCTTGGCCTTCGGGTTGTTGCCCGTGATGGGGATGCGGACACACGCCGAACGGTTGCGCTGCGAGTACACCAGCGAAACCGGGGCCTCGAAGCCCGGCACGAGACGGTGGTACGAGTTCACCGTCGGGTTCGTGAAGGCCAGCAGGCTCGGCGCGTGCTTGAGCAGGCCGCCGATGTAGTGGCGCGCCGTGTCGGACAGGCCCGCGTAGCCGGACTCGTCGTGGAACAGCGGCTGGCCGTCCTTCCACAGCGACTGGTGGCAGTGCATGCCCGAGCCGTTGTCGCCGGCGAGCGGCTTCGGCATGAACGTCGCGGTCTTGCCGGCGGCGAACACGGTGTTCTTCACGATGTACTTGAACAGCTGCAGGTCGTCGGCAGCGTGCAGCAGCGTGTTGAACTTGTAGTTGATCTCCGTCTGGCCGGCGGTGCCCACCTCGTGGTGCGCGCGCTCGATCTCGAAGCCGGAGCCCTGCAGCTGGCGGACGATGTCGTCACGCAGGTCGGCGAAGTGGTCGACCGGCGGGACGGGGAAGTAGCCGCCCTTGAACTTCGTCTTGTAGCCCTGGTTGCCGCCCGGCTCGTCGGTGCCGGTGTTCCACCAGCCCTCGACCGAGTCGATCTCGTGGAACGACGCGTGCTCGGCCGAGTCGAAGCGCACGGAGTCGAAGATGTAGAACTCCGCCTCCGGGCCGAAGTACACGTTGTCGGCCACGCCGTACTCGGCGATGTACTGCTCGGCCTTGCGCGCGATGTTGCGCGGGTCGCGGCTGTACGCCTCACGCGTGAACGGGTCGTGCACGAAGAAGTTCAGCGAGAGCGTCTTCGCCTTGCGGAACGGGTCGATGCGCGCGGTCTCGGGGTCCGGCAGCAGCAGCATGTCGGACTCGTGGATCGACTGGAAGCCGCGGACGGACGAGCCGTCGAAGGCGAGGCCGTCCTCGTAGGCTTCGAGGTCGAAGGCCTTCGCGGGCACCGTGAAGTGCTGCATCACGCCCGGCAGGTCGCAGAACCTGACGTCGATGGACTCCACCTTCTCGTCGGCGATCAGGCGCTGGATGTCGTCTGGAGTAGTGGGCACCCTCGGTGACTCCTTCTTCGATCGAGCTCGCTCGGCAGTACTCTCTTCGGCTCACGCTAAGAGTGCGGTGTTGCCCGACCGTCACCCGTATGTTTCACACACGTTAACGGGTGGCGTGACACGCGCCATCCGACCAGGGCAGATGTGGCGCGCGCCACCGGCATACCCTGGACGGGTGGCGAGATGGACTGGCGAATGGCTCCCCGGGACCGGCAGCGGTCCGGGGTCGGAAAACCGAACCGCGTCGAAATGGCCCGGTGAAACGTTCGGTCTGCCCGAATCCGGCGTCGGCTCCGTCGCCGGCTTCGGTCCGCGCCTGCTGGCCCTGGTCATCGACCTGGTGCTCGCGGGCCTGATCACCACGCTGTTCGTGCGATACGACCTGCAGGACGTCGCCGCGATGCAAACGTTCAACTGGTGGGCCGGCGTCGTCTGGGCCGTCATCACGACCGTGCCGGCGATGTTCTTCGGCTTCACGCCGGGCATGGGCGCCGTGGGCGTGCGCGTCGCGCGACTCGACGGCGCCTCGATGGTCGGCCCCTGGCGCGCGGTGGTGCGGATGGTGCTGACGGTCGTGATCGTGCCCGCCCTCGTCCGCAACACCGACGGCCGCAGCTGGCTCGACCGCGTGACCGGCACCGTCGTGATCCGGATGCGCTGACCGTCCCCGAACAAAAAGGCCTCCTGCTCAGTACGAGCGGGAGGCCTTTTCAGCGGTAAGAGGGTCAGCGACGGCGGATCGTCCGCTGCACGTTGCGCATCTTCGCGCCGGCGGGCATCGGGCCCTTCGGCATCGCCGCGCCGCGGTTGCCGAGCGCCGCGAGCTTGGCCTCGAGTGCGTCGACCTGCGGCGGCTTGAGGTTGCGCGGCAGCTTCATCAGCGTGCTCTGCAGCTTCTTGAGCGGGATCTCGTTCTCGCCGTTGCCGATGGTGTAGTCGTAGATCGGGGTGTCGCCGATCAGGCGCGACACGCGCTTCTTCTCCTGCGAGAGCAGCGCCTTCACGCGGTGCGGCGCGCCCTCGGCCACGAGGATCACGCCGGGCGCGCCGAGCACGCGGTGCACGGCGTCAAGCTGCGTGGTCGCGGCGACGGTCGGCGTCACGCGCCAGCTGCCGCGCATGTTCTCCAGCGCCCACGCACCGGCGCCGGGCTGGCCGTCGGCCTTCGTGTACACGGTCTTCTGCACGCGGCGGCCGAAGATGATCACCGCGAGCAGCACGCCCAGCACGATGCCCAGCGGGAGCAGCGCCCACTGCACGTTGAAGATGAACCCGACACCGAACAGGACGCCCGCGACGACCACGATCGAGCCGGCCATCCAAGGAATCAGCATCGGGTCTTCGCGGCGTTGCATCTTGAACGCCTCGAAGAGCTGCCCGCGCCGCGCCTTGCCGGCCGCGCGCTTCTCCTGCTTGGCCAGCTTGGCCGCTTCCTTGTCCTGCTTTCCCGCCATCTGACCAGGATACGGCCGCGTGCCCTGCCACGAATCCCTCGGCCCCCTCTGCGAGGATCGAGGGGTGGCAAGCGCATCGTCTCCGAAGAGTCGCCAGGGCCTGCTCGACGGGCTGGATCCCGAGCAACGAGCCGCCGCCTCGGCGCCGCGCGGGCCCGTCTGTGTTCTCGCCGGCGCCGGCACGGGCAAGACGCGCACGATCACGCACCGCATCGCGCACCTGGTCGGCGCAGGTCACGTCTCCGCCGCACAAGTACTCGCCGTCACCTTCACCACGCGCGCGGCGGGCGAGATGCGCACGCGGCTGCGCGGACTCGGCGTCGACGCCGCGCAGGCGCTCACCTTCCACGCCGCCGCGCGCCGGCAGCTGCGGTACTTCTGGCCGCGCGTGGTCGGCGACCGGCCGTGGGACCTCGTCGACAACAAGTTCCGGCTCGTGGCGCAGGCCGCCCAGCGCGCGCGGCTGAGCACGGAGACGGAGGTGCTGCGCGACCTCGCGAGCGAGATCGAGTGGAGCAAGGCCTCGCTCGTCTCGCCCGACGACTACCCAGCCGTCGCCGCGCGCACGCAGCGCGACACCCCGGCGCCGGTGGCGCAGGTCGCGCAGGTCTACCGGCTGTACGAGGAGATCAAGACCTCCGCGCAGGTCCTCGACTTCGACGACCTGCTCCTGCACACCACCGCCGTGCTCGAAGAACACGAAGCCGTCGCCGTCGAGTTCCGCGATCGCTACCGCTGCTTCGTGGTCGACGAGTACCAGGACGTCACGCCGTTGCAGCAGCGTCTGCTCGACGCGTGGCTCGGCGGCCGCGACGACCTCACCGTCGTCGGCGACGCCAACCAGACCATCTACTCCTTCGGCGGCGCCTCGCCGCGGCCGCTGCTGGAGTTCACGCGGCGTTTCCCCGAGGCCACCGTCGTG
The DNA here is from genome assembly GCF_040654155.1 of Amycolatopsis sp. NPDC050768. Classification (NCBI taxonomy): domain Bacteria; kingdom Bacillati; phylum Actinomycetota; class Actinomycetes; order Pseudonocardiales; family Pseudonocardiaceae; genus Amycolatopsis; species Amycolatopsis sp. NPDC050768. The sequence continues at coordinate 15,638 of NZ_JBFAHL010000008.1, forward strand.
CGGCTCGAGCGCGACTACCGGTCGACGCCCGAGGTCGTCGGGCTGGCGAACCGGGTGATCGGCGCTGCGCGCGGGCGTCCGGCGGGGTCGCGGCTGAAGCTCGTCGGCCAGCGGCCGCCGGGGCCCGAGCCGCGGTTCGCCGAGTACGAGGACGAGTCGGCCGAAGCGGCGGCGGTCGCGCGGCGCATGCGCGAGCTGCTCGACGGGGGAGTGTCGGCCAGCGAGATCGCCGTGCTGTTCCGCGTGAACGCGCAGTCGGAGGCCTACGAGCAGGCGCTGTCCGAGTCCGGCATCCCGTATCTCGTGCGCGGCGGCGAGCGGTTCTTCTCACGCGCCGAGGTGCGGCAGGCGATGTCGGCGCTGCGAGTGGCGTCGGCCGATCCGACGTCGCTCGACCTGGTGACGGCGGTGCGGTCGGTGCTCGCGCGCGTCGGCCTCACCGAGCAGCCGCCCGCCGGCGGTGCGGCGAAGGAGCGTTGGGACGCGCTGCTCGCGCTGGTGGAGCTGGCCGAGGAGCTGGCGGCGAGCGTCGCGGACGCCGACCTGCCGCGGCTCGTCGCGGAGCTGGAGCAGCGCGCGGCGGCGCAGCACCCGCCGACGGTCGAGGGCGTCACGCTGGCGTCGCTGCACGCGGCGAAGGGCCTGGAGTGGGATGCGGTGTTCCTCGTCGGCCTGTCCGAGGGCACGATGCCGATCCTCCACGCGGGCGACGACGAAGCCGCGATCGAGGAGGAGAGGCGGCTGTTCTACGTCGGCGTCACCCGGGCGCGGGAACACCTGTCACTCTCGTGGTCGCTGTCGCGTACGCCGGGTGGCCGGCGCAACCGTCGCCGCAGCCGCTTCCTCTACGGGCTGATCCCGGAAGACCACCCAGCCGCCCGCGTCGCGCGGTCGCAGCAGACGTCGTCGGCGCCGGGTTCGAAGGCGGCGCGCTGCCGACTCTGCGGCGGGCCGCTGCTGCAGACGATCGAGGTGAAGCTGGGGCGGTGCTCGAAGTGCCCGTCCACAGTGGATGAAGGGCTGCTGGAGAAGCTGAAGACGTGGCGCGGCGAGCGTTCGCGGGAGCTGAAAGTGCCGGCGTTCGTGGTGTTCACCGACGCGACACTCATGGCCATCGCCGAACAGCGACCGACCGACGACGGAGCGCTCGTGTCGATCTCCGGCATCGGCGCGACGAAGCTCGAACGCTTCGGCGCGGAGGTGCTCGACGTGGTTCGCGCCTCGATGCGGTCTTGACCGCGTCCGCACCCTGATCGGTGCGGCGAACCCGCTGCTCGGAGGCGATCTTCGTAGCTTCGGAGAGTTTTCGGGAAAATAAGTTGCCCCGGTGTGCGGGGGGCAATAATCTGCTCCTACCCGGGTGGGAAGCCCCCGGTCTGGGGATTCACATGACGCGCGCCGCCTCGGGTGGCGAACGTCCGGACAGCGGAAGGTGGTGCCGGTGAAATGATCAGCAACATGATGCTCTCGAACCCTGGCACCGATCTGTCCGGCTGCGGTCTCATCCCCGCTTCGCGCCAGGGTACCGGTGTGTCCACGAGCGCCCATTTCGGCGGATTCCGTCGGATTGACGAGCGTACGTGGACCGCGGTTGAGGTCACTCTGGCCAACGCCGCCCTCGTTGGCGCGTACCCGCAGGTTGACGTCGATCTGCCGACCATCAAGCAGTTCCGTGTTCCGTTGTCGATACGGGAGCGAAGTTCCTGACCTAGTCAGGACACGAGGCTCACGAAGGCCGCGGAACCGGTAACCGGATCCGCGGCCTTCGTGTTTTTTTGGCTGCACAACCCCCACGAGGAACAAGTTGTCCAGTTCGATCGACAGTCCCAAAACCACCGAAACGACAAGAAGGAGCACGGAAATGTCGTCCGCCATCGCCTTCGCCGAGGGTTTCGACCTCGGTATCGGCGACCTGCTCGACGGGGTCGCCGCCCCCGAGCTCGACCTGCCCTGCCGTTCCCGCGACGCCGACCTCTGGTTCGCCGAGTCTCCCGCCGAGCTCGAGCGCGCCAAGGCCCTGTGCGCCGACTGCCCTGTCCGCGAGGCCTGCCTTGCGGGTGCCCTCGCCCGGCGCGAGCCTTGGGGCGTCTGGGGTGGCGAGATCTTCGAGCGCGGTGCCGTCATCGCGCGCAAGCGGCCCCGTGGCCGCCCGCGCAAGAACGCCGCCCTCGAGCCCGCCGCCGCAGCCCGGAGCGCCGCCGCATGACCGTCGAACTCATCACCATCCGCGACTACGAAGCGCGCACCCGCGAACCCGACCGCGCGCACCCGCTACCCAAACAGCTCGATACTCAGGAGACCAGCGAAATGTTGCTTCACGAAGAACTGTCCCGGGCCCGAATACGGGACTTCCACCAAGAATCCCAAGCGCTGCGCCCCTGGCGCCGCGCCCGAGCCGCCCGCCGGTGGTCCCGCTTCGCCCGCTGGGCGGCGGACCGCTCGAAGAGGTTTGAGGACTGAGTGATCTTCGGGGTCTTTGAGGCTCTGAGGCTCGACGTCGCTGAGGCTGGTAGGCCTCTGTGGCGCTGAGTCTCGGGTCCTTGATGCGCTGAAGCGTTGAGGCTCGGAGGTCTTTGAGGCTCTGGGCTTGACGTCCTTGAGGTTGGCAGCCCTCTGCGGTGCTGAGTCTCGGGGCGTGGAGGTCATTCAGATTCCTTCGGAGTCTCTGAGGTCTTTGGGCCTTCGAAGTCCTCGGTTTGTTGTCCGTGTGGAGGGCCGGTCACCCGTGTGGTGACCGGCCCTCCGGCCATTTCGGGCTTGTCAGCATCGGAGATGCGGGCAGCCGCGTCGGCCTCGATGGTGCTTCGGTGCTGTCGCTGCGATTCCGGTCGGTGGGGCGGATCCCTGCCGGATTCGCCCTCCCGGCCGCGAAGTTCGTCGCTTCGGCCGCTCGAACTGTGCGGCGTGAGCGCTCTTGGTCGGTAGGCGCCCGTCAACCACTTGCCGCCTCAGCTGTTCCCCGGCAGTACTGCCGGACCACCGCGGGCATTGCCGGTTGCCGCCGCCGGTTTGTCGGCTCGGTTCCGGTGGGGCTTCGGGTGTTGAATGAGGTCGTGTCCGCTCATACGCACGACCACATCGACTGGGCCGACCGGCTGACTCAGCTCCGCACGGCCGACGCCCTCGACGCCGACGCCCTTTCGGCCATCGCCCGGCGACTGGTCGCCGCCCTGCCCCCGACCCCGACGATCGTCGACCTGGGTTGCGGCGCGGGCGGCATGAGTACCCACTTCGCCCGCGCCCTGGCCACCCACGGCGGCGGCACCCTCGTCCTCGTCGACGCGACGCCGGAGCTGCTCGCCGAAGCCGAGAAGTCGGTCCGGGCAGCCGTCGACACCGCCTCGAACGCTGCCGGCGCGGTCGATGCGCAGACCGCGCCCGACGACGTTGTGGGCACCGGTTCGGCCGGAAGCCAGCCGGTGTGGGGCGACCGCGCGGACGGTGGTTCGACCAATGCGGCCTCCGGTGCCGTCGAGATTCGGGCGGTGCGGGGTGATCTTGCGGACGCCGGGCTGCCGGGGGCGTTGCCGGCGGCGGATTTGGTGTGGGCGTCGCGCGTGGTGCACCACTTGCCGGACCAGCAGGAGGCCGTGGCGACGGTCGCGGCGGTCGCGAAGGCGGGCGGGCTGGTCGCGCTCGCCGAGGGCGGGCTCGATTTCCGTTGCCTGCCTTGGGACCTGGGCGTCGGCAGGCCCGGGCTCGAGGACCGGCTGCTCGCCGCGCAGGCCGAGTGGTTCATCGGCATGCGCGAGGGCATCGAGGGCGCCGTCGCGATGCCCTACGGCTGGTCCGTCGCGCTGGAACGCGCCGGGCTCACCGACGTCGACTCCTTCGGCGCGCTCGTGCACCACCCCGCCCCGGGCCCCGCCATGCTCGCGGACTACGTCGTCCACCGCGTCGCCCGCATCTTCGAGTTCGGCGGCGAATACCTCACCCCGGACGACCGCGAAACCCTCACCTCCCTCCTCGACCCGAACAGCCCCGACCGCCTCGCCGCCCGCCGCGACCTCTACCTCACCGGTGCGAAAACCGTCCACTGTGGACGCCGCCCGTGACCGCCCCGGACCCCACCTGCTCCCGCTGCGGCCACGCCCGCTCCGCCGAGCCCGACCCGCTCGCCGCGCTGTCCTGGGTCTCCACCAAGGACAACGGCCGCGCCCAGTGGCTCTGCGCGAGCTGCGGCCGCGACCACGTCCGCGACATCGAAGCCAAACTCCGCGACGAGTACTGGTGACCCCTCGGGCGGCTCTCATCTTCCTTTCGCTGGTTGTCAGGTCCGGAGCCGACCGCGCGCTCTTGCCCACTTGCCAGGACCCTCCGGACCGGCCCGCGGGCAGGGTCGCCGTGGGGACGAGCCGGTAGGTCTGCGCTCGCCGGCCGCCCGGGCTGGTGGCGGAGGCGCTGGCACCGCCGTCTCCGTCTGGACCTTCCAGGCCGGCTGGTGGGCCGGTCAGCTCCGGCGGTGCGCGCGTGGTGTTCGGGCGAGCCGCGCGTGCTTTGCGGGGAGGCTCGGCGCGGCCCTCGCTCCGTGCGAACCTCCGGCAATGCCCGCGTGACCGGCGTGACCAACATGCGAACCGCTGGCCATGCCCGCCTGGCCGGTCGGGGTGACCGGCCCCGGCCGCCAGTCCCGCCGTAGGTGCTCACCCCGGCGTCACGCGGCTGTCTCCCGGCGGTGCACCGCGCGGACCTTCGGGCGGGGCGTGCGGGCGGCTTGGGTGAAGGCGCGGACCAGTTCTTGGGTGATGTCGGCCGGGGTGTCGTTGAGTTGGCGGGGCGTGCAGCGCACGAGGACGGTGCCGGTGGCGGTCAGGGCGAGGTGGCTGAAGTCGGTGGGGCCGGCGGCCGTGCGGTAGCGCCAGGCGAGGCCGACCTGGTCCCACCAGGCGTCGGCGACGCCGATGCGGCGGCCGCGCAGGTCGCAGACCGTGACGTTCCACTGGGGGGCCGGCAGGGGAGTCTGGCGGAGGAGTCGCAGGGCCTGGCCGTGGGTGAAGGTTTCGCGGTCGTCCAACCCGCGCAGCACGGCGCGGACCGCTGACGACCCGCGTTGGTTGCCGGCGTTCAGCTCGGCCAGGAGCTCGGTGCGGTCGCACAGGCCCCAGAACAGCGGGAGCGTTGCCAGGCGTTCGACGGCCTTCGGGTCGCTCTCGCGGCGCGCCAGGTCCAGGGCGGCGCGCGGGGCGCCGGCGTAGGGGAGGCCGTCGATGATCACGGGCTCGGGCATGCGGGCGGTGCGGTAGGTCAGGACGCCGGGTTCGGAACCCGGGCGACGGTAGTGCGGCAGGAGCAGGTGGATCTCGCCGGTGAGCGGGTGGGTGACGCCGTGGGCGCGCAGCGCGTCGGTGCCCGTGATGATGGCGTCGGGGCCGTAGCGCGCGATCGTGGCATGCAGCAGCTGTAATCGGGTCGGCGGTTTGTCCTGGATCACGAACACGCCGGGGTACACGCGGCGCCACGGCCCGCCCGGCCGCGCCATCCTGGCGGCTCTTCGGGTCGAGATCCCGGCGCTGCGCAGCTTCTTGAGGTCGATCACGCCGACCGACGTGGAGTCACGGTGAGCCACGTCCTGGATGCTTGCGGTAGTCGTCATGATTCGAGGATGACCGCTCGGCCATCTGAGTGGAACCGGCTTTTCAGATCTGTGGATAACTCCGTGAAACAGGCCCGTGGCACCGCCCGGCCTGTGGACAACTCAGCGAGCGAAACCGGGCTGCCAGCGTTCCACGATGCCGCGCGCGGGGACCTCCGCGTCGAGCTGGCAGAGGATGCCCGTGGACCCCGCCGTGACGCGGTGGATCATCAGGTACTCCGGCGGCAGGTTCAGCGACCGGCCGACGCGGAAGTCGCTGCCGCGGGTGTCGCCGACGCGGCCGGCCTGGCGTTGCATCCAGCGGCGCGTGAAGTGGAACGTCGGCGTGGCCAGCGGTTCCGTGAACGGCGCGAGGTACGCCAGCACCTCGTCGGCGGCGAGGTCGGAGTCGGTGCGGACGAAACGGTTCTCGCGCAGGAGCCGCATGAGGTCGTCGGACTCGCCGTCGAGGGCCAGGCGCGTCATCTCGCCGAGGTGGCGCGGAATGCCGTTGGGCAGCTTCGCGACGCCGCCGAAGTCGAGCACGCACAGGCGGCCGTCGTCGGTGACCATGAAGTTGCCGGGGTGCGGGTCGGAGTGCAGCAGGTGCGCCCGCGCCGGCGACGAGTAGTGGAACTCCATCAGCAGCCGGCCCGCGAGATTGCGCGTCTCCTGGTCGCCGCCCGCGATGACCTTGGCCAACGGCGTCCCCGTGGCCCACTCGGTCACCACGACCTTCGGCGCGCTCGCCACCACGCGTGGGATGAGGAACGCGGGATCGCCCTCGAACGCCTTCACGAACGCGCGCTGGTTGTCGGCCTCGTTGAGGTAGTCGAGCTCCTCGTCCATGCGGTCGGCGAGCTCCGCCATCAGCGGTTTCACGTCGGTGCCGGGCACGAACGCCTGGAACAGCCTGCTGAACCGCTGCAGCTGCCGCAGGTCGCTGCGCAGCGCCTCGTCGGCCCCCGGGTACTGGACCTTCACGGCGACCTCGCGCCCGTCGTGCCAGGTGGCGCGGTGGACCTGGCCGATGCTGGCCGACGCCGCCGGGACGTCGTCGAAGTGCTTGAACCGGCCTTCCCACGAACGGCCGAGCTGCTGGGCCAGCACCCGGCGAGTCTGCTGCGCCGACATCGGCGGCGCGGCGGACTGCAGCTTGGTCAGCGCTTCGCGGTACGGCTTGGCCATGTCGTCAGGCACTGCGGCCTCGAAGACGCTCAGGGCCTGGCCGAACTTCATCGCGCCGCCCTTGAGCGTGCCCAGCACCTCGAACAGCTGCTCCGCGGCCTTCGCCGACAGCGTCGCGCTCACCTGTTCCGCGCTCTGGCCCGCGAGGCGCTTACCCCATCCGCCGACGGCTCGGCCGGCTATCCCGAGGGGAATGCTGGCGAGTTTCGCGGTGCGCGCCGCACCTCGGCGCGGCATTGCGGATTCGCGGTCTGCGGAGTCGGTCACCCTCCGATTCTGCCTTGGTGACCTTGGTGGCCGCAGCCTGCCAGGGGGTGTGGGCTACGTCTCCGGTGGTGCTTCGGGCGCTCCGCAATCGCAGTCCGGGTGCGGTTCCCAGTAGCGGTGGCGCAGGTGGCCTTCGAACGGATCGAGCTCCAGGGTGCTGTTCCACGTCGGCGGCGGCTCGGCGCTCGGCGACAGCACGCGCAGGGCCTGCGCCACGGCGAGCGACGCGCACGCCTGGACGGACCCGAGATCGGGCCGCTGGTCGACGTCCACGAGCTGGGTCGCGACGCGCGGCCACGAGTCGTCGAGGTCGGTCTTGCTCAGGTCGCAGCAGCGCAGGCACGTGCTTCGCCCCGGCACAACGAGCGGGCCGACGAGGATCGTGCCGTCGCGGACGCGGGCCGGCAGGTGGGTGACGCCGTCGTCGACCAGCTCCGCCACCAGTTCCGGGGCCGGCACGACGGCGTCGGTGAGCACCACGACGTCAGGCGCGCGCTGCAGGTTGCGGGCGGTGCTGACTTCGGGCGCGACGCGGGCCAGCACGTTCTGGGTGGCTTTTCGGCGCGACAGGCCCAGCTCGGCGGCGGTGAAGCCCGAGCCGAGGTCGGCTTCGGTGACGACGCCGCCGGAGCGGACATCGATGTGCCCGACCCCGGCGTTGGCCAGCAGCACGGCGACGGCCACGGCGATCCGGCCATCGCCCCGGACGGCCACCAGGCTCTGGCGTCTTCGTTCGGTGAGCGCGGTCTGGTGGTGGCGGGCGCGCAGAGACCAGAAGCCGGTCTCGACGCGCCTGGACGCGGGGCTCGGCGCCTCCGTGACGAGGCCCAGCGCGGTGAGCTGTTTGAGCAGAAGTTGAAATTGGTCGCGGTGTTCGCTCTCGGCGAGTACCGCGTCGAGGCGGCGGCTGCCGTCGAGCCGGCGCACGAGCGCGACGACGCTCGGCGCCAGCCCGGTGGCCACCACGCCGTGGCGCGGGTCGAGGCCGATCTGGACTTCGTCGTTGCCGCGTTCGAGCACGTGGAGGCCCGGGAGCAGCGTCGGGTAGGCGGGGAGGAGGACGTTCGGCGGGGGAACGGTGGACAGCGTCATGATGATCAGCTTGACACCTCCGCGGCGGCCGACTGGCGCTGAAAGCCGAGTTATCCACAGGCAAGGCGAGTTGTGGACAACTCGGGGCTGTGACCTTTCGACGCTCCCAAGTTGTCGGTCGGTGGCCTTACCGTTGTCGGGTGGTCGAAGCACGGATGCTCGCACTGCGGGGCCGGGGCGGAACGAACCCCCCGTCGGACACTCCTGAACACAAGGTCGAGGTGCGGCGCAGCGCGCGCCGGCACCGGACGGTCACCGCGTACTGGAAAGACGACACCCTCGTGGTGCTCATCCCGGCACGGATGACCCGCGCGGAAGAGAGGCACTGGGTCGCGGAGATGGAGCGCAAGCTGCTGCGCACCGAACCGCGGAAAGTCGCGTCGCCGAAGTCCTCGGACGACGCGCTGCTGGCACGCTGCGCCGTGCTGGCGGCGAAGTACGTCGATCCACGGGCGATACCCGCGAGCGTGCGCTGGGTGCCGCCCATGCGCACCCGCTGGGCCTCCTGCACGCCCGTCGACGCGACCATCCGCGTCAGCGACCGCTTGCGGAGCGTGCCGCAGTGGGTCCTGGACTATGTGCTGGTCCACGAGCTCGCCCACCTGCGCGAACCGGGGCACGACGCGGCGTTCTGGTCGCTGGTCAACCGGTACCCGAAGACGGAACGCGCGATCGGATATTTGGAGGGGCTGTCGGCGGCGGCTGGGTGGGGGATTTCGGACGAGGAGGACTGAGCGGAGCTGGTCCCTTTGCCTGAGTTGGGGACAGTGGCTCGCGAGCGCGGACAGGCGGTGAGGCTTGCGGCCCAAGGCTTGGCAGCAAGCTGGGGCGATCGAGAGTTCGCGGCACGGCTGGGCCGGCTCGCAAGAGATTGGATCGGGTCGGCCGACTCCGGGCGATCTTGGTCGAGCAGGCCGATTGGATCTGAGCGCGACGGCAACGGACATCGCTGCCGAAGTGTGCAACGCAGGCTCGTTGGCGAGCGGCTAGGGCCACGGGGGACCGGCCGTCATGCGGAATGGCTCGGACTGAGCAGGTGCCACGACACCGGCGCGTGGGCGAGCGGCTGTTGTGGCGGCCGGGTGGCGGTCCGCAGTGCTTCGCAGGCAGCCGAGTCTCGTCGTGCAGTCGTGCAGTCGTGCAGTCGTGCAGTCGTGCAGTCGTGCAGTCCTGAGGTCGGGCTGGCGGCATGGCTGGGGCTGGTCTGCCCGCTGCGGGCGTTCTTGATCGAGCAGGCCGAATGGATTCGGGCCCACTCGGCAGCACAGTTCGCCACATAACGGGGACGCAGAGGCGGCCGCGCTCGGTGGCGGGCAAACGTTGGTCAGGCGCTGGGATTAGCGGCCGTCTTGCGCTGAGGGGCTGCAACAAGGAGCTGTTGAGAGCCCGGAAAGCAACCGGTCCTCCGTCGCGAAGGCGGCGGAGGACCGGGGCTGGATCGAAGGGATCAGGAGGTCGGGTTGTCGCCCTTGTCCTGGTCCGAGTCGGAGGCCGAGTCCGGCTTGGCATCCGAGCCCGAGCCCGAGTCCGAACCAGAGGCCGACGAAGACGCTGAAGCAGAGCCAGACTCCGCTGCCTCGCGCTTCTCTGTCTTCTCCAGCTCCGCGATCGGATCGAAGTCCTCGCCCAGGACCGGGGTCTCGCCGAGGCGGTCGGCGAAGTCCAGGGGCTCGTCGAGGTCCTCGGCGGTCGGCATGAGGTCCGGGTGGGACCAGAGGCCGTCGCGCTTGTCGATGCCGTGGCGGTCGCCCACGAGTTTCCACAGGGAGGAGGCGGCGCGCATGCGGCGGGGGCGCAGTTCGAGGCCCACGAGGGTCGCGAAGGTCTGCTCGGCGGGGCCGCCCGTGGCGCGGCGGCGGCGGAGCGTCTCGCGCAGCGCGTCGGCGCCCGGCAGGCGGTCGCCGATGGCCTCGGCGACCACGACGTCCACCCAGCCCTCGACCAGGGCGAGCAGGGTTTCGAGCCGCTTCAGAGCCGACTCCTGCTCGGGCGTGGTCTTCGGCTCCAACAGCCCGGACGACATGGCCTCTTCGATGCTCGCCGGGTTCGACGGGTCGATCTGGCCGGCCAGCGACTCCAGCGCGGACGTGTCGACGGTGATCCCGCGCGCGAACTCCTCCACCGTCGCCAGCAGCCGCTGCCGCAGCCACGGCACGTGGGCGAACAGGCGCTGGTGCGCGGCCTCGCGCGCGGCGAGGTACACGAGCACCTCGCTGCTGGGGACCTCGAGCCCCTCGGTGAACTTCTCGATGTTCGCGGGCAGCAGCGCCGACGTGTTGGCCGGGCCCAGCGGCAGGCCGACCTCCGTGGACGTCAGCACCTCCTGGGCCAGCTGCGCGAGCGCGTTGCCGAGCTGGGAGCCGAAGGCCATCCCGCCCATCTGCCCCATCATGGACAGCAGTGGCCCGGCGGCCTGTTTGGCCTCCTCGGGCAGCGCCTGGATCCACGCGCCGGACACCTGCTGCGCGACCGGGTCGCAGAGCCGCTGCCACGTGGGCAGCGTCTTCTCGACCCACGTGCGCGCGGACCACGCGACGGTGGTGTTCGCGCCGGCGGGCAGGATCGTCGCCGCGTCGAGCCACAGCTCCGCCAGGTGCGCGGCGTCGCGCACGGCCGTGGACGAGTCTCCAGTGCCCGACGCGAAGCCGATGTTGCCGTCGTCGCTGCCGCTCAGGTTCTGGAGTGCGATCTGTTTCGCCAGGTCGTAGTTCACCGGCCCGCTCGACGAGCCCGCCTGGCTGAGCATCTGGCCCAGCTGGCTCAGCATCTGCCCGAGCTGGTTGAACGCCTCCGCGCCTGACGGCTGCTCCGAGGGGTCGTTGTCGCCTCGTCTGTCGGGATCGGGCGGTCCGAAACCGAACGGGGGTTTGCTCATACGTCCACCGTACGCGGGTAGGGCCTCTCCCAGCGCGTCAACCATGGCCTTCACCGGGAAGCGAACACGGTCACCGTACGCTGTCGCTCGTGACCAAACCCGACGAGGAGACCGCGACCGCGAGCAGCCGGACCGAGCCGTCGAGGGAACCGGCGCGCGACGAGCGCCGCCTGACGCGCCGCGGCTGGACCCTGCTGGTCAGCGGCGCGCTGTTCCTGGTGTTCGTCGTAACCGGTTTCCTGGTCCAGGTGCCGTACGTGGCCATCAGTCCGGGCCCGACGTACGACACGCTCGGTCGCGACGCCGCGGGCAACGAAGTCGTCCAGGTCAAGGGCCACGAGACGTACCAGACCAACGGCGAGCTGCGCATGACCACCGTGTCGCTCAACGACGGGATCAACCTCTTCACCGCGCTCGGCCTCTGGGCCAGCGGCCGCTACGCGCTCGCGCCGCGCGAGGAGTACTACCGCCCCGGCGAGACCAACGAGCAGGTCAAGCAGGAGAACATCCAGCAGCTTCAGGACTCCCAGAGCAACGCCCAGGTCGCCGCCCTGCGCCACCTCGGCTACCCCGTGGAGGTCCTCGCCAAGGAGATCGTGTCCGGCAGCCCCGCCGACCACGTGCTCGCGCCCGGCGACAAGCTCGTCACCGTCAACGGCACGAAGGTCACCGAAGCCGCCGACGTCGCCAAGGCCCTCACCGACACCAAGCCCGGCCAGACCGTGCAGATCACCTTCCAGGCCGACGGCCAGCCCGAACGCACGGTGCCGATCACGCTCGCCAAGCGCGACGACCGCACGCAGGGCTTCATGGGCCTCACGGCCGTCGACCACGCGATCGCACCGTTCAACGTCAACATCTCGCTGCAGGACGTCGGCGGCCCCTCGGCCGGCCTGATGTTCACGCTGGCGATCATCGACCGCCTCACCCCGCCCGGGAAGTCGGACAACAACCTCGCCGGCGGCCGGCACATCGCGGGTACCGGCGAGATCTCCGAGACCGGCGAGGTCGGCCCGATCGGCGGCATCTCGTTCAAGGTCGTGGGCGCGCGCGAGGCCGGGGCGACTGACTTCCTCGTGCCGGCGCACAACTGCGCCGAGGCGAAGTCGGCCGTGCCGGACGGGCTCAACCTGATCAAGGTGTCCACACTGGACGACGCGCTCACCCAGCTCCAGAACCTCAAGGCCGGCCGGCCCACGGTGCACTGCTGAGGAAGTAGAAGTGCCAGTACCTGTCCTGAACCGGAGGCCCCCACGCGGAGGCCCCCGGCTCGACGGGGCTCACGGCAGGACTCAGGGCAGGAAGGTCGTCTTCAACGCGTCGAGCAGGTTCGGCGCGAGGTCGGGGCTCTCCACGATCTCGTCGACGGCGTCCACTTCGGCCGCAGAATCGTCGGGCCGCGTCCCGCGCAGCCGCATCACGCAAGCCACGTCGCCCTCGCGCAGCACCGCCGCCACGAGCCGCGCCTCCGTGCGCCGCGGGTGGTCGGCCGCCGCGCGGCGCAGGCGTTCGGCGTCGGCCTCCGCGAGGCCTTCGAGCTCCGCCTCGACGTCGGGCGGCAGGACGATGATCTCCTGCGCGAGCGCGCAGCCCACCACGATCTCGGGCCAGGCGATCCGGCCGAGCGACTCGGCGAGGTCACCTTCTGGCAACGCTTCTTGCGCCACGGGCGTCAGCGGGTTCGCACGGTCGAGCTGGCCGGCCAGCTCGGGCTGCTCGTCGAGCAGGGCCGCGGTGGGCACCAGCGCGAACAGCTGCGGTGGCTGGTCCCAGCCCCCGGACGCGACGAACTCTTCGACTTCCCGGGCCAGGCCGGCGACGGGGTTGGCGGCGGGCGGCTCACTCGGCTGCATGGCGACATCGTCGCAGGCCGGTCCCCGCGCCGTCTTGCGACGTCCGATTCGGGCGGTCCCGGGAACTCGGGAACCCATCCGTAGAGTTAGACCGTCAGGGGACGACGCCGTCCCCGCGAACGTGTTCACGAAGACAGGAGCGTTGCCGTGGCGACTCGGCCCCCGGTGAGCCTGAAGCTGTCCCGCCGCAGCAGGATTCTCCTCATCATCGCCGCGGTGATCGTGCTGGCGCTGCTGCTGGGTGTGAGACTGCTCGACACCTACGTCGACTGGCTGTGGTTCGGCGAGGTCCACGCGCGCTCGGTGTTCACCACTGAACTTCTCACCCGGATAGTCCTCTTCGTGGCCGTCGGGCTCCTCGTGGGCGGTTCACTCGCGATCAGCCTCATCATCGCCTACCGCACGCGTCCGGTGTTCGTGCCCGTCTCGGGCAGCGACGACCCGCTCTCGCGCTACCGCTCGATGATCGTGAGCCGCATCCGGCTGTTCGGCATCGGCATCCCGGTGATCACCGGACTCATCTCCGGCGCGTCCGCGATGGGCGACTGGCAGACGATCCAGCTGTTCCTCAACGGCACGTCGTTCGGCCAGAAAGACCCGCAGTTCGGGATCGACATCGGCTTCTACGCGTTCACCCTGCCGTTCGTGAACTGGCTGCTGGGCTGGCTGTTCGTCACGGTCGTCGTCTCCTTCTTCGGCGCGCTGATCGCCCACTACATCTTCGGCGGTATCCGCCTCGCCGGCCGCGGCGGCCAGCTGGCGGGCCCGACGCGCGCGCAGCTCGCCATCACCGTCGGCATCTTCGTGCTGCTGAAGGCGGTCGAGTACTTCTTCGACCGATACAACTTGCTGCTGTCCGATCGCGACATGCCGCTGTTCAACGGCGCCACCTACACCGACCTCAACGCGGTGCTGCCGGCCAAGCTGATCCTGCTGTGCATCTCGGTGATCTGCGCGATCGCGTTCTTCGCGGGCGCGTTCCTGCGCAACCTGCAGCTGCCGGCGATCGCGCTCGTGCTGCTGATCCTTTCGGGCGTTCTGGTGGGTGTCGCGTGGCCCGCGATCCTCGACCAGTTCTCGGTGAAGCCGAACGCGAACGACAAGGAAGCGACGTCGATCCAGCGCAACATGGACGCGACGCGCTCGGCGTTCGGGCTGACGAACGTGAAGTACGAGGACTACAAGGGCAGCAACCAGGCGAGCCAGGACCAGGTGAAGGCCGACACGGGCACCGTGTCCAACATCCGGCTGCTCGACCCGAACGTGCTGTCCGACACCTACACCCAGCTCGCCGGCGGTCAGAACTACTACGGCTTCCCGGCGAAGCTCGACATCGACCGCTATACCGTCAACGGCTCCACGCAGGACTACATCGTGGCGGCCAAGGAGATCAAGACCGACGGGCTCACGGGCAACCAGACCAACTGGATCACCAAGCACCTCGTATACACCCACGGCAACGGCTTCGTCGCCGCGCCGGCCAACACCATCAACCGCGCTGTCACGGACGTGTCCGACACGAGCAGCGCCGGCTACCCGCTCATCGGCACCAGTGACACGAAGAACCCCACCGGTGCAGGCTCGGTCGGTGGCAAGCCCGGCATCAAGGTCGACCAGCCACGCATCTACTACGGCGAGCTGGCCGACCAGAACGACTACGCGATCGTCGGCGGCACCCCCGGCAAGGCGCCGGGCGAGTCCGACTCCCCGGACCAGAAGAATTACTACTACAACGGCACGGGCGGCGTCCCGCTCGACAACTGGTTCAACCGGCTCGCCTTCGCGGCCGAGTACGGCGAGCGGAACATCCTCTTCTCCGACGCCATCGGCGACGGCTCGAAGATCATGTACAACCGCACTCCGCGTGAGCGCGTCAGCAAGGTCGCGCCGTGGCTGACGCTCGACGGCGACCCGTACCCGGCGGTCGTCAACGGCAAGATCGTGTGGATCGTCGACGGGTACACCACGCTGAACAACTACCCGTACGCGCAGCAGACGCAGCTCGGCGACGCCACCAACGACTCGCTCAACGGCGTCACGCGCCAGGCCAACAACTCGATCAACTACATCCGCAACTCGGTGAAGGCGACCGTCGACGCGTTCGACGGCACGGTCACCCTGTACTCGATCGACGACAAGGAACCCGTGCTCAACGCGTGGGAGAAGGTGTTCCCGGGCCTCGTGAAGCCGAGCTCGGAGATCCCGCCGGACCTGCGTGCGCACTTCCGTTACCCCGAGGACCTGTTCAAGGTCCAGCGTGAGCTGCTCGCCCGGTACCACGTGGACAACCCGCAGCAGTTCTACGCGCAGCAGTCGTTCTGGAGCGTCCCGCAGGACCCGACGGAAGACGGCAGCGCGACCACAGCGGCGGCGAACGTCGCCAACCAACCCGGCTATTACGTCCTCGCCGACGCAGCGGGTGAAGGCACACCGACGTTCCAGCTGACCAGCGGGCTCACCGGTCTGCAACGGCAATACCTCGCGTCGTGGATGTCGGTGTCGTCCGATCCCGGGGACTACGGCACCATCCGCGTGCTCCGACTACCCACGATCACCGGTGCGAACCAAGTGGACGGGCCGGTGCAGGTGCAGAACAGGTTCCAGAGCGACCAACAGGTCGCTTCGGACCGGACACTGCTCAACAACCCCAACGTGATCCCCATCTACGGCAACATGATCACGTTGCCGGTCGCCGACGGGTTCCTCTACGTCGAACCGGTGTACATCAGACAGCGCAACCAGCTGAGTTACCCGCAACTGGCCCGCATCCTGGTGTCGTTCGGCTCGAAGGTCGGCTACGCGCCGACCCTCAACGAGGCACTGGACCAGGTGTTCGGCAAGGGCACCGGTGTGGCGGCGACCACACCGGTCGAAGGGACACCACCGTCCTCGTCGACACCGCCGACCTCAACGTCGCCGACCACGCCGACCACCCCGCCGGCCAACTCGGGCGGCTCGAACCCGGCCCTCGACAAGGCGGTGACCGACATCCAGTCGGCGCTGGCCAAGCTCAAGGCCGCGCAACAGTCGGGCAACTTCGCTGATCAAGGCACCGCCCTCGCGGCCCTCGACGACGCGGCGAAGCGGTACGAGGCGGCCAAACCCGCCACTCCGCCGTCCGGCAGCGGCGCACCTCAGCAACCCGGCGGGTGACCTCGCGAACGGTAGTGGCACCCGCTTTGCACCTGGCTGAAACCCAGGCGTAAAGTAGGTATCACGACGCGGGGTGGAGCAGCTCGGTAGCTCGCTGGGCTCATAACCCAGAGGTCGCAGGTTCAAATCCTGTCCCCGCTACAGAGGTAGGAGGCCCGTGCTTGCGGAGATCGCAAGCCGGGCCTCTTTCGCGTTTTCCCCGGGGGTCGAACCCCCGGACTCCCGCCAGGGAGGGCTTCGCCCCCTGGACCCCCCGGTGAGGTCGCCTTGGGCGGTGGGGTGGCGGTTGGTGGTGGGTCAACTTTCGGGCTTGCCAGTGGCTGTGCCGCTTGGATCCCCCTCGTGAGTTGCGTTGGGTGGTGGGGTGGCGGTTGGTGGTGGGTCAACTTTCGGGCTTGCCAGTGGCTGTGCCCCTTGGATCCCCCTCGTGAGTTGCGTTGGGTGGTGGGGTGGCGGTTGGTGGTGAGTCAACTTTCGGGGCCAGCCGGTGGCTGAGCTGCCCTTGGAACCCCTGGTGAGTTGTGTGGGGTGGCGGTTGGTGAGCGGTGAAGGTTCGGGGCTGGTTGGTGGCTGAGCTGTGTTGGGACGCTCGGTGGGTTGGCCTGGGCGTGAGGGAACGGCCTCACTCGCGTTGGTGGGTGTGGTGTCTCGGGTGGCGATGTGGTCGGTGGTCGTTGTGCTGTGTCGCTGGGAACTCCCGGTGAGGTTGCCTGGGTTGTGATGTGCGGTTGGTGAGAGGGGCTGTGCCCTTTTGGCTTCCGCGGTGAGTCGCCTGGGGTGGTGAGGTGGCGGTTGGTGAGTGGGCGGCGGACCTTGGGTGCCCTGGTGAGGTGGCCGTTGGTGAGTTGTTGCTGGGGTTGGAGAGCAACCGAGAGAGGGCCTCTTTCTCCCCGTGCGCCCCGACTGTTTGGCCCCACGGCACGGCTCCTTCGCAGTCGCCGGCCGTTGGAGTGACGCACACCATCCGCGCTGACCTGCCAGTTCGGCCGACGCCGTGGGCCTTCGGCGGGAGCCTCGATTTCGCTTATGCCGCTCAGATTGCTACTTCGGACGGCGCTCGCTTGCGAGAGTGGGGGCGTTGGGGTGGGGCGGAATAGGGTGCGGGGATGGGTGAAGGTGTGGGATCCGTGGGGTTGGCGTTGACGTTGGGGGAGTTGGTCGGGGCGGCGAGGGGGGCGGATCCGTATGGGGCGTATGGGGAATGGCGGGGGCGGGCGCCTGTGGTGCGCGTCGGGGAAGGGGTTGTGGTGGTGCTCGGGTTCGGGGAGGCCGAGCGGGTGGTGACGGGGGCGGAGTTCGGGCATCCGGAGCCGGAGGTGGTCGGGAGTGGGGATCCGGATTTGCCGGTGGATGAGGCCGGGCGGGTGGTGAGGGCGTTCGCGTTCCTGAATCCGCCGGATCACACGCGGTTGCGGAAGTTGGTGGGGAAGGCGTTCACGGCGCGGACGGTGGAGAGGCTGGTGCCGCGCGTGGGGGAGTTGGTGGGGGAGTTCGTCGGTCGGGTGGTGGAGGCCGGCGAGAGCGACTTGATGGCGGAGCTGGCGGTGCCCTTGCCGGTGACGGTGATCGCGGAGCTGCTGGGGGTGCCGGTCGAGGATCGGGAGCGGTTCGGGGCGTGGTCGGGGGCGATGGCGCGGGCGGCGGAGCCCGGGTTCTTGCTGGGGCCCGGAGTTGCGGAGGCGGCGGCGCGGGCGCGGCGGGAGTTCGTGGCGTACTTCAGGGAGTTGGCGGCTGAGCGGCGAAGGGCGCCGGCGGACGACCTGTTGTCGGCGCTCGTGGCGGTGTCGGATGAGGGGGGACGGCTCAGTGAGGGGGAGTTGCTGGTCACGTTGACGTTGTTGCTCGTGGCCGGGCACGAGACGACGACGAACCTGATCGGCAACGGGGTGTTGGCGTTGCTGCGGAATCCGGAGCAGTACGCGGCTTTGGCGCGCGATGCGGCGTTGGTCGAGGGGGCCGTCGAGGAGATTCTGCGGTACGACTCGCCGATCCAGCTGACGATGAGAACGGTCCTGACCGACACGACCTTGGGCGGCGTCGAGCTGGCGGCGGGGACGACGGTGCTCGTGTTGGTGGGCGCGGCGAACCGGGATCCGCGAGTGCGCGATGAGCCGGACCGGTTCGATATCGCCCGCGCGCCGGGACGGCATTTGGCTTTCGGGCGCGGGATTCACTTCTGCCTGGGCGCTCCGCTGGCGAGGCTGCAGGGGCGCACGGTGTTGCGGGAGCTCGCGCGCCGGGCGCCGGAGCTGCGGCTGGCCGGCGAGCCGGAGTGGGCTGAGACGGTGACGTTGCGCGGCCTGCGAAGGCTGCCCGTCGCGATCAGGTGACGGGCAGCCAGGCGAAGTAGCCGTCCGGACGGACCAAGGCGGCGGACGCAAACGGCAGCGCCGGGAGGTCCGTTGTGGACAGTGGGCCCGGAACCGCAGGCAGCCCGGACAGGTCGGCGCCCGGGGTGGTGAGCAGGACGTGGTGGCCCGTGTGGAACAGGGTGCTGGCCCAGGCGCCCCCGGGGAGACGGAAGTCGGGGAGGCGGGTGCCGGTGAGCGGGTGGGCGTGCGCAGGTGCGGGGTAGCGCACGGCGAGGCCGGAGACCAGGCCGGACAGGTGGTGGGACACCTCGGGCAGGTCGGCGAGTGTGGTGAAGAGCGCGCGCAGGGCGCGGCTGGAGCGGCTTTGCGGGATGAGGCCGTTCTGGGCCGCCACGTTGTCGAGCACGGCGGCCCCGACGGCGCGGCGTTCGGGCTCGTAGGTGTCGAGCACGTCGTCGAAGCCGTTGAGGGCCGCGGCGAGCTTCCAGCCCAGGTTGGCGGCGTCCTGAACGCCCAGGTTGAGGCCTTGGCCGCCGGCGGGGAAGTGGATGTGGGCGGCGTCGCCGGCGAGGAGGACGCGGCCGACGCGATACTGCGCGGCCAGGCGGGACGCGTCGGAGAAGCGGGACATCCAGCGGATTTCCTTGATCACGGCCGGGCCGTAGGTCGCCGCGAAGGCCGTGTGGACCTCGGCCTCGGTCACCGGTGAGCCGAACGTCGCGGGTCGCCGGGCGCGGTCGCCGAAGGTCAGGCGGTACAGCAGCGGCTCGGCGAGGGGGATAAGGCCGCAGAAGCCCGTGACGCCGGTGGACTGGACCACTCCGCGCATCGACGTCCACGTGCCGGCCGCGCGGTCGGGGACGTGGTCGACGACAACGTCGGCGACCACGCCGTAGCCGTTGCCGTCCTCGCCTTCGAAGGGCACGTCCAGCAGTTTGCGCACGGTGCTGCGGCCGCCGTCGCAGCCGACCAGGTAGCGGCAGCTCAAGACGAGCTCCGGCGTGACCACGCGAACGCCCGAAGCGTCCTGCGAAAGCCCTACCAGCTCGTGCCCGCGCAGCACCTTGCCGCCGAGCTCCGCGAACCGCTCTTCCAGTAGCTCCTCGACCTGCGCCTGCGGGATGCCCAGCTGGTACGGGCGCCGCGTGTCCCACCCCGCGTAGCTGATCGGGACGGCCGCGAAGTGTCCCTCCTGGACGGTGGCGAACGCGCGTTCTTTCGCTCTCGGCAGCAGTCCGCGCAGGTCCAGCACCTCCGCTGTGCGCGGCTGCAGGTTCAGCGCCTTCGACAGGCCGGTGCGCTCAGGCAGCCGCTCGACCACCACGGCGTCGACGCCGGCCAAGCGCAGCTCGGCCGCCAGCATCAGGCCCGTCGGGCCGGCCCCGACGACGACGACATCGGCGTGCAGCTCGTTCATGACCACTCCTTAACGTTGTTAAATTGACCCGTCGCCAGAGTGCCCTTAACATCGTTAAATTGTCAAGGAGGTAACCCGTGGCACTGACCAGGCGGGACATCGCGCGCTCGGGACTGCGCCTGCTCAACGAGGTGGGCCTCAACGGGCTGACGCTGCGCCTGATCGCCGGCGACCTCGGCGTGAAGGCGCCCGCGCTGTACTGGCACGTCAAGAACAAGCAGGAGCTGCTCGACGAGATGGCCACGCAGATGCTCGCCGACGCCGCGGCCGAGCGCGTGCCACCGGACGGGCTCGACGAGTGGCAGCGCCTGGAGTACCAGGCCAGGGGTCTGCGCGACGCCCTGCTGACCTACCGCGACGGCGCGAAGGTCTTCTCCGGCACGTTCCTCACCGACACGAGCCTGATCGGGCCGCCTCCGCTGCAGGAGCGGATCGACGCCGGGCTCGACCCCGTGCGCGCCGCCCGGGCGCACTTCGCCGTTTACAGCTTCGTGATCGGCTTCACCATCGAAGAGCAGGCCGTGTACCCGGTGCGCGGACAGCGGGACGAGCGCTACGGCCCCGACGACGCGGGCGGCGCTGTGCTGGGCGACCCCGAAGTCGGATTTTCCGACGGGCTGGCCATCGTGCTCGCCGGCGCCCGTCAGTGGCTCGACGGGCCATCGTCGCAGGTGGAGACGTCGCAAAGCCCTTAAGTGGGGGTGCCTGAAAACCCCTGGAGCCCCCATGTAATCTATTAACACAACGACGCGGGGTGGAGCAGCTCGGTAGCTCGCTGGGCTCATAACCCAGAGGTCGCAGGTTCAAATCCTGTCCCCGCTACTGTCGAAAAGCCCGGTTTGCACATGGTGCAAGCCGGGCTTTTTCGTGTGCTGACCTGCCGGTTCGCTCGGGTGGTGGTTGCGCTCGGACCCCTTGGTCGTTTTGCGCCGGAACTCGCGCCCTCGCGGTTGCGGAGCGTGTCCGGGTCCACAGTGGACCTGCTTCCGGATTGGGCCGAACGAGGGGATAACACTAGCCACAATGGACAGATCCCGAGGCCACTGTGGACATACCGCCGAAGAAGTGGGAACGTAGAGGTGTGTCCGAATTGAATGCAACAGCCGCCGCTCTGCTCGGTCTCCTCCACGACGGTCCCGCCACGGGCGGGCAGCTGGTCGCGGGAGCCGACGAGCGCTTCGGCGCCTTCTTCAGTGTCACCCGCAGCCAGGTCTACCGCGAGCTCCCGGCGTTGTCCAAGGAGGGCCTCGTCCGGCTGGGCAAGCAGGGTCCGCGCTCGAGCCAGCAGTACGTGCTGACCGCGGCCGGCAAGAAGGCCTTCAAGACGTGGCTCACGTCCGAGGCCGGTCCCGACCACCTGCGCAGCCCGCTCATCCTGCGGCTCGTGCACGCCGGTTCGCTCACAGCGAAGCAGCGCACCGCTCTGCTCGAGACCGCCCGCGGCACCTACCAGGTGCAGCTCGACGAGGCCAGGACGGCCACCAAGTCGGCCGACGGCCCCTACGCCAAGGCCGTCGCCGAGTTCGCGCAGGCGCAGGCCAAGGCCGCTCTGAAGCTGCTCGACGCCATCCCGTCGGCCTGACCCACGCCACAGCCCACGACCGGTTCGCAACCGGTCGTGGGTTTTGCCGTAACCTTGGTAAACGTGAGTGATGAGTTCGATGCGGCCCTCAAGGACCTGACCGGCAAGCTGACGCAGATCGAGTCGGTGATGGACCTCGATGCGCTGCGTGCGCAGGTCGCGGAGCTCGAGAGCCAGGCCTCCAGCCCCACCCTCTGGGACAACCCGGAGGAGGCGCAGAAGGTCACCAGCCAGCTCTCGCACCGCCAGAGCGAGCTGCGCCGCGTCTCCGACCTGCGTTCGCGCCTCGACGACCTGGGCGTGCTCTACGAGCTGGCCGAGGCCGAGGGCGACGCCGGCAGCATGCAGGAGGCGGAAGGCGAGCTCACCGACCTCGGCAAGGACGTCGACGCGCTCGAGGTCCGCACACTGCTGTCCGGTGAGTACGACGACCGCAACGCCGTCGTCACCATCCGCGCGGAGGCCGGCGGCGTCGACGCGGCCGACTGGGCCGAGATGCTGCTGCGCATGTACCTGCGCTGGGCCGAGCGCCACGGCTACCCCACCGACGTCTACGACATCTCCTACGCCGAAGAGGCGGGCATCAAGTCGGCGACGTTCAAGGTGAGCGCCCCCTACGTCTACGGCACCCTCTCGGTCGAGCAGGGCACGCACCGCCTGGTGCGGATCTCGCCGTTCGACAACCAGAGCCGCCGCCAGACATCCTTCGCCCACGTCGAGGTGCTGCCGGAGGTCGAGGAGGTCGACCACGTCGACATCGCGGAAAAGGACATCCGCGTCGACGTGTACCGCTCGTCGGGCCCCGGTGGACAGAGCGTGAACACCACCGACTCCGCGGTGCGCATCACGCACCTGCCGACCGGCATCGTCGTCTCCTGCCAGAACGAGAAGTCGCAGCTGCAGAACAAGGCCGCGGCACTGAAGGTCCTGCAGGCCCGCCTGATGCTGCGCAAGAAGGAAGAGGAGCGGGCCGAAATGGACGCCCTCAAGGACGGCGGCTCCAGCTGGGGCAACCAGATGCGCTCTTACGTGCTGCACCCGTACCAGATGGTCAAGGACCTGCGCACCGACTTCGAGGTCGGCAACCCGAGCGCCGTGCTCGACGGCGAGATCGACGGCTTTCTCGAGGCGGGCATCCGCTGGCGCAAGCAGGCCGCGGTCGCGTAACCACCGGCTGCGTGAGTCCACTGTCGCCTGATCGAAAACAGGCGGCAGGGATCCACTGTCGACACCCGGAACCGATTCCGGGGCAAGGGACTTCAGCTACCGTCCGGCGCGGCAAACGCCACGCTTGGCGACGGAGGGGGTCCCTTGCTCGTTTCGGGGGCACGGGCAACCCGGGCTTAACGAGGCCCATGGGTAGTATGCCGAACCGTGATCCGGCTCGAAGAGGTTTCCAAGGTCTACAAGACCTCGACCCGTCCTGCCCTCGAACGGGTGTCGGTCGAGATCGACAAGGGTGAGTTCGTCTTCCTCATCGGCCCTTCGGGTTCCGGGAAGTCGACGTTCCTGCGCCTGTTGCTGCGCGAAGAGGTCCCGAGCAAGGGCCGCGTGATGGTGTCCAACTTCGACGTCGCCAAGCTCGCGCGGCGCAGGGTCCCCCGCCTGCGCCAGACGATCGGCTGCGTCTTCCAGGACTTCCGCCTGCTGGCCAACAAGACCGTGGCCGAGAACGTCGCGTTCGCGCTCGAGGTGATCGGCAAGCCGCGCCTGACCATCAAGAAGGTCGTGCCGGAGGTGCTGGAGCTCGTGGGCTTGGAGGGCAAGGCCGACCGCCTGCCCAACGAGCTATCCGGTGGCGAGCAGCAGCGCGTGGCGATCGCGCGCGCGTTCGTGAACCGGCCGCTGGTGCTGCTGGCCGACGAGCCGACCGGGAACCTGGACCCCGACACGAGCCAGGACATCATGCTGCTGCTGGAGCGCATCAACCGCACGGGCACGACCGTGCTGATGGCCACCCACGACCACTCCATCGTGGACTCGATGCGCCGCCGGGTCGTCGAGCTGCAGCTCGGCCGCGTGATCCGCGACGACGCCCGCGGGGTGTACGGCATCGGTCGCTGAGCGACCCGCCGCCCGCCTTCCCCGACAGCCCCGACCCAACAAGGGACAGACACCTGCGATGCGTGCCAGTTTCGTCTTCAGCGAGGTCCTCACCGGTTTGCGCCGGAACGTCACGATGACCATCGCGATGATCCTCACCACGGCGGTCTCCCTCGCCATGCTCGGCGGTGGCCTCCTGGCCGTGCGGACGATCGACAAGATGAAGGCGAACTTCCTCGCCGAGGTCGAGGTCCAGGTCAGTCTGGTCGAGGACATCAGCGCCAACGACAAGAACTGCTCGCAGCCGCTGTGCAGCGGGCTGCGCGAGTCGCTGCAGAACAACCCCGGCGTCGAGTCCGTGGTGTACGAGAACCGCGACCAGGCTTACGACCGGTTCAAGAAGATCTTCGCGAGCCAGCCCGAGCTGCTGGAGCTCACCGGACCGGAGGCGCTGCCGGCGTCGCTGCAGGTGAAGCTGAAGGACCCGGACCGCAGCGCCGCGATCATCGCGGAGTACTCGGGCAAGCCCGGCGTGCGCAAGGTCGACGACCAGAAGAAGTTCCTCGACCGCGTGTTCAACGTGTTCAACGGCATCCGCAACATCGCGTTCGGGATCGCGCTCATCATGGCCATCGCGGCGCTGCTGCTGATCGCGAACACCATCCAGGTGTCGGCGTTCACCCGGCGCACGGAGGTCGGCATCATGCGGCTGGTCGGCGCGACCCGGTGGTACACACAGCTACCGTTCCTCCTGGAGGCGGTGGTCGCCGGCGTGGTCGGTGCCGTGCTCGGCATCCTGTTCCTGCTGGCTGCCAAGCTCACGTTCCTCGACTCCGTGCTCACGGGTGAGGTCTTCCCGCAGATCACCACGCTGGAGCTGCTGTTCCCCGTGGCGCCGATGCTGCTGGCCGTGTCGGTCGTGATCTCGGCGATCACCGGGTACGTCACGCTCCGCCTGTACGTCCGCCACTAGTTTCGCCTCGACGCCGCGTGGGCAGGATTTCGGTCCAGCCCACGCGGCGTTGTCGTTTTCAGGCCACGGCGGCCAGTACGGCGTCCAATTCGTCCACCTGGGACGGTGCCGGCAGCGTGTGCAGGTGACCGTCGGGGCGGACGACGGCGACCACCGGCTTCGGGCCCAGCGCACCGGCCAGCGGGCCTTCCCCGTACCGCGGCTCGACGACGAACGCGTGGCGCACCTGGTCGCCGACGCGCCGCGCCAGAGCCCGCCACGCCGGGGAGACGCGGGTGCCCGGCCACAGCAGCACGGTGAAGCCGTCCGCGGAGACCGGCGTCCACGTCCGGCCGCCCACGCGGGTCTCCTGGCCCGGCTCGCCCGCCACCGGCAGCAGGGGCAGCCGTTCGCCCGGCCGCACGCGCTTGTCGGGCAGGGCGCCGCGCAGGACGTTGCGAGCGGGGTAGCGCACGCCGGATCGGTGGCTCAGCGTGGTGTCCTGACCAGGGGAGCAGCGCGGGGAAACCCTGTCGGCTCCCGCGGGGAAAACCACGTAGAGTTGACATCATGCCCAAGGAACGTGGACAGAAGGTCATCGCGTCGAACCGCAAGGCTCGGCACGACTACTCCATCCTGGACACCTACGAAGCGGGACTGGTGCTCCAGGGCACGGAGGTGAAGAGCCTTCGGGAGGGCAAGGCCTCGCTCGCCGACGCGTTCGCGACCGTCGACGACGGTGAGGTGTGGCTGCGCAACGTGCACATCCCGGAGTACACGCAGGGCACCTGGACCAACCACACGCCGCGGCGCACTCGCAAGCTGCTGCTGCACCGCGGCGAGATCGAGAAGCTGATCGGCAAGACGAAGGAGAGCGGCCTCTCGCTGGTGCCGCTGTCGATGTACTTCAAGGACGGCAAGGTCAAGGTCGAGATCGCGCTGGCCAAGGGCAAGAAGGCCTACGACAAGCGCCAGACGCTGGCCAAACGCGACGCCGAGCGCGACATCAGCAAGGCCATGGGCCGCGCGCTGAAGGGCCGGTTCACGGAGTGACGCTCGGTCCCACCTCGGACGCCGACGTCGCTCGGTGGACCGCTGCCCTCGGCCTCGACGGACTCGTCGACATCCACGTGCACTTCCTGCCGAAGTCCGTGATGGACAAGGTCTGGGCCTACTTCGACCAGGCGCAGGCGCACTACGGCACCGAATGGCCGGTGCACTACCGAACGGCGGAGCAAGAGCGCGTGCAGACGCTGCGCGAGCTGGGCGTGATGCAGTTCGCGCCCCTGGTCTACCCGCACAAACCGGGGATGGCGGAGTGGCTCACGTCCTGGGTGCTGGAGTTCGCCGAGCAGGTGCCCGAAGCGGTGCCCACGGGCACGTTCTACCCCGAGCCGGCCGCCGCGTCCTCAGTGGACGCCTCCCTGCGGGCCGGCGCGCGATGCTTCAAGGCCCACGTGCAGGTCGGCAAATACGACCCGCGAGACGACCTGCTGAAGCCGGTGTGGGGTTCGCTGGCCGACGCGGGCGTGCCCGTCGTCGTCCACTGTGGACATGGGCCGCTGCGCGGCGACTTCACGGGCCTGAACGTGTTCGCCGAGGTCCTCGAACGGCACCCGAACCTCACGGCCGTGCTGGCCCACGCGGCGATGCCCGAGTTCACCAGCGCGTTCGAGCTGATGGCGCGCTTCCCGCGCGTGCACATCGACACCACGATGGTCGGCGTGCCGTTCGCGCAGAAGATGTCGCCGCTGCCGCCCGACTGGACCGACCGGCTCGTCGAGTTCGCCAACCGCGTGGTGCTGGGCACGGACTTCCCGAACATCCCGTACTCCTACGCCACGCAGCTGCAGGCGATCGCCGGCTGGGCGGCCGACGATCGCCTGGGTGAGCCGTTCCTGCGGGCCGTGCTGCACGACACTCCCGCGAAGCTGCTCAGCGTTTGATCTTCGCCGCCTCCGTGATCGCGACGGCCCGGCCGAGCAGCGGCGTCAGCGACACCTGACGGCCGGCCAGCGCGAACCCGGCGGCGAGCAGCACGACCCAGGGGATCGGGCCGTGGGCGAAGCCTTCGCTCAGCGGCTGGAACCCGTGCGCGGCGAGCCCGAGCAGGCCACCGGACGCGAGCAGCCCGGCCAGCACCAGCTGTGGCGTCCGAGCGGTGATCACCACGTCGTCGCGCTGCGTTTCGAAGCGGGAGAACAACCGCAGCAGCACGAGCAGCACAGCTGCGCACAACGCGAACCAGGCCGGCGCCATCACGAGCCACAGCGCCGAACCGGGGGCCGGTGTCGCGTACCCGAGGCCGAGCACCGTCACGCCGGAGACGACGATCAGGGCCGGCATGTGCCAGAGGTACACGCTCATGAACCGTGCGCCGATCCAGCTCAGCGCGGTGCCGACACCAGGCCGGGCGGCCAGCGCGACCAGTTGCGGGCGGAACGCCAGCAGCAGACCGAGCTGACCCACGGCCAGGAACAGCAGCAACACGGTGGGCGGGCTCATGTTCGACACCGGCGCGCCCGGCATGCCGATCATGCTGGCCGGGTACGGACCGAACGCGACCAGCAGCGCCGTGACCCCGAAACCGGCGGCTGACAACGCGAGCGCACCACGGCGGGTCAGCTCACCGAGCCGGCCTCCCACGTAAGCGAAACCGAGCTGGTGCACGGCCACCCACACGAACACCGCGTTGACGTACCCGATCAGGCCGAGGTCAGCGAACCGCGCGACGTCGACGAGCGCACCCGCCACGGCCATCGCCAGCGGCACCCACAGGCCCCAGCGGCGGTGCGCCGCGACCATCAGCGGCGTGAGCAGCACCGTGAGCAGGTAGACGGACAGGAACCACAGCAGCTGCGCGGCGATCGAGCTCGCCACCTGCAGCGGCTGCGCCGGAATTCCCATGCCCTGCAGCAGATCCGGCACCACGAGCCACACGGCCAGCAGCGGAAGCACCGGCACCAGCAGCCTTCGGACGCGCGCGGCGAGCCACGCGCGGGAGGATTCCGCGCGGCGCAAGGAGATCAGGTTCGCCGCGCCGCCGGCGAAGAAGACCAACGGCATCACTTGCGACAGCCAGGTAATAGCCCACCAGCCGGGCGTCGCGAGCGCGTTGCCCGTCACCAGCGTGCCGTCGGAGTAGGAAAGCACCGGCATCACCCAGTGCTGCGTGATCACGGCCAGGATCGCGCCTGCCCGCACCACGTCGAGGAACTTGTCGCGGCCGCCGGGAGCGACCGGTGTGCTGACCCGCAGCAGGCTCGTCGTCATGCCTCTAAGGCTGGTCGCTGCGGGCCTTTCGAACAGCGGGGTGAGCCGCCGAGTTCGACCTCCGGCCAGCCCGTGGTCGATACGGGGGTTGTCCCTACCTCAGGCCGTCGGGCTCCGGTTCGGAGTGCGAGGGTTCCGAGTGCTCGGGTTCAGAGTGCCTTGTGGCGCTCACGCGGTACTCCCAGCCGTGGTCGGTCATGCCGAGCTCGTACAGCGTCTCGATCTTCGGGCCGCCGTGGAGGTGGATGTGGCGCACGATCGTGCCGGGGACCGGTTCCTCGTCGGTGAGCTCCTGGACACGGCCGTCGAGCGGACCGCCGAAGAAGCGGACGCTGCGGTCGGTCACCGGGAACTCCTCACCAGACATTGGTCCATGGTAAGCGAGGCCCTCACGCGCGTGCTGCCGCCAATACGGGTGACGGCCGTCAGCGGCCCAGGTACGTCAGGACCGCTCGTACCCGCCGGTGTTCTTCCGAGCTGGCTTCGAGACCGAGCTTGGAGAAGATGTTGCCGATGTGCTTTTCGACGGCACCGTGCGACACCACGAGCCGGTTGGCGATCGCCGTGTTCGACAACCCTTGCGCCATCAGGCCCAGCACTTCCGATTCGCGCGCGGTGAGCGCGTCGAGCGGGTTGCGGCGCCCGCGGGCCATCAGCTGCGCGATCACGTCCGGGTCGATCGCGGTGCCGCCTCCTGCGACGCGGCGCACGGCGTCGAGGAAGTCGGCGACGTCGGCGACGCGTTCCTTGAGCAGGTAACCCACCCCGCCGGCGCCACCGGAGAGCAGCTCCACGGCGTAGCTCTCCTCGACGTACTGCGAAAGCACCAGCACGGGCAAGCCGGGCACGGCGGCGCGCGCGGCGAGGGCGGCGCGCAGGCCTTCGTCGGTGAACGTCGGCGGCATACGCACGTCGACGATCGCCAGGTCGGGCCGGTGTTCGGTGACCGCGCCGAGCAGGTCGTCACCGTTGTCGACGGCGGCGACGGTCTCGATGCCCTCGTCGGCGAGCAGGCGCGTGACCCCCGCCCGCAGCAGCACGGCGTCTTCGGCGATCACTACTCGCATCAGGCCCCCAGGCTCGTGAGAGAAAAGCTCCGGGGCTATTCACTCACGAGCGGGTCACCATTGGCACGGCAGGTCTGCCCGGATCACGGTCGGTCCGCCGACGGGGCTGACCACGGTGATCACGCCGTCGATGGTCGCGGCGCGGTCGGCCAGGCCCGCGAGCCCGCCGCCGGGACGCACCTCGGCGCCGCCGTGCCCGTTGTCGGTGATCTCGACGATCACGTGCGTCTCGCTGCGCCACACCTTCACGACCGCCTCGGTGGCGCCGGAGTGCTTGGCGATGTTGGTGAGCGTCTCGCCGACGATGAAGTACGCGGTGGTCTCCACCGCGGCCGGCGGGCGGGGCTCGACGTCCACGCTCACGTCGACCGGGATCGGCGACTTCGCGGCCTGGGCCGAAAGCGCGGCGTCGAGGCCGCGGTCGCCGAGCACGGCGGGATAGATGCCGCGGGCGAGGTCGCGTAGCTCGGAGACGGCGAGCTTGGCGTCGGCGTGGGCCTCGTCGATGAGGTCGCGCACGGCGGCGGGGTCGTTGTCGAACTTCGACTTCGCGCGCCCGAGGCTCATGGCGACGGCGACGAGCCGCTGCTGCGCGCCGTCGTGCAGGTCGCGCTCGATGCGTCGCCGCTCGGCCTCGGCCGCGTCGACGCCACGGGCTCGGGAGGCCTGCAGGTGCTCGGCCTTTTCCTCGAGCTTCTTCGTGCGATTCGGGCCCAGGAGGGACAGGGCGAGGTTGCCGTGGAGCCAGCCCAGCCACGGCGTCACCCAGATCGCCATCGGCAGCAGCACGATCGACGCGATCGCCACCGGCAGCTCCACGCAGGCCAGGGGGAACGCGATCATCAGGTACGCGAGGTCACGCCACGTCGTCGGGTCGGTGAGGCGGGTGAGCCAGCGGCGCGTCATCGACTGGCCCTCGAGCGGCAGCCGCTCGACCTTGGTGAGTGGCGTCCGCAGCATCGTGTGCGCCCACCGGCGCTCCGCGTCGCCCGACCAGCGGACGAACGCCGTGGTCGCGAGCAGGATCGGGAACCCGACCCAGACCACGACCGTGCCGACGCCCACCGTCGCGCCCACCACGATGAGCACGAACTGGACCAGGCGGAACACGAAGCTCGTGATCATGTAGACGATCGTGCGCGCGGGGTTCGGCCGGGGATGCTCCGGCAGCTGCTGCTCCGTGGTCATCCGGTCACCGTGCTCGTCTCGTCGAGTTCCTGCCACGAGCGCTCCATGCGCCGGCGCTGGGACACGGTCGGCCGCAGCAGAGCCACGGCGAGCCCGCCGTGCAGTGCCGCCAGGCCCCTGGTCAGCGCCACGGACAGGGCGGCGAACAGCACCCCCAGCGCCGCCCAGGGCAGCGCGCTCACCGTCGAGTCGACGGTGAGCCACCGCACATCGTATCCCGGGAAGTACCAGGCGCCCTCGGGCAGGAAGCGGTAGTAGATCGGCAGGGCGACCAGGCCCAGGCTCGTCGCCCAGAACGTCACGACCAGCACGAACTCGACGAGACCGACAGGGAAGAGCAGGAAGAAGTACGACAGGTCCCGCCACGTGGCGCCGTCCTTCAGCCGCGTGGTCCAGCGAGCGCGCTGCCCGGTCGGCGGCAACGGCAGATACGGGCTGTCCACGTATGTGTCGAGCAGCGAAAACACCCGCGCCCGCTCCATCCGGCCGGCCCCTCGGGCCAGGAGGACGAGCAGCCCCAGCAACGGCACCCCCAGCCACACGACGAGCGTCCCGGCGCCGGCCGAGAGCAGCACCGTGATGAGGGTGAACGAGACGATGCCCAAGGGCAGGTTGAGCAGCAGAAACGCCAGCGCCCGACCCAACGGCGGGTGGCGCCTCCTCGCGGCGGACACGGTGACCATGGCGGGGCTCCTTCTCCAAGCGAACGACCTGCTCAGCATCGCTTCGGAAGGCTCTCGCCTGAATGGGGCGCGCGGGCATGTTCCGGGTAGGGCCAGCCCCACCCCGCCCCCTGTGCCTCCTCGCGCCTCCGGGAATCAACCAGGTTGCCGCACGCGTTATGATGGTCAGGTTATGTAGCACCTACAAGGGGGTGAACGGTTTCGACTCTGGACGTTGAGTCAGGGGAAGCGTGTCGGTGCAGGCGAGAGACCACCGCAAGCGTCATCGCAAACCAATAAGCGCCAAGGCCAATAGCCAGCGCGACTTCGCTCTTGCTGCCTAAGTAGCAGAGTGAGTCTGTCGGCCCGGGATCGCCTCCGACCCGGTAGCCGGCATCAGCTAGGAGGCTCACCGCCAGTCCCGGTCACGGGGCCTGGTTGGGAAGCAAACAGTGGCTGGGCTCGTCACTTCAGCTTGTTCACGTGACTGAAGGGGCCAAGTAGAGACAGAGTGGACTGCACACGGAGAAGCCCTGTCAAGACGCTAGAGGACCCGGGTTCAATTCCCGGCACCTCCACAAGAATGGCCGGCTCATGCTCACTGGGAGCGTGAGCCGGTTTTCTTGTGTCGGAGTGTTTTTCTGGGGGTGCGACCCCCAGACCCCGCCCGGGGGCGGGCCCCCGGACCCCCATCGTGGTGGGTTGGGTGGCGTTGCCGGGTCGCGGTGGCGAGGTGGCGGACCCCATCGTGGTGGGTTGGGTGGCGTTGCCGGGTGGCGGTGGCGAGGTGGCGGACCCCATCGTGGTGGGTTGGGTGGCGTTGCCGGGTGGCGGTGGCGAGGTGGGGGACTCCTCTCGTGGTGAGGGGCGTGCGTTGTCGGGTGCGGGTGGTGAGCGTGGGGACTTGTTGTCAGTTTCGGGGATGTGGTCGTGCTGCGGGTGAAGGGCGCCAGAGTGGGCGTACGGAGCAACCACCCTAAATCCGCCTCAAGTCAGCTTCCTGTCGAACCCCAACGGGTGGTAAACCTCCGACCACGAAGCTCATCGGCGAGCGCGTGGTGTGGTCCGTACCTCGTCGGGAGTCCCGGAAGGCCCTGGGTGGTCTGAGAAAGGGAGTGCCATGCGCCGTCGTCGAACACTCATCGTTCTGCTGGCCGCGGGGGTCGCCGTGGGGACCGCGGTGCCCGCGGCCCAAGCGCAGCAAGGGGGCAAGCAGACGGTCGCCGAGGGGTACGGCGGGGCGGTCGTCTCGGACACCGTCGAGTCCACCCAGGCGGGCATCGACGTGTTGCGCAAGGGGGGCACGGCGGCCGACGCCGCGGTCGCCGTGGCGTCGACGCTCGGGGTGACCGATCCGTACGTCGCCGGGCCCGGTGGTGGCGGCTACTTCGTCTACTACGACGCCAAGACCAAGCGCGTGTCCACCATCGACGGCCGTGAGACCACGCCGGCCGCCGACGGGTCCGACATGTTCGTCGACCCGGCCACCGGCAAGGCCTACGACTTCGAGACCGCCGTCGAGAGCGGCCGGTCCGTGGGCGTGCCCGGCATGCTGGCCACGTGGCAGCGCGCGCTGCAGCGCTGGGGCAAGTTCAGCCTCGCCGACAACCTCAAGCCCGCCGTTCAGGTCGCGGAACACGGCTTCGTGGTGAACCCCGAGTTCGCCTCCGAGACGGCCTCGCTCAAGGACAAGCTGTCGCACTTCGCGCCCAGCGCCGCGCTGTTCCTGCCGGGCGGCGACGTGCCGAAGGTCGGCTCCGTGTTCCGCAACCCGGACCTCGCCGACACCTACCGCCAGATCGGCCGCCAGGGCATCGGCGCGTTCTACGGCGGTTCCGTCGGCCGCGACCTCGTCAAGACCGTCCAGAACCCGCCGCTCGCCAAAGGCGCGCCGATCAAGCCGATGTCCGGCCCGATGCAGCTGTCGGACCTGCGCGATTACCGCGCACTCGACGGTTCGCCGACGCGCGTGAACTACCGCGGCTACGACGTCTACGGCATGGCCCCGTCCTCCAGCGGCGGCATCACCGTCGGGGAGTCGCTCAACATCCTCGGCAACTACGACCTGTCCAAGATGGACCGCACGCAGGCGCTGCACCACTACCTGGAGGCCAGCCGCCTCGCGTTCGCCGACCGCAACCGCTACATCGGCGACTCCCGGTACGTGAAGGTCCCGCAGCAGCAGCTCCTGTCGAAGCAGTTCGCGGCCACGCGCGCCTGCCAGATCGACCCGGACAAGGCCGGTCAGAGCCCCGTCGCGCCCGGTGACCCGTACTCCCACAAGGGCGGCTGCACCACCGCGCCCGCCGCTTCGTCCGACAGCAACGAGCAGCACACCAACCACTTCGTCGTCAGCGACAAGTGGGGCAACGTCGTCTCTTACACCAACACGATCGAGCAGCTCGCCGGCAGCGGCATGACCGTCTCGGGCCGCGGCTTCCTGCTCAACAACGAGCTCACGGACTTCAACTTCACGCCCACCCAGGGCACCGCGGCCGACCCCAACCTGCCGGCCGCCGGCAAGCGCCCGCGGTCCAGCATGTCCCCGACGATCGTGCTCAAGGACGGCAAGCCCGTGCTCGCCGTCGGCTCCCCGGGCGGCGCCACGATCATCACGACGGTGCTGCAGGTCCTGGTCAACCGCCTCGACCTCGGCATGAGCCTGCCGGACGCGATCGCCGCGCCGCGTGCGTCGCAGCGCAACGCGAAGACGTCGGACGCGGAGCCGGCGTTCCTCGCGTTGCCCACCACGAAGGGGCTCGAAGCGCTGGGGCAGAGCTTCAGCCAGGTCAGCTCCATCGGTGTCGCGGCCGGGCTGGAGTTCAAGCCGGGCGGCAAGATCCTCGCGGCCGGTGAACCCGTCCGCCGGGGTGGCACCTCGGCGATGGTGATCTCTTCGCACCGCTGATTCGTCTGTCGAAAGGCCCGCTTCGTCGCTCCTTGGATTCCACGCTTTGGATTCCACGGGTGGCGAAGCGGGCCTTTTCACTGCGGCGTCGTTCCCCCGATCCGGCTCGTCAGCTCCGCGGCCGTCTCGGCAACCGCCGCCGCGAACTCCGGAAAAGTCTCGCCGCACGGCCCGTCGTCGGGACAAAGATGCCGCAGCGTCACCGAAATCGACGCCATCGGCCGCGCCCCGTGGTCGAACACGGGCGCCGCGACGGACGCGAACCCGGCCGTCACGTGACCGTCCTCGACCGCCCACCCGAGCCGTCGTTCCACGGCCAACGTCCGGCGCAGGGCGGCCAGCGAATCCGGTCCACGCCGGGTCCGGAGCACGAACGAAGCCGCCATCGGGAACAGCGCGCGGACGTGGGCGGCCGGCAGGTGGTTCAGGATCGCCCGGCCCGACGCCGTGAGCTGCCCAGGCAGCCGCACACCGACGTCGGTGACCAGGGTTTCCGGCCGCGCCGGTCGCTCCTTGATCAGGTACAGCGACTCGTTCCCGTGCAGCACACCCAGGTGCGCGCTGTGGCCGACGCGGTCCACGAGCTTGCGCAGCAGGGGCGCGGCCAGCCGTTCGAGCGGGTCGTGGCGCAGGTACGCCGACCCGAGCTCGAACGCGGCGATCCCGAGGCCGTAGCGGCGTTCGGCCGGCAGGTGAGCGACGAAACCGGCGGCGACGAGCTCGTTGAGCAGGTGGTACGTCGTCGAACGGGGCAGATACAGGTCCCGGGCGACGGTCGCCGCGGACACCGGACCGGCGTGGCCCGCGAGCAACCGCAGCACGGCAAGGCCGTTGCGCAGGGCGGGAACGTCCGAACTGCTCACCTCGCTCCTTCCGCCACAGGTGCACGAGCGGGACACTCGTGCCAGGCAGCGAAGCTCCAACCTCGCTGTGTCTTGGATACCAGACACTACCGCCAACTCTGCTCTCCCGCCCGGGCGCTGATCGTTGTTTCAATGGCAGACATGCCGGAACCAGTGCTCTTGGGCTCGAAGCCGATGACCGCGTCCGACGTCGTCGACGTCGTCCGTGGACACGCGCACGTCGGGCTCACCGAGGCGACCGAGAAGAACCTCGCCGCCACCCGCCAGCACATCGAGGACCTCGCGCACGCGACCTCGCCCACGTATGGCGTCTCGACGGGCTTCGGCGCGCTCGCGACGCGCCATATCCCCCTGGAGAGCCGCACCGCGCTGCAACGCAGCCTCATCCGCTCGCACGCCGCGGGCGCGGGGCCGGCGGTGGAGACAGAGGTCGTGCGCTCGCTGATGGTGCTGCGCCTGCGCACGCTCGCGAGCGGCTACACCGGCGTGCGGCCGGAGACGGCGCAAGCGCTTGCGGGCCTGCTCAACGCGGGGATCACCCCCGTCGTCCACGAGTACGGCTCGCTCGGCTGCTCGGGTGACCTCGCGCCGCTGGCGGCGATCGCGCTCGCGCTGATGGGCGAAGGCGAAGTGGACCACGAAGGCGAGCGCAAACCCGCCGCCGACGCCCTGCGCGCGGCCGGCATCACACCCGTCGTGTTGGCCGAGAAGGAAGGCCTGGCACTCACCAACGGCACCGACGGCATGCTCGGCATGCTGCTGCTCGCGGCCGCCGACCTGCACAACCTGCTCGACGTCGCGGACCTCACCGCGGCGATGAGCGTCGAGGCGCTGCTGGGCACCGACCGGGCCTTCACCGCCGACCTGCAGGCGCTGCGGCCGCACCCCGGTCAGGCCGTCAGCGCGGCCCGGATGTTCGCGGCACTGCAGGGCTCGAAGATCGTCGAAAGCCACCGCGGGCCTGATTGCAACCGCGTGCAGGACGCGTACTCGCTGCGCTGCGCACCGCAGGTCCACGGCGCCGCGCGCGACACGCTCGCGCACGCTGAGCTCGTGGCCGACCGCGAGCTGCGGTCCGCTGTGGACAATCCCGTGGTGCTGCCCGACGGCCGCGTCGAGTCCAACGGCAACTTCCACGGCGCGCCCGTGGCCTACGTACTCGATTTCCTCGCGATCCCCGTCGCCGACGTCGCCAGCATCGCCGAACGGCGCACCGACCGGATGCTCGACAAGGCGCGCTCGGCCGGCCTGCCGCCGTTCCTCGCGCACGACCCGGGCGTCGACTCCGGGCACATGATCGCGCAGTACACCCAGGCCGCGGTGGTCAGCGAGCTGAAGCGGCTCGCGGTGCCGGCCTCGGTCGACTCCATCCCGAGCAGCGCGATGCAGGAGGACCACGTCTCCATGGGCTGGTCCGCGGCGCGCAAGCTGCGCAAGGCCGTCGAAGGCCTGAACACGGTGCTGGCGATCGAGCTGCTCACCGCCGCCCGCGCGCTCGACTTCCGCGCGCCGCTGGAACCGTCGCCGGTCACCGGCGCGGTGCGCGACCTGCTTCGCACGAAGGTCGCGGGCCCGGGCCCCGACCGGCACGTGGCGCCCGAGATCGCGGCCGCCGAAGAACTCGTCCGCTCCGGCGCCGTCCTGGCCGCCGCCCGTCTGGAGGCCTGAGAATGTCTCGCACCGTCCGTGCCGCCCGCGGCACCCAGCTCACCGCGAAGTCGTGGCAGACCGAAGCCGCGCTGCGGATGTTCCACAACAACCTCGACCCCGAGGTCGCCGAGCGGCCCGAGGACCTGGTCGTCTATGGCGGCACCGGCAAGGCCGCGCGCAACTGGCCGAGCTTCGACGCGATCACGCGTGAACTGACCATTTTGGACAATGACGAGACGCTGCTGGTGCAGTCGGGCAAGCCGGTCGGCGTGTTCCGCACGCACGAGTGGGCGCCGCGCGTGCTGATCGCGAACTCGAACCTGGTGGGCGACTGGGCGACCTGGCCCGAGTTTCGCCGCCTGGAGCAGCAGGGCCTCACGATGTACGGCCAGATGACGGCCGGTTCGTGGATCTACATCGGCACGCAGGGCATCCTGCAGGGCACCTACGAGACGTTCGCCGCCGTCGCGAAGAAGAAGTTCGGTGGCAGCCTGCGCGGCACGCTCACCGTAACCGCGGGCCTCGGCGGCATGGGCGGCGCGCAGCCGCTCGCGGTGACCATGAACGACGGTGTGGCGCTCGTCGTCGAATGCGACCCGCAGCGCGCGCACCGCCGCGTCGAGACGCGCTACCTCGACGAGGTGGCCGACGACCTCGACGACGCCATCAGGCGCGTCACCACGGCGAAGAAGGAGCGGCGGCCGCTGTCGGTGGCGGTGGTCGGCAACGCTGCCGAGGTGCTGCCCGAGCTGCTGCGCCGCGGGGTCGAGGTCGACATCGTCACCGACCAGACCTCCGCGCACGACCCGCTGTCGTACCTGCCCAAGGGCGTCAGCGTGGACGACTGGCACGACTACGCGGCCAAGAAGCCCGACGAGTTCACCGACCGCTCGCGCGAGTCCATGGCCGACCACGTGAGCGCGATGCTCGGCTTCCTCGACGCCGGCGCCGAGGTCTTCGACTACGGCAACTCCCTGCGCGGCGAGGCCAAGCTCGGCGGCTGCGAGCGCGCGTTCGACTTCCCCGGCTTCGTGCCCGCCTACATCCGTCCGCTGTTCTGCGAGGGCAACGGCCCGTTCCGCTGGGCGGCGCTCTCGGGCGACCCCGATGACATCGCGGCCACGGACCGCGCGATGCTGGAGCTGTTCCCGGAGAACGAGTCCCTGGCCCGCTGGATCAAGCTGGCCGGCGAGCGCGTGGCGTTCCAGGGCCTGCCGGCGCGGATCTGCTGGCTCGGCTACGGCGAGCGTCACCTCGCGGGCTTGCGGTTCAACGAGATGGTGGCCAGCGGCGAACTCAAGGCGCCCGTGGTGATCGGGCGCGACCACCTCGACTCCGGCAGCGTCGCCTCGCCGTACCGGGAGACTGAGGCCATGGCCGACGGCTCCGACGCGATCGCCGACTGGCCGCTGCTCAACGCGCTGGTCAACACCGCCTCGGGCGCGAGTTGGGTGTCGATCCACCACGGTGGTGGCGTCGGCATGGGCCGCTCGATCCACGCGGGCCAGGTCAGCGTCGCCGACGGCACGGCGCTGGCCGCGCAGAAGCTCGAGCGCGTGCTCACGAACGACCCGGGCATGGGCGTGATCCGCCACGTCGACGCCGGTTACGACCACGCCGCCGAGGTCGCCGATGACCGTGGCGTGCGGATTCCCATGCGGGACAACGCGTGAGCACGACGGGGCTGCTCGGCGAGATCGCCGACGTCGGGCGCGACGCGAAGCGCGGCGGCTACTCGCGGCACGCGTTCGACGCGCCGGAGCACGACCTGCGCACGTGGTTCGTCGAACGCGCGCAGCGGCTGGGCCTGGACGTCGAGACCGACCGCAACGGCAACCTCTGGGCCTGGTGGGGCGCGCCGGGGCCGGACGCCGTGGTGACCGGCAGCCACCTCGACTCGGTTCCAGGCGGCGGTGCGTTCGACGGGCCGCTCGGCGTGACGAGCGCGCTGGCGGCCGTGGAAGCTTTGCAGGCCAAGGGGTTCCGGCCGGCCAAGCCGTTCGCCGTGGTCGTGTTCGCCGAGGAGGAAGGCGGCCGGTTCGGTGTGCCTTGCCTCGGCTCGCGGCTGATGACCGGCACGATCGACGCCGACACAGCGCGAGCGCTGCGGGACCCGGACGGCGTCACGTTGTGGGAGGCGGCCGCGAAGTCCGGTCTCGACGTGGACCGGATCGGCGCGGAGCCCGAGCGGCTGGGGCTCATCGGCCGGTTCCTGGAGCTGCACGTGGAACAGGGTCGCGGCCTCATCGACCTCGGTTCGGCAGTGGCGGTCGGCAGCACGGTGATCGCCCACGGGCGGTGGCGGTTCTCGTTCGCCGGCCAGGGAAACCACGCCGGTGCGACGCTGATCGCCGATCGTGTGGACCCGATGCTGCCCGCGGCCGAGACCGTCGTGGCCGTGCGGCGGCTGGCGAAGACGCGGGCGGACGCGCGGGCGACCGTCGGCCGGCTCGTGCCGACGCCGGGTGGCACCAATGTCATCGCGTCCACTGTGGACCTCTGGCTCGACGCGCGCGTGCCCGGCACGGTGACGCCGGAGCTCGTCGAGGACATTTCGCAGGCGGCGCGGGCTGCGGCGGAAGCGGAGGGCTGCTCGCTGACCGTCACGCGCGAGTCGTACTCCGACGACGTCGTGTTCGACGAGAAGCTGCGGCGTGACCTGGGGGAGTGGCTCGGCGAGGTGCCCGAACTGCCGACCGGAGCGGGCCACGACGCGGCGATCCTGGCCGGGTTCGTGCCCGCCGGGATGCTCTACGTGCGCAACCCCACCGGCATCAGCCACTCGCCGGAGGAGTTCGCCGAGGCCGGCGACGTGGAGGCCGGCGCGCGGGCGCTGGCCGAGGTGCTGGAGCGGCTGGCGGGATGACCACGTACTGGTGCGAACGGGCCTGGCTGCCCGACGGGATCGCCGAAGCCGTGCTGCTCGTGGTGCGCGACGGGCGGATCATGTCGGTCACGTCGGGCGCGCCGAAGTCCGGGACCGTCCTGGCCGGGCTCACGCTGCCGGGGTTCGCCAACGGGCACTCGCACGCGTTCCACCGCGCGCTGCGGGGCCGGACGCACCACGAGCGCGGCACCTTCTGGACCTGGCGCGAGCGGATGTACTCGCTGGCCGCGCGCCTCGACCCGGACGCGTACTACCGGCTCGCACGCGGCGTCTACGCGGAAATGGTGCTCGGTGGGTACACGAGCATCGGCGAGTTCCACTACCTGCACCACGCGCCGGGCGGGAAGCCGTACGCGTCGCCGAACGCGATGGGCGACGCGCTACGCCAGGCCGCGCGGGACGCGGGGATCCGGCTGACGCTGCTGGACACGTGTTACCTCGCGGGCGGGATCGGCGTGCCGCCGGACGAGGTGCAGCAGCGGTTCTCCGACGGCTCGGCCGAGAAGTGGGTTTCGCGCGTGGCGTCGCTGGCCGAGGACGAGTTGTTCCGCGTCGGCGGGGCCATCCACTCCGTGCGCGCGGTGCCGGCGGACGATTTGTCGACCCTGAACCAGGGGGTGCCCGGCGAGCGGCCGTTGCACATCCACCTGTCCGAACAGCGTGCGGAGAACGAGCAGTGCGAGGCGGCGTACGGCTGGACGCCGACCGGGTTGCTGCAGGAGCACGGGGTGCTGGGTGAGCGGCTGGTCGCCGTGCACGCGACGCACCTGACGGACCAGGACGTGAAGTGGCTGGGTGACGCGCGGTCCGCCGCGTGCTTCTGCCCGACGACCGAGCGTGACCTCGGCGACGGCATCGGCCCGGCGCGGCAGCTGCTCGACGCGGGCGTGCGGCTGGGTGTCGGCAGCGACAGCAACGCGGTGGTCGACGCGTTCGAGGAGACCCGCGCGCTGGAGCTGGACGACCGCCTGGCCAGCGAGGAACGCGGCCGGTTCACCGCCGACGAGCTGCTGGCGGCGGGCACCGACCACGCGTCCGTCGGGTGGCCTGAGGTGGGCCGGCTGACCGTCGGTGCCGGAGCGGACTTGGTCACGGTCGCGTTGGACTCCGTGCGGACGGCGGGGATCGAGCCGTCCGGGGTGGTGTTCGCGGCGGGGGCCGCGGACGTGCGGCACGTCGTGGTGGCGGGTCGTGAGGTGGTGCGCGAGGGTGCGCACGTGCTGATGGAGCGACCGGAAACCGTACTGGCCGAGGAGATCGAGGCGCTGTGGCAATTCTGATCACGGGAATCGGCGAGCTCACCACCAACGACCCGGAGCTGGGCCGGCTGCACGACGCGGCGCTGGTGCTCGACGGCGGTGCCGTCGCGTGGGCCGGACCGGCCGCGCAGGCGCCGGCGGCCGACGAGCGCGTGGACGTCGAGGGGCGCGCGGTGCTGCCTGGCTGGGTCGACAGCCACACGCACCTCGTGTTCGCGGGTGATCGCACGGCCGAGTTCGAGGCGCGGATGGCCGGAAAGCCTTACACCGCTGGCGGAATCGCCGTCACGGTCGGGGCGACGCGGGAGGCTTCGGACGAGCAGCTGGCGGCGAACCTGCGCCGGCACGTCGAGGAAGCGGCCGGCCAGGGCACCACCTGTCTGGAGACGAAAACCGGGTACGGGCTGACCGTGGCCGACGAGGCCCGCTCGGCGCGGATCGCGGCGACGGTAGCCGACGAGGTCACCTACCTGGGCGCGCACCTCGTGCCGCCGGGCGCCGACGCGGAGTCCTATGTAGACCTCGTGTGCGGCGAGATGCTCGACGCGGTGGCGCCGCACGTGCGGTGGGCCGACGTGTTCTGCGAGACGGGGGCGTTCGACGAGGCCCAGTCAGCGCGGGTGCTCAAGGCAGCGGCCGAACGTGGGCTGGGGTTACGGGTGCACGGCAACCAGCTCGGCGAAGGCCCCGGGGCGCGGCTCGCGGTGGAGCTGGGCGCGGCGAGCGTGGACCACTGCACGTACCTGAGTGACGAGGACGTCGAGGCGCTGGCGGCGTCGGACACGGTGGCGACGCTGCTGCCGGCGTGTGATTTGTCGACAAGGCAATCGCTGGCACCGGCGCGGCGGCTGCTCGACGCGGGCGCGACGGTCGCCCTGGCCAGCAACGCGAACCCGGGCAGCTCGTACACCACGTCGATGGCGTTCTGCGTGACCACGGCCGTGCTGCAGATGCGGATGACGGTGTCGGAAGCCGTGTGGTCGGCGACAGCCGGGGGCGCGCGGGCGCTGCGGCGCGA
The DNA here is from genome assembly GCF_040654155.1 of Amycolatopsis sp. NPDC050768. Lineage (NCBI taxonomy): Bacteria > Bacillati > Actinomycetota > Actinomycetes > Pseudonocardiales > Pseudonocardiaceae > Amycolatopsis > Amycolatopsis sp. NPDC050768. The sequence goes on from NZ_JBFAHL010000008.1 coordinate 56,719, forward strand.
CGACGTCGGCTACCTGCGCCCGGGTGCGCGGGCCGACGTGCACGTGCTCGACGCGCCTTCGGTGACGCACCTGGCCTACCGGCCGGGCGTGCCGCTCACGCACGCGGTGTGGCGGCGGGGTGAGCGGATGAGCTGAAGGTCTCAGCTGTGCGCTGACAGGTGCGCGAGCAGGAGCGGGTTGACGCGGTCGGCCGCTTCCTCCGGCAGCCAGTGGCCGGCGTCGTCGAAGACCTCGAAGCGGTAGGCGGCGTCCACGAACTCCGCGGTGTTCGTGGCGGCCGTGCGGCCGAGCTTGGTGTCCTGGGCGCCCCACACGTAGAGCGTCGGCACCGTGATGCGGCCGGCGGGGACGGTGAACTCGTCGTCGGTGGCGCCGCGGTACCAGTTGAGCGTCGCGGTGAGGGCGCCCGGCTCGGTGAGGCGCGCGACGTTGCGCTCGACCTGGTCCTCTGCGATGCGGCCCGCGTAGGCCGCCCGCAGGCGGGCGGCGCCGTCCGCCAGCATCGACGCCTCGGCGACACCGCCGGGCGCGCGGAAGAAGCGGACGTAGTCGAGGTCGTGGTTCTGCTGCTCCTCGTCCTTCGCCGCCTGCTTCAGCGCGACGGGGTGCGGCGTGGACAGCACGGTGAGCGACTTGAGCCGCTCGGGGTACCGCGTGGCCAACACCCAGGCGACCATGCCACCCCAGTCGTGGGCCACGAGGTGGAAGCGCCTCGGGGCCGCGGTGCCGGTGGTGAGCGTGTCCGCAAAGGACAGTGCGTCGGCGACGAGGGCGTCGATGGAGTAGTGCTCGACGCCGTTCGGGCGGGCCTCACGGGCGTAGCCGCGTTGGTCGACCGCCACGGCGTGGTAGCCGGCGTCGCCGAGGGTGTGGAGTTCGGCGGTCCACGAGTCGGCGAACTCGGGCCAGCCGTGGAGCAGCAGGACGGGTTCGCCGTCCTCCGGTCCCGCGGCGAGTGCCGTGTGCTGATGGTCGCCGGCCCGCAGGGTCACCTCGCGCAGTTGGCTCACCGGTGCGCTCGCACGGTCGCGGAGCGGGGGTGGGTGCTGCGGGTGACGCGGGTGCCCTGGTAGTTCACTCTCCCACCGTAGGCCGTGATGATCATGGAACGCCAGTGCGAGCCGGGGCACGGTCGCTGCCCTCGAAGGCGAGCGGCGCTCTCAAGGGCGAGCGGCGCGGCCGCGGGTGAAGACGAGTCCGGCCACGGCGGCGAGGCAGCAGAGCCAGGCGAACCAGTCGCCGAAGCGGCTGTAGAGCGTGTCGCCCGTGCCGAGAGGGACGTCGGCGACGGCGACGGCCATCGGGGTCGGACCGGTGCGCGTCTGGGCGAGGACGTGGCCGCGGGGGTCGCTCAGGATCGAGTTGCCTCGGGCGGCGCTCCAGGCCACGGACACGCCGTGCTCGACGCCGCGGAGCAGGGCGGTGCGGCTGTGCTGCCAGCCGTCGACGTCCTCGTCGGACGCGGGGATCAGCACCAATCCGGTGCCGGTGCGGGCGTAGTCGCGGGTGGGGGACGGGCCGTTGACGTCCATGCAGACCTCGAGGCCGATGGCCTGCCCGGCGAGGCGGGCGAGGTCGTGGCCGGACGTGACGGGCGAGAAACCGTTGCGCCACTTGCGGTATTCGACGGTCGCGCCGGCCGGGGGCACGTCGAGAGCGGTGTTGTAGGCCTCGTGACCCGGGTCCTTCACGATCGCGCCGGTCACGACGTGGAGGTTCTTGGCCCGGGCGACGTCGGCCAACGGCCCGGTGAGGCCGGCCAGCCGGGCGCGGTCGGTGCCGAACGCGGCTTCCGGGAGCACGGCGATGCGGACGTCGGCCGGCAACGCGGTGAGGGCGTCTACATAGGACCGAAGAACGCGCTGACCGGCAGGAGAATCCGGATCCGCTGCCCACGCCGGCTCACTGCGCGCCACCACGGCGACGCGCACCTGACCCACGGAAGCCGCAGCGGGCGTCGCACCGAAAGCCAACGCGCCGCCGACCGCCGCGACCGTTACCACGGTGATGCCGACCCGCGCCGAAGCCCGGACGCCGGGCGCGAGCACCGCGGCGAGTGCTGCCGGCGCGAGCAGTACGAGGTACTCCACACCCCACCCGCCGAGCACCGACGCGAGGCGCAGCACGTCGGGCTGGTCGCCCTGGCTGGTCATGAACGTGCCCATCACGCCGAACGGGTTGGCCACCGAGACGCCGTACAGCACCGCGGTCCAGACCGCGGGCGCCGCGACGGTCGCGAGCACCGGCCGGCCCACTCGCACGAGTCGCCGGAAGAGCGCCACCGTCGCCGCGAACAGCACCGGCGACCCCAGCAGGATCGCGAGCGCGCCCGGCACCGGCACCGACTGCGAGTTCAGGAAGTAGTGCCAGCTGCCGGCGCTCCCGCCCAGGTAGGCGAGGAACGCCGCCGCGCTCGCCACCCACGCGCCCGTGCGCGGTGCCAGCAGAAGCACGGGCAGCGGCGCCAGCCACGCCAGCACGGCGACTGGTTCGAACCCCAGCCCGAAGTGGATCAGCACGCCGGACGCGACGGTGGCGGCGAGCGCCCAGCCGAGGTGGCGGTGCACGGCAGTGGCAGTGGACGTGGAAACGCTTGCTGTGGCGGTCATCCGGGCGGCCCCTCTCGCCGTGGAACCACCACCGTCGCAGCCCGCCGCGGCCGAAGCACTGGGCTGCACCGGAGTATTCGTGGTAGGGCTGACACCACCCCAAAGCGCATGATTCCGACATAACGAATTAACAGTGCAAACACGGATTCACCCAACCTGGCTAGTCGATCCGTTGATCACCAGGTGAATGCGGGAAATGGACCTGCCCGCGCGCGCCCTCGTTTACACAGAGTTCAACCAGAGGCCACTCGTACGAGATTAGGCGTCGCTCGGTTGATGGGTAACTTCTAAACAGCACGACCACCGAGCTGGAGAAACGCCCATGGACTTTTCCCTCATTGTCCTGGTGGTGATCGTCGCGGCACTCGCCTTCGACTTCACCAACGGGTTCCACGACACGGCCAACGCCATGGCCACTTCCATTGCCACGGGAGCCCTCAAGCCCAGAATCGCCGTCGCCATTTCGGCCGTGCTGAACCTGGTCGGGGCGTTCCTGTCGATCGAGGTCGCGAAAACGATTTCCGGCGGCATCGTCGATGACACGAAGGTCACCCCGGTGGTGATTTTCGCGGGGCTCGTCGGCGCCATCATCTGGAATCTCATCACGTGGCTCGTCGGCCTGCCCTCGAGCTCCTCGCACGCGTTGTTCGGCGGTCTGATCGGCGCGACGTGGATCGCGTCGGGCGCGGACGCCGTGCACTTCGGCAAGGTCGTCGAGAAGGTGCTGATCCCCGCGGTCGCGTCGCCGATCGTGGCCGGGGTCGTGGCGCTCATCGGCACGTTCCTGACCTACCGCATCACCGAGAAGGCCAAGGAACGCGTGGTGGGCAAGGGTTTCAAGACCGGCCAGGTCCTCTCGGCCAGCCTCGTCTCGCTCGCGCACGGCACCAACGACGCGCAGAAGACCATGGGTGTCATCACGCTGGCGCTCATCGCCGGCGGCACGCTCGCGCCGGGTTCGAACCCACCGCTGTGGGTCATCGGGGCGTGCGGCCTCGCGATCGCGGCCGGTACGTACCTCGGCGGCTGGCGCATCATCCAGACCATGGGCAAGAAGCTCACCGAGATCCAGACGCCGCAGGGCTTCGCCGCGGAGACCAGCTCCGCTGCCGTGATCCTGGCGTCGTCGCACCTCGGCTTCGCGCTGTCGACGACCCACGTCACCTCGGGCGGCATCATCGGCTCGGGCCTCGGCCGCAAGCTCGCGGAGGTCCGCTGGGGAGTCGCGGGCAAGATGGTCATCGCCTGGGTGCTCACGCTGCCGGCGGCCGCCATCGTCGGCGCCGTCGCGGCGGCGGTCTCGACCCGCGGCAGCTGGGGCACGATCCTCATCGGCGCTCTCGGGGTGCTCGTGGCGCTGGGCATCTGGCTCGCGTCACGCCGCAACCCGGTGAGCGCCAACACTGTCAACGACGAGCCGGAAGCCGCCAAGGCCGCTCCGGTCGCGGCCTGAGGGAGCGGACATGAACATCGACTGGGGTGCCCTCGGCACCGTCTTCATCGTCGCGCTGGCCGCGGCGGTGGTGCTCACGGTGCTGTTCGCCTACGGCATCCGCGGGCTTTCGGCGCGCGAAACCGCGCGGGAACAAGGCGGCTCCGGCGTCGCGCAGTTCACCGGCTCCATCGTGTGCTTCGTGGTCTGCGCCGCGGTGGTCGCGTACGGGATTTATCTGATCGCGGCCTGAGCGCGGCCTCGTAGTTCGTCCGGAAGCTCGTCGAGAAGCGGGAACACCGCTTCCCGGCGAGCTTTTCCGATGTTGGCCAACACGTCGAGCGCCGGCTCCCACAGCGATTCGTCGGCGCCGGCCGCGCGGATCAGCCGCGGGAGCCGGCCCTCGGGCAGCAGGCCCATCACGTGGTCGATGCGCGTTTTGTCGTCCAGCACGTACGCGGTGCGCAGCAGTGCGGCGTCTTCGAGCACGGCGAGGCTGCGACGCACGGTCGGGTCCGGCAGGTGCCCGACGAACCGGCCGAGCGTGATCCAGTCCTCCCGCCGCGTGAGCTCCGCGGCCACCGCGACCACGGTGTCGAGCGGGATGCGCGTGATGATCGACGTCGCGCGCCGCGGGTCCAGCTCCGCCGCCACCGACGCGAGGAACTTCGGCGGCAGCCGCTTCGCGACGTCCACACCGCGCGACACGTCCACCAGCCCGGCGATCCGCGCGCACAGCAGTGGTCCGAAGACTTTCTCGGCGATCTTCGCGACCACGGGCGCGGGCAGCAGCCGGCTGGCCAGCGCCATCCGTTCGAGCACCACGAGGTTCGCGTCGAACAGCGTGGTCGTCACCTGTTCGCGGAACAGCTGCAGGTCGGCGACGTCCACGTCGGCGAGGTAGGCCAGCCGTTCGGGCTCGACGTCGAGCACGCGCGCGAGCTTGAGGATCTCCGGGTTCACAGACCGACCGCCTTGCGGACGGCGCCGCGCAGGAGCGCCGGCACGTACTTCAGCCCGTCCTCGCCAGCCTGGGCGAGGGCCTTGGCCTGCCGGTGCCGCGCGTCGCGCAACGCGGCGGCGAGGTCCTGCCGCGCGTCCTCGGGCAGGGCTGCGATGCCCTCGGGCAGGGGGCCGCCGAGCTGCTCGGCGAGTGTGCGCTCAGCCATGGTGAGCCATCATGCCTCAGCGGTTGACTTTCGACAGTGGTGACCGCCGCCGCGGGCCTTGTAGCGTCAGCGGCATGAAGGAGGTGACCAGGCGCAGGTGGCGGGTGGTGCTCGACGTCCTGCTCTGGGTCTTCCTGTCCGGCGTCGTCGCGATCGACGCCTCGAACAACCCCAACCCGTGGGAGCTGATCTTCGGGCTGGCCGCCACCACGGTGTCGGTCGCGGCGTGGCGCCGGCTGCCGACCCTTTCGCTGATCGTCACGATGGCCACGGCCGTGGTGGTGGCGTTCGGCTGGGGCGGGCGCGTGGCCGTGTGGGAGGTCTTCCTCATGGTCACCGTGGGGTACCTCGCCGGCCTGCGGATGACGCAGGTGCGGGTGGCCGTGCTGACGTGTTCGGCGATCGCGCTGGCCGGACTGCCCGTGGCGCTGGTGCTGCCCTCGGCGGGGTTCGGCGCGTGGGGCGCGATGCTGGGGGTGCTCGCGTTCGCGGGGGTCGCGCCGTGGCTGCTGGGGCGCCACGTGCGGCTTCGGCGCGAGCTGGCGCGCGCGGGGTGGCGGCGGGCGGAGGAGATGGAGAGCCGCCAGCAGCTCGTCGCCGACCAGGCCCGGCTGCGTGAACGGGCGCGGATCGCCAGCGACATGCACGATTCCCTGGGTCACGAGCTGAGCCTCATCGCCGTGCGCGCCGCGGCTCTCGAAGTGGCGGGTGGTCTAGACGACACGCAGCGCGCCGCGGCCGGTGACCTGCGCGCCAACGCCGCGACGGCGACCGAGCGGCTGCGCGAGATCATCGGCGTGCTGCGCGAGGACGCGGCGCCGATCGAGCCGGTGCAGGGTGACCTGGGGGAGCTGCTGGAGCGGGCCCGCGCGTCGGGGCTGCTGATCCAGTCGCAAGTGGACAGTCTCGAGGCGACGCCGCCGATGGTCGCGCGGGCGGCGTATCGCGTGGTGCAGGAGGCGGTGACGAACGTCGCCAAGCACGCGCCGGGCGCGGCCGTGACCGTGCGGGTGCTCAGCTCGCCGGCGAGCACCGAGATCCGCGTGGTGAACGCGCGGCCGCCTGCGGGTCCGTTGCCGGGGGCGTCGGGCAAGCGTGGGCTGATCGGGCTGCGCGAACGCGTCCGGCTGGTCGGGGGTGCGCTTCGGGCGGGCCCCGATGAGGGCGGCGGCTTCGAGGTTGTGGCCACGCTGCCGCACGACGCCGCTCCGGGGCCCGCTTCCGAGGCCGACGCCGACGTCGAGCAGTCCGAGTCGGCGCGCGAGTGGGAGCTGGCGCGGCGCGACGTGCGGCGCAGCCTGGTGCAGGCGATTGTGATCCCGCTGGCGTTGTTCGGCGTGGTGATCGGCGGCAGCGGGGTGGCGTTCCTCGTGCAGTGGTACGGCTCGCAGGTGTCGATGGGGGTCTACCAGCAGATCCGGCTCGGGGCGACGCATGCGTCGATCGCGCCGCTGCTGCCTTCGCAGCAACGGCTGTCGAAACCGCAGTACGGGGAGCCGCCGAAGCCCACGGGGAGCACGTGCGAGTACTACGGCACTTCGCGCAGCTGGTGGAACGTGCGCTACGCCGCGATCCGGCTCTGCTTCGAGGGCGACCGGCTCGTGACGAAGGATCTCTACAGTGAGGACGAACCGTGATCCGGGTGCTGCTGGCCGACGACGAGGCCATGATCCGCGCGGGCGTCGCGGCGATCCTGGCGGCCGACGCCGGGATCGAGGTCGTCGCGGAGGCTTCCGACGGCCGCGAAGCCGTGGCCCAAGCCCTCGCCACCCGCCCAGACGTGGTGCTGCTCGACATCCGCATGCCGGTCCTCGACGGCCTCGCCGCGGGCGCCGAGATCCGCCGCGTGCTGCCGGACGTCGGGGTGATCATCCTGACGACGTTCGGCGAAGACGCCTACATCGAACGCGCCCTTGGCTTCGGCGCCAGCGGGTTTTTGTTGAAGGCCGGCGACCCACGCGAACTGCTCTCCGGCATCCACGCCGTCGCGGACGGCGCCGCGTTCCTCTCCCCGAAAGTCGCGTCCCGCGTCATCGCCCGCCTCTCCGGCGGCGCCCTCACCCGCGGCGCCGCGGCCCGCGACCGCATCGCCGCCCTGACGGCCCGCGAACGCGAAGTCCTGACCCTCCTCGCGACGGGCCTGTCCAACGCCGACATCGCCTCGCGGATGTTCGTCGTCGAAGGCACGGTCAAAGCCCACGTCAGCACCATCCTCACCCGCCTGGGCGCACGCAACCGCGTCCAGGCGGCGATCACGGCTTACGAAGCTGGGCTGGTCGGGGGAGAAGCGGGGTAGCAGCGCCTACGAAAGATCCGCAGGGCGGGGCAGGCGCGGCGGCTTCCAGTCGTTGATCCAGCTCTCCGCCCGGGCCATCGTCGACGGCGGGGCCATCCGCAGCACCGCGGTGCGCACGGCGGCCCCGACCGGGTTGCGCAGCAGCGGCCCCAGCGAGCCCGCCCGGATCGACGTCCGCCAGACGCGCTGGCTCCGCGGCCGGCGCAACGCGTCGTACTCGCGCAGGCCCGCGGCGACGTCGGGGGTCGAAGCCAAAGCAGCCGCCAGCACGACCGCGTCCTCGATGCCCTGGCAGCCACCCTGGCCCAGGTACGGCGGCATGGCGTGGGCGGCGTCGCCGAGGAGGGCGAGGCGGCCGGAGACGTAGGTCGGGAGCGGGGTGGCCAGGTGGTACAGGTCGTGGTGGAGGATCTCCGGCGTCGCGGTGATGAGGGAGCGCACGGGGGCGTGCCAGTCGCCGTAGGTGTCCAGCAGGTAGGCGCGCACGTCGTCGTGGCGGAGGCCTTCCGGGCGGGCCTCGGCGATCCACCAGTACACGCGCCCGTCGAGCAGGGGCAGGATCCCCACTTCGGTGCCGCGGCCCCAGGCGGTGCTCAAGCGTGACGGCACCTCGGCGATGCCGCGGAACGCCGTGCCGCGGCTGTAGGCGAGGCGGGCGTGCGGGTGCAGGGACTGCCGCACGGGGCTGTGGATGCCGTCGGCGGCCACGACCAGGTCGGCGCGGATCGAGCCACTCGCGTGGTGGACGACGCCGTCGGGCGTGGCGGAGAGCACTTCGACCCCGGTGTGCAGACTCGACTCCGGCAGCGCAGAGCACAGCGCCTCGATCAGATCCGCCCGGTGGATCGCGGCGAGCGGCAGGCCGTAGCGCCGGACGTACGCGCTCATGTCCCAGCCCGCGAGCCGCCGGCCGCGAGGGTCGAGCACGGCGCCGTCGCGCTGCGGGCTCAGCGGCGCCTCGACACCCAGCTCCGTGAGCGCACGCTGCGCGTTGGGCCAGATCGAGATCCCGGCGCCGATGCCGGTGAGCTCCGGTGCGCGCTCGTACACCGTGACTCGCCAGCCCGTGCGGTGCAGGCCGATCGCCGCGCACAGTCCCCCGATGCCGCCGCCGATCACGACCGCGTGTCGCATGACCGCCTCCTCTACGTCTGTAGAGGACTCTACACCTGTAGAGTGATGATCGTGGACAGGATTTCGGCGATCGGCGACGCGGCCATCGAGGTGATCGCAGCCGAAGGCATGCGCGGGCTCACCCACCGCGCCGTCGATCGGGCGGCAGGGCTGCCGGCCGGCTCGACGTCGTACTACGCGCGCACCCGCCTCGCGCTGCTGGAGCTCGCCATGGCGCGGATGGTGGAGCTCGACCGGGCCGTGATCGATCCCGACGCGCGCGACCTCGCCGACGTGCTGGCCGCGACGGTCCACGCCGCCATCACCGCCGGCCGCACCCGCATGCTCGCCCGCTACGAGTTCGCGCTCGAAGCCACGCGCCGCCCGGAGCTGCGCGCCGCCTACTCCGAAGGCGGCCGTGAAATCCGGGACCGCTGCGTCGAACTGCTCGCGGCCGCCGGTTCGCCGCGGGCTGAGCAGCACACCCGCGTGCTGCTCAACTGGCTCGACGGCGCGATCTTCGACGCGCTCGCCGGCGCCGGGTCGACAAATCCTCCTGGCCAGCAGGAACTCGCCGACGGCGCCCGCGCGGTCCTCACCGGACTCGGCCTGCCCCTCACGCGGTGAAGGGGCCCCTCGCACGAGGGGCCCCTCCAGCAAAGAAAATCAGGCGTCACGCCGCTTCAGCACCGAACTGCCGAAGAACAGCCCCGCCGCCGCCCACACCAGGCAGATCAGTACCCCCACCAACGGCGAGTACGGCGAAACCCCACCCAGCAACGGGTTCGTCTCCCCGGCGGGAACCATCCCGTTGAGCCCCGCGAACGCCGGGAAGTAGTTCATGATTTCCGGCGCCACATAAGCGGAAAGCAAAATCGGCAACGGCAGCAGCAGCACCATCGTCACCACGATCGTCCCCGCCGCGCTGCGCAGCGCGAACCCGATGCCCGCGCACAGCACCCCCAGCAGCGCGAAGAACGCCCCCATACCCGCGGCCGCCGCGAACCCGTCACCGAACGTCGTCGTCACGGCCGCACCCGGCATCAGCACCGCCGCGGTCGCCATGCCGAGCAGCGCCACCACCACGCCGTACGCGAACAGCACCGGCACCAGCACGGCCGCCTTCGCGAGCGCCAAGGTCGAGCGCACCGGCACCCACTGCAGCGTCGAGCGGATGCTGCCGCTGGCGTACTCGCTCGTGACGAACAGTGTGGCCACCGCGATCACGCAGAACTCGGTGAGGTAGATCGAGCCGTTCACCACGATGTCGTGCGGGCCCTGCGGTGGTTCGGTGTCGCCCAGCCGTTGCGACAGCCCGGAAACGGCGCTGTAGAGCAGCATCAGCAGCACCCCGCCGGCGAGGCTCCACCACGTGCTGCGCACCGACCAGAACTTCGTCCACTCCGATGCGACGGCCCCCGAAAGCCCGCCGCCCGCGCGTACCTGCGTGGTCGTCATGCCGTCACCCCGTATTCCACCGACGAAGCGGTCAGTTCCATGTACGCCTGCTCCAGCGAGGCCGTCCGCTCACCGAGGCCGTGCAGCCGCACGCCCAGCTCGTGCGCAAGATCGCCGACTTCGCCGACGTCGGCGCCGGTCACCACCAGCTCGTCGGCCTCGCCCGGCTCAACTGCAGCGCCGCGCGTCAGTAGGTGCCGGGCGAGCGTGTCGCGCTCAACGGGCGTCGGCACGCGCACCGAAACCGAGCTGAGCGAGTTGCCGGCGATGAACTCGTCGACGGGCGCGTCGGCGAGCAGTTTTCCCTTGCCGATCACCACGAGGTGGTCGGCGGTCAGCTGCATTTCGCTCATCAGGTGGCTCGACACGAACACCGTGCGGCCCTCCTCGGCGAGTGAGCGCATGAGCTGACGCACCCAGCGAACACCGTCGGGGTCCAGGCCGTTCACCGGCTCGTCGAACATCAGCACGCCGGGGTCGCCGAGCAGCGCGCCCGCGATCCCCAGCCGCTGCCCCATGCCGAGCGAGAACTGGCCCGCCCGCTTGCCGGCGACGTCGGTGAGCCCGACCGTCGCGAGCACCTCCTCGACGCGCGACGCGGGAATGCCGTTGCTGCGCGCCATCGCGAGCAGGTGCCGCCCGGCGCTGCGGCCCGGGTGCAGCGCTTTCGCTTCGAGCAGCGCGCCGACCTCCCGCAGCGGGTGCTTGAGCTCGGCGTACGGCTTGCCGTTCACCAGCACGCTGCCCGCCGTGGGCCGGTCGAGGCCCACCGTCATGCGCATCGTCGTCGACTTGCCCGAACCGTTCGGCCCGAGGAACCCCGTGACGCTGCCGGGTGCGACGACGCACGTGAGCCCGTCGACGACCGTCTTCTCCCCGTAGCGCTTCGTCAGTCCGCGAAGCGTGATCATGTGCCCTCCCATGGGTTCGATCCCTTGGGTAGGAAGTCTGCGATTCGCGGGGCGCCGCGGACATCGGACTTCCGGCTCTTGCCACCCCCGACCTTCGACAGGGGTCAGCGCGACCGGCGGGTGGTGTGGCGCGTCGGTGTGGCCGTCGCGGGGTCCTCGGGCCAGGGGTGCTTCGGGTAACGGCCACGCAGGTCGGCGCGCACGGCCGCGTACCCGGTGCGCCAGAACGACTCCAGGTCGGCCGTCACGGCGGCGGGCCGGCCGGCGGGGGAGAGCAGGTGCAGCAGCACCGGGACGCGGCCGTCGGCGACGGTCGGGGTGGCCGTCCACCCGAAGGTCTCCTGCAGCTTCACCGCGAGCACGGGCTGGTCGGCGGTGTAGTCCACGCGGTAGTGGGAGCCGGACGGGACTTCGAGGCGGTCGGGCGCCAGCTCGTCGAGGCGCGCGGCTTCGGGCCACGGCAGCAGGCCGCGCAGGGCGCTGCCGGCGTCGAACGTGGCGAGGTCCGCGCGGCGGCGGGCGCGGGAGAGGTCGAGCCACCTGTCTACTTCGGACAGTAGTGTGTCGTCGTCGACGGCCGGCCACGGGGCGCCGAGCACGCGGTGCAGGAACGCCATCCGCTCACGCAGGCTCCGGCCGTCTTCGCTCCAGCGCAGCAGGCCCAGGCCTTCGGCGCGCAGGCCGGTGACCAGGGCTTCGTGCACCAGCTGCGGCTTCGGCGACCGCAGCGGGCGTTCGGCGAGCACGATGGCGCCGAGGCGGCGAACGTGTCGGGCCACCACGTCGCCGTCCCACGCGACTTCGTCCACTTCGGACACCAGGGCGGGCGCGGCCCGCACGGCGAGGGTTTCGTCGGCGACGGCGGCGAGCCGGATCGTGCCCTGCACGCGGCCGGGGTCGCGCGTGGCTTCGCCGACGGCCAGCCATTCGGAGGCGCCGAGACCGCCGCCCGCCGGGAGCTCGGCCGCGGTACCGCCGGCCATGAGGTACACGGGTGCGTTTCCCGGCCGACGCCTCGCGAGCCGTTCGGGGTGAGCCAAGGCGACGACCAACGCGGCGTCGGGTTTGCCCGCATTGCCAGGGGATTTCACCAAGCCCGAAAGCCGCCGGACCTCCGTTTTCCACCGCCGCGCCGCGTCGTCCGTGCCGCCGCGCAGGCGCCGCAGCTCGGCCTCGACGTCGGTCAGCTGCGCTCCCGCGTCGAGGAGGGCCACGACCTCGGCGGCCACCCGCGTACCCACCGCGGCGGATCCGTCGAGCAGCGCGCGGGCGAGCCGCGGGTGCAGGCCGAGGTCGGCCATCCGGCGTCCGCGCGGGGTGATGGTGCCGTCGGCGGTCGTCGCGCCCAGCGTGACCAGCAACGTCCGGGCGGCGGCCAGCGCGCCCTCGCCCGGCGGGTCCCACCAGGCGAGGGCGCTGCCGTCCGGGGTGGACCAGCACGCGAGCTCCAGCGCGAACCGCGCGAGCTCGGCCGTACGGATCTCCGGCTCGGGGTACGCGGGCAGTGTCGCCTGCTCGTGCTCCGGCCAGCAGCGGTACGCGCGGCCGGGTGCTTCGCGGCCCGCGCGTCCGGCTCGTTGCTCGGCGACGGCCGCGGACACGCGCACGGTCGCCAGCCCGGCGAGGCCGCGCCGGTGATCCACTCGCGGCACGCGGGCCAGCCCGGAGTCCACAACGGACCGCACGCCGGGCACGGTGAGGCTCGACTCCGCGACGGCCGTGGCCAGCACCACGCGCCGGCGGTCACGGGGCCGCAACGCGTCGTCCTGGCGGGCGGCGGTGAGGCGGCCGTGCAGCGGCAGCACGTCGGCGTGGAGTGAGCCCAGCTGCGCGGTCGTACGCGCGATTTCCCCCGCGCCGGGCAGGAACGCGAGCACGTCACCGTCCCCTTCGGACAGTGCCAGCCGGATCGTCGACGCCACCGTGGCCTCGATCCGCGCGCCGCGGGCGGGCACGCGGTAGGTGAGCTCGACGGGGTAGGTGCGGGCGTGCGCGGTCACCACGGGTGCGTCGCCGAGCAGCTCGGCGAGCCGTCCGGCGGCGACGGTCGCCGACGTCGCGAGCAGCCGCAGGTCGTCGCGCAGGCCGGCGCGGACGTCGAGCAGGAGGGCGAGCAGCAGGTCGGCGTCGAGGTGGCGTTCGTGGCACTCGTCGAGCAGCACCGTCGACACGCCGGCCAGCTCGGGGTCGTTCTGCACGCGCCGCACGAGCAGGCCGGACGTCACGACTTCGATCCGGGTGCGCGCAGACACCTTTCGGTCGCCGCGCACGGAGTACCCGACCGTCTCGCCCACCGGTTCACCCAGCAGCGCGGCCATCCGCGAAGCCGCGGCGCGGGCGGCCAGGCGGCGCGGTTCGGCGACCACGACACGGCCCCCGCCGTGCTCCAGCGCGAGCGGCACGAGCGTGGTCTTGCCGGTGCCGGGCGGCGCGACCAGCACGGCGGTGCCGTGGTCCGCGAGCGCCGCCAGCACGTCGGGCAGCACCGCGCGCACGGGCAGGTCGGGCAGGTTTTCCAGGCGGCTCACTGCTCGGTGATCTCCGGCGGCTTCGGCAACGGGTAGTTCGACGGGCCGATATTTTCCTGCAGCGACCGCAGCCAGTCGCCGTCCGAGACCATCTTGCGGATGGCGTCGTCCACGGCGTGCTGGCCCTCGGTGTCGCCCTTGCGCAGGCCGACGCCGTAGCGCTCGGTCGAGAACGGGTGCCCGACCACGCGCAGCAGCTCGGGGTCCTGCGCGACGTAGCCGGCGAGGATCACCGCGTCGGTGGTCACGGCGTCGACTTGGCCGGCGAGCAGGGCCGTGACGCAGTCGGGGTACCGCGGGTACTCGACGAGCTGCACGGCCTGCGCGAACTTGTCGCGCACTTGCTGCGCCGGGGTCGAGCCGGTGACCGAGCACAGTCGTCGGCCGTTGAGGCTCTCCGGGCCGGTGATGTCCGACGACGTGCGCCGCACAAGCAGGTCCTGGCCGGTCACGAAGTACGGCCCGGCGAACGACACGAGCTGTTTGCGCTTGTCGGTGATCGAGTACGTGGCCACCACGAGGTCGATGCTGCCGGAGGTGAGGTCGGATTCGCGCGTGGCCGGCGTGGTCTCGTGCCACGTGATGTGGGCCGGGTCCACGCCCAGCTCACCGGCGACGAACTCGGCGACGTCCACGTCGAAGCCCACGAACCGGCCGTCGACCGTGCGCTGGGAGAGGCCGGGTTGGTCGAAGCGGATCCCGATCGTGAGGTGGTCACCGTCACGCGCGCGTTTGACCAGCGAATCGCCGGGCGAAACCGTCCCTGGACCGCAGGCCACGCACGTGACCAGCAACAACAGGGCGGCGACCACCGCGCGAACTCGCATGCCCGCCTCCTGTCGGTGGGTGTTGACAACTCACGAAGTTCTCAGGTCCGGCGGCTAGCCTAGGCGTGTGCGACGACTGTCCCAACCCGTGCTCGACACCATCGGCACCCTCGCCCGGCTCGGGCTCGCGGCCGTGTGGCTCGTTTCTGGTGCCATAAAACTGGCCTCGCCGGGGCAGACGTTCATCGCCGTGCAGGCCTACGACGTGCTGCCGAGCGCGCTGGTCCGGCCGGTCGCGACCGCGTTGCCGCTGGTCGAGCTGGTGCTGGGCCTGCTGCTGCTGTTCGGGCTGGCCACGCGCTGGGTCGCCACCGCGGCGCTGGTCATGCTGGCCGTGCTCGTGGCGGGCATCGCGCAGTCGTGGGCGCGCGGGCTGAGCATCGACTGCGGCTGCTTCGGCGGCGGCGGGCATGTGGCCGCCGGCCAGACCGAGTACCCGCAGGAGATCCTGCGCGACACCGGGTTCGCGGTGCTGGCCGTGTGGCTGATGGTGCGTCCGCGTTCGTTCTTCTCGGTCGACGGCTGGCTCGGCTGGGGCCGGCAGCGCGCGGCTGTGGAGGATGCGGCTGTGGAGGATTCCGCGGAGACAGGGAGCTCCGCGGCGCTGGGGGACGAGTACTCCCCGAGCATCGCTGAAGGGAAATAGGAACCGTGGGTGAAGCAGCGCGGAAGCGCCAACGCCAGGCGCAGGCCGCGAAGTCGGTCGCGCAGGCGAGGGGTGCCTCGAGCGACCGGAACAAGATCATCGCCGTCGTCGTGGCGGTCGTGGTCGTCGCCGCGGTGGTGATCGGCGGCGTCGTGTGGATCAACTCGAGCAAGAACTCCACCGAGGGCACGGCCATCGCGCCGACTACGTCCACGACGCTCGGCCCCGGCGTGGTCGAGAAGCTCGACGGCGTGGTCGTCTCCGTCGGCAAGCCCGGCGCGCCCAAGACCATCGACCTGTACGCCGACTTCCTGTGCCCGTATTGCAAGCAGCTGCAGGACACCTACGGTCCGAAGATGGAGCAGGCGGTCAACA
Source organism: Amycolatopsis sp. NPDC050768 (assembly GCF_040654155.1). Classification (NCBI taxonomy): domain Bacteria; kingdom Bacillati; phylum Actinomycetota; class Actinomycetes; order Pseudonocardiales; family Pseudonocardiaceae; genus Amycolatopsis; species Amycolatopsis sp. NPDC050768. The sequence continues at coordinate 72,084 of NZ_JBFAHL010000008.1, forward strand.
GCGGCCAGCTGACCGTCCGGTACCACATGGTGACGCTGCTCAACGAGAACTCGGACCCGCCGGGCTACTCGCTCGACTCGGCCAACGCGGCGCTGGCCGCGGTCTCGTCGCAGAAGTTCACCGCGTTCCACGACGCGCTGTTCAAGAGCCAGCCGGAAGAGGGCGGCCGTGGCTACGACAAGGCGCAGCTGATCAAGCTCGGCCACGACCTGGGCATCACAGACCCGAAGTTCGACCAGACGGTGAACGCCGGGACCTACGACCAGCAGATCCAGGCCGCTTTCCAGCAGACGGAGAACGACTCGAACCTGGCCCAGGACTTCCCCAATGGCCAGCACGGGTTCGGCACGCCGACCGTCGCGGTCAACGGCAAGGCCATCTCGACCCAGGGCGACTGGCTCACCGGCGTGCTGAACGGCACCGGCAGCTGACCACCTGATCCGGTCATTTCGCCTGTCCGGGCACAACCCGTCCGTTAACCTGGCCCTCTCGGCTCAGGGGAGGGGCGGGTTGTGTCCGGTTTTCATTCTGGTCTTCACGCCGCCGACGGCGCCTACGAGACGTACGCGCGCCAGGTCGATCCACTCGGGGACGACGTCCGGCTGGCGGGCTCGCGGCACATCGCCCCGCACGTGACGGTCGGTTTCTCCGACATGGGCCACGAGTCTGGCTTCTCCGGCGCGTACGGCGCGCGAATGCGTTCGCTGCAGTAGCGGCTGCACGCCCTCGGCGGTGGGTGGCACCAGGTCGGCGAGGCCGCGCGGCGCACACAGGGCAACTTCGCCGCGGTGGAGGAGGAGCACGGCGACGCGCTCCGCAGGCTTCGGTGACCGCCGAGGTCGAGCAGGTCGTGCGCGGCGGGCTGGACACCACGAACCAGCTCGCGGCCAAGCTCAAGCACGACCCGGGTGCCGTCAACGGCGCGCGTGACGGGCACGTGGCGCTGCGGACGTCCGTCGGCCAGGTCCGTGATCAAGCCGGCTCGCAGCGCTCTCAGCTCGCCGACTCCGCGTCCGGCTACACCGCCGATCGCGCGAGTGCGACGTCGCAGGGCCTGGAGAAGGAGATCCAGGACCTGCTCGACGAGAGCGCCGAGATCGAGAAGGCGGTGGCCGCGGCGGCGGAGACGCTGCACGTCGGCGAGATCCGCAACGACCAGGTGCGCGACCAGGTCGTGCGGGAGATCGCGGCGTCGATGAAGGCGTTGCAGGCTGTGAACGGAATCCAGCCGCCGGAGAGCCGCGCGGCCGCGGCCAGGCAGATCCTGCTGCAGCTGCAGACGAAGATCGGGCAGCTCACCGGGCAGGCGGCCAAGTTCTCGGAACAGACGATCAACCAGCTGACCTCGTTGGGCCGGCAGCTGGGTGGGGTCCGATGCGACCACGACCAGCTAGGCGTCTCATGTGCCGCAGTCGTTCAACAGCAACGGCGCGCACGCCGGTGGGGGTGACGGCGGTGGCCGTGTCGTCGGGGTTGGCGGGTTTGTCGGGAAGCCCCGGCTGCCGGTGGCGATCCCGCCGCAGCCGGGCACCGGCGTCGACATCAACCTGCCCGGCGGGCGGACGGTGAAGGCGCCCAACGAGACGGCCGCGAAAGCCGTGCGCGCCGCGTTGTCGCAGCTCGGCGGGCCGTACGTGTGGGGCGGCACCGCGCGCGGGCAGGGGCTGGACTGCAGTGGGTTGACGATGACGTCGTACCAGGACGCGGGTTTGCAGCTGCCGCGCACGGCCCGGCAGCAAACTGTGGGCGCGGAGGTGCCGTCGATCGACCAGCTGCTGCCCGGCGACCTCGTGGTGTGGTCCGGCCATGTCGCCATGGTGATCGGCGACGGGCAGATGGTCGAGGCGGGCGATCCCGTGCAGCTTGGCAAGATCCGCACGACGAACGCGGGGCAGCAGTTCATCGGTTTCTACCGGCCGACGGGGTGAGGATTTTCGTGGCTGAGTTCGATGTCGGTCTGGAAGCCGCGCGCATCGCGGACGCTTCCGCCCGCGCCGGCGCGGAAGCCGACGCGCGGTTCGCGCGCTCGGGCCCGGTGGTGGGCGAGGCGGAATCGCACGGGGTCGCCGTCTCGGTGGCGCCCGGCGGTTTGTTGGTGGGCTTGACGATTTCGCGCAGCGCCTTGCGTTCCGGCTCGGACGCGCTGGCTTCGTTGATCATGGACCTTTCGAGCCGCGCCACGCGACGCGCGGGCGACCGGATGAACGAGGTCCTTTTGACTAACGGCGCGGCGGCAGCTTTTCGCACAACGGCTGGGGAAACTCCGGCAGCGCGGCGCGGATTTCTTCGCAGGTGCCGGTTTTCGTGCCGTTCTCCTGCTTCCAGCCCCGCGGGTCCCACGCGTAGACGACTCGCTGCACCGGCCCGGCCGGGGGGACGCAACTCGTGTTGCCGACCGGGCAGTCCCCGACGTGCCGGTTGAGGTCGAGTACCAGCCACCGCCCGTCACACACGAGCACGTCGCGCACTCCGTGCAGGTGCTTCACCGGCACGTCGAGGTCGAACACCGCCCGGTCGACCCACGCGTCGGCGCAGTGATCGGCCGGCGGTGTGCAGCCGAGGAACTCGTCGCAGCGGGCGAACGTGGCGCCCGTGCGGTGCCAGGCGTCGGTGTTCAGCACCAGCGCGCGGTTGCCGATCGGGGCTGCCGCGGTGAACGGGACGTCCGCGAGTTGCTGGGTCGGGCAGGCGCCGAAGGCCGAGTTCGACGACTCATAGACGACGTTGGTGTTCACAGCGTCCGCTGTCTCCGTCGCTCCGGGGATCGGCTCGACGTGCGGTGAACGGGAGCAGCCGGGGTTACCGGCGGGCAGCAGCACGTGGATCACGACCGAGGCCGGGTCCGGGCCGGGGTCGATGCCGTCGACCCGTGCGGCGAAGGTGACCCAGTTCTGCGGGGCGGTCGAAGCGGTGGGTGCCGCCGGCGTCGTTCGCGAAAAGGTGTAAACGAGCGCACCGATCACCAGCACGGCGAGCACGATGAGTGCGGGCGCGACGAACTTGCGAGTCATGGTCCCTCCCCAGGCCGAGGGCCAGATTACCCGGTACAGCCGCATTGTTCGCCTTTTCGGCGGTCCCGGTCACCGGCAACCGGTTTGTCCGCAAGGTCTGGACCACTCGTGAAACCTGTGTATTAATTCAAGACGTGAAGTTTGGTCCCTCGACGAGGAGTAGCCAGATGCGCGTTGGTCGTTCGATCACGCTGGGGGTGCTGGCCGCGGCGCTGACGGTGAGCGCGCACGCGCCGGCGCTGGCCGGGAACCAGCCTGTGTACAAGGATGCGCGGCGGCCGGTTTCGGTGCGCGTCGCGGATTTGATGAAGCGCATGACGCTCGACGACAAGCTCGGCCAGATGATGCAGGCCGAGCGGCTGGGCGTGAAATCGCCGGCGGACGTGACGACGGGGCGGCTGGGGTCGCTGCTGTCGGGTGGCAGCTCGCAGCCGACGCCGAACACACCGGCGACCTGGGCCGACATGTACGACGGCTTCCAGAAGGCCGCGCTGGCAACACCGCTGGGTATCCCGCTGATCTACGGCGTTGACGCGGTGCACGGCCACAACGGCGTGTACGGCGCGACCGTGTTCCCGCACAACATCGGGCTCGGCGCGTCGCGCGATCCGAAGCTGGTGGAGAAGATCGGCCGCGCCACGGCGGAAGAGGTGTCCGGCACGGGCATCGACTGGGACTTCGCGCCGTGCCTGTGCGTCGCGCGCAACGACCGCTGGGGGCGGACGTACGAGTCGTTCGGCGAGGTGCCGCAGCTCGCCACGGAGATGACGTCGATCATCACCGGGCTGCAGGGCCGCTCGCTGGGCGGTCCGGCGTCGGTGCTGGCGACGGCGAAGCACTACGTCGGCGACGGCGGCACCACCGGCGGCGTGAACGAGGGCAACACGCAGCTCAGCGAGCAGGAACTGCGCGCGATCCATCTGCCGCCGTTCAAGGAGGCGGTGAAGCGCGGCGTCGGCTCGGTGATGGTGAGCTACTCGAGCTGGAACGACGTGAAGCTGCACGCCAACTCCTACCTCGTCACCGACGTCCTCAAGAAGGAGCTCGGTTTCGACGGCATCGTCGTCTCGGACTACAACGGCGTCGACAAGATCGACGGCCAGACCGGCTTCACACCCGACGAGGTCGAGGCATCGATCAACGCGGGCATCGACATGGTGATGGTGCCCTACGACTGGCAGAAGTTCATCGACACCCTGCGCACTCTCGTGCAGGACGGCAAGGTGCCGATGTCGCGCATCGACGACGCCAACCGGCGCATCCTCACGAAGAAGTTCCAGCTGGGGCTTTTCGAACACCCGCTCACCGACCGGCGTTACCTCGGCACCATCGGCAGTCAGGAACACCGTAACCTTGCGCGCCAGGCGGTGCGGGAGTCACAGGTGTTGTTGAAGAACGAACACAACGTGTTGCCGCTCGACAAGAGCCGCAACAAGGTCTTCGTGGCGGGCAAGAGCGCCGACGACATGGGCAACCAGGCCGGCGGCTGGACCGTCGGCTGGCAGGGCACGTCGGGACCGGTCATCCCGGGGACGACGATCCTGCAGGGCATCGAGAACACGGTGAAGAAATCGTCCACCGTCACCTTCAGCAAGGACGGCAGCGGGATCGACAAGTCCTACGACGTCGCCGTCGCTGTGGTGGGGGAGACGCCGTACGCGGAGACCAAGGGCGACCGGCCGGGGGACATGGGCCTCGACGCCACCGACCTCGCGACGCTGCAGAAGCTGCACGACTCGGGCGTGCCGACGGTGGTCGTGCTCGTGTCGGGCCGTCCGCTGGACATCGCCAAGCAGCTGCCGGGCTGGGCCGGTCTGATCGAATCGTGGCTGCCGGGCAGCGAAGGCCAGGGCGTGGCCGACGTGCTCTTCGGCGACTACAACCCGACCGGCAAGCTGCCGGTCACCTGGATGCGCAGCGCCGACCAGCAGCCGATCAACGTCGGCGACGGGAAGCCCGCGTTGTTCCCCTTCGGCTACGGGCTGCGCTACCACCAGCGTTTCCCGTGGTGATGCACCAGAAGTAACCCTTCCTCCTCTCCCCATCCCCCACCGGAAGGATCGCCCATGTTCGCCAAACGACGCCCGTTCGGGCTGGTCGGGAAAGCGCTGGTGTTCTTCGCCGCGTGCCTCGGCCTCGCGTACGGTTCGCCCGCGCTGACGCCGCACGCCGCCGCGGCGACGCCGTTCAAAGTGCTCGCTTTCTACAGCGGCACGTACGACGCGGCTCACATCAGCTTCGAAAACGAAGCGCGCCCGTGGTTCCAGCAGCAGGCGGCAGCCAACGGCTACACGTTCACGGCCACCAACAACTGGAACCAGCTCACCTCGCTGACCACCTCGCAGGCCGCGGTGGTGATGTTCCTCGACGACCAGCCGCAGTCGCAGGCGCAGTTCGACGGGTTCAAGCGCTACATGGACTCCGGCGGCGGGTTCTTCGGCTTCCACGTGACGGCGTACAACGACAACTCGTCACCGTCCTATTCGAACTGGTTCCACAACGACTTCCTCGGCACCGGCCGGTTCGTCTCCAACTCGTGGGGCCCGACCGGTGAGACGCTGAAGATCGAGAACCGCACGCACCCGTCCACGGTGAACCTGCCGGCGACGATCCAGTCTTCGGTGAGCGAGTGGTACTCCTGGCAGAATGACCTGCGCCAGAACCCGAACATCTCGATCCTGGCCTCGCTCGACCCGGGCACGTTCCCGGTCGGCGACGACCCGTCGCAGACGTGGTACAGCGGGTACTACCCGATCATGTGGACGAACAAGAGCTACAAGATGATCTACGCGAACTTCGGCCACAACAAGATGAACTACGACACCAACACCGCGCTGTCGTCGACGTTCGCCAGCCCCGACCAGAACCGCTTCGTGCTCGACGGCCTGCGCTGGCTCGGCGGCGCCACCGGTGACGGTGGCACCACACCGCCCGCCGGCGGGATTTCGTCCACCGCGTGGTACCCGGTGGTGAACAAGGCCACCGGCAAGTGCGTCGACGCGGCCGCGGCGGGCACGACCAACGGAACCGTGGTGCAGCAGTACACCTGCAACGCCACCAACGCGCAGCAGTACCAGTTCCAGCCGACCAGCGACGGGTACGTGCGCGTGAACAACCGCGGCAACGCGGCGGAAGTGCTCGACGTCCAGGATGTGTCCACTGCGGACAACGCCGGCATCCAGCTGTGGTCCTACAGCAACGGCGCGAACCAGCAGTGGCTGCCGGTGTCCGAGGGCGGCGGCTACTACCACCTGACCGCCCGGCACAGCGGCAAGTGCCTGACGGTGCCCGGTGGTTCGACGGCCGACTCCGTGCGGCTCGTGCAGGCCACTTGCAACGGCGGGGCGGCGCAGTCGTTCAAGATCGCTTGAGTTTTCGGTACGTGCCGGGTCCGCCTTGACGCGGCGGCTGGCCCGGCTCGGGGCCGCCTCGGGGTTTCCTGCCCCGGGGCGGCCTTTTTCATGTCGGTCGCCAGGTGGTTTGGGTGCGGATCACGACGACGGCGAGCGCGAGGAGTGCGACGGCGATGACGACGGCGGCCCAGCGGCCTTGTTCGTTGGCCGACCACGCCGTGGCGGCGGGGAGCAGGACGAGGGAAGTCGCGAGATAGGCGAGGTGCATGCCGAGTTCGGCGGGGCGGTCTCCGGTCAGGAGGCCGGTGACGTCGGCGATGGCCTGGACGACGAGGGCCAGCTCCACGACGGCGAGTGCCGGGAGTGCCTTTTCGCGGCGGTAGCGGCCGGCGAGCCCGGTGCCGAGCACGGCGAGCCCGCCGGCCACGCAGACCACCGTGGTGGCGAAGGCCAGTGTTTCGATCACGCCGTTGCCTGGCGTGCTTCTGTGTTCGGCAGTGTTTCGCGCCGTGTTTCCCGCTGTGCCCTGGCTTTGCGACGGCGGCGTTTCGAGCCGGAGCGGAACAGCCAGGTCGAGATCCCCGTGAGCATCAACGCCAGCGGCGCGAGGCCGAGGACGAACCAGACGATCCGCCACCAGCCGCCGACGAGCCAGCCGAAGTGGGCGGGCTCGAAGACCTTGTCGTAGAACGAGTTCGCACCCGGCTCGGGTATGGCGTCCACATCGGACAGGTGGGTGGCGTCGTGGCTGTCGACGTACACGGTGTGGTCGCCGCCGAAGAACGTGCGGGCGCCGTAGGGCTGGTAGCCCTCACTGGCGATGGAGACGCTGTAGTAGCCGTCCTGCGGCGTGGTCAGGTACCTGATTTCGCCGGGAGTTTTGGCCAGCGCCGCGGCGGCCGCCTGGTCGATGTCGATTTCCGGGGTGCCGGGCGCGGCTGCGTTGGCGGTGAATGAGTACTTCTGCGGGTCGGCGGCCGTCCCGCCGGTGACCGCGAGCCACGCGTCCTTGACCGGCGGCAGGTAGAAGGCGGCGCCGGTGACGCCCCACATGAGCACGAACGGCACCGCGACGATGCCGATCACGTTGTGCAGGTCGTAGTCACGCGCGAAGCGGCCTTTGCTCGTGCGGACGCGGAAGCCGCGGGAGAAGCGCCGGAAGCCGGGCCACCACACGACGATGCCGGTGATCGCGAGCAGCACCATCAACAGCCCGAGCACGACCTCGAGCAGCAGCCCCCAGTTCGTGCCGGGCGGCCAGGCGAACCCGATGGTCGGCACGGGTTTCGCGAGCCACGACACGTAGCCCGGGTAGCCCTCGCAGGTGAGGCCGCAGTCGTGGAGGTTCGCGAGGAACCCCATGACCCCGCTCTCGAGCCGGGTGCTCCCGTTGATGTGCCCGGTCCCGGGGTCGACTGCGTACGCCTCGACGAAGTCCGGGTCACCGACCGCGATCACGCCGCCATCGTTGCTCACCCACGCGGGGGAGAACCCCGGGTGCGCTGTGGCCACGATGTCGCGCGCCTGCTGGAGGCTGATCGGGTGCTCGGTGGGCGTCTGGTGGTAGAAGTCGCTGTGCGTCGCGCGGAAGTACTCGCCGCGGTACAGCAGGATCGCCCCGGACGTCGTCTCGAGCACCAGGAACAACCCCAGCACCAGCGACGTCCACCGGTGCGTCACGACCAAGACACGCCGCACGGGCTTGCGCTTCAGCCAGCGCCTGAACTTGCCGGAGCGGGCCGGCGCCTGGGCGCGCGTCAGTTCGTCGGTGCTCATCCGTCCCCCTCGATCCGGTGATCAAAGTGAGGTTAGCCTTACTTAACTCTCACGTAAAGGGTCGAGGTGAGCTCGGGTGTGATGCTCAGGTGGTTTTGTGGGTCCTCCTGGTTCGGATGGCCAATGCGGTGCCGGTGATGGCGAGGGCTCCGATCACTCCCCATGCGATCGGGACGAGGTGTCCGATGAGGCTTGGCACGGTGGCCAGCACGGCGATCATGACGATGGTCGCCGCGGCCAGCCAGGTCTCGCGTGCTGCCTGCCGAGCGATGGTCAGCAGCGCGAGCCCGACGGCGATCGTCAGGACCCCGGCCACCGTGACCTCGTCCACGATTCCCAGCCACTGCACGGCAAACGCCACGACAGCGGTGATCCCGGTGGCAGCCAGCCACCATCGGGTGTGGACGGTCACGGGCTTGGGATATACGGCGATCGCTGCGAGTGTCGCGACTTGCAGCACGAGCTGGGCCCAGTTGCTCGGAAGAGTCAGAAACGTGCCGATGGTTGCCGCAAGAGTGAATGCCGCGGCGAGTTTCCTCCGGCCGACCAGCAGTGCGGCCAACGCGGGCAACCACAACAGCTCCGCCACAAGCGCCACCGTCGGCGCCTCCCGCACCAGCGGCGGCGGCCACGTGAGCCGGAGAACCCCGGTGATCAGTGCCAACGCGGCTTGGAACGCCACGCCCGCCAACGCCAGCCGCCGGACGACTTCTCCGGCGAGCGCGTAGCGGGTCGGCCCTTCGTCGCTCAACCGCAGCCGCACCGCCAGCGCGAGGACGCTCGCTGCCTCCCTGGCGTCCGGCCGGCCGTAGTCCAGCTCGAATGCAGGGTCCTCGGAGTGTGCGGTCGTGGTTTCGAGGAACGTGGAGACCATGTCGTCCTCCCACGCCTGCCGGTATTGCGCCGGCAACACCCGCGTGAGCCGGCGATACCTGAGTTCCAGGGGTTTCACGTCGTCACCTCCTTGCCGTGTTCGTCGGTCCCGGCTCGGCGCCGTTCACGATGACCGCTCCCAGTCGAGACCCAGCCTCACCGTCGGTGACCGCGCGGAGTGGCCATGGCTCGAATGTATCGTAAGGCGATATATAACGCATCGCACGATCGAGGGACAAGAAAAAGCGGGGCACCCGCCACCTGGCAAGTGCCCCGCCTGAAGAGAGCTCAGTCTCGCTCGATGGTGTGGCCCACGACGTCCGGGCCGGGGTGGGCGTGGCCGGAGCCGTCGCGGCGGAGGTCGACCTCGGGGAGCTCCACGGGGTCGCCGTTGCGGGCCGCGGCGGCGGGGCGGGGACCGATCCAGGCGACGGCCACCGAATCCTCGCCCTTGAGGAAGCGGTGGGCGCGCACGCCGCCCGTGGCGCGGCCCTTCGCGGGGTACTCGCTGAACGGCGTGACCTTCACCGACTGGCCCGTGGCCGTGACGACCATGGGCTCGCCGTGGTCGTCGTCATCGGTGCGGACGGCACCGAAGAACACCACCGAAGCGCCGGCGCTCAGGTTGATGCCGGCCATGCCGCCGCCCTTCAGGCCCTGCGGCCGCACGAGGGACGCGGCGAAGCGCAGCAGCGACGCTTCGGACGACATGAACGCCAGCGTTTCCTCACCATCGGTGAGCCAGGTGGCGCCGACGATCTCGTCGCCGGCCTTGAGCGTGATGATCTCGAACTCGTCGGACCGCACCGGCCACTCCGGCGCGACCACCTTCACCACGCCGGCGCGCGTGCCGATCGCCAGACCCGGTGAACCCGTCGCCTGCTCGCCCAGCGGGGCGACGCCGACCACCGTCTCGCCCTTCTCCAACGGCACCAGTTCGCGCGCCGCCATGCCGCCGCGCAGCGAGACCGTGCCGGCCTGCTCGGGCAGCACCGGCAACGGCAGCACGTCCGTCTTGAACGCGCGCCCGCGGCTGGTCACCAGCAGCACCTGCCCGCGCGCGGTCGTGTGCACGATGGCGGACACGGCGTCGTGCTTCACGCGGCCGTTGCGCCGCCTGACCTCGGACGACTCCTCCGACTCCGCCGCCGTGCGGGCGACAAGGCCGGTGGCCGACAGGATGACCTGGCACGGGTCGTCGGTGATCTCCAGCGGCCCGGACGGCTTCGACGCCGCCAGCACCTCCTTGAGGTCACCGTCGATCAGCGCGGTGCGCCGCTCGGTCGGGAAGTCCTTCGCGATCTTCGCCAGCTCCGAGGACACGAGCTTCTTCAGCACCGAGTCGTCGTCGAGGATCGTCGTCAGCTCCGCGATCTCCTCGCGCAGCCGCTCCTGCTCCGACTCCAGCTCCAGCCGGTCGTACTTGGTCAGGCGGCGCAGCGGCGTGTCCAGGATGTAGGTGGCCTGGATCTCCGAGAGCTTGAAGCGCGTCATCAGGCCGTCCTTGGCCGCCTGCGCGTTCTCGCTCTCGCGGATGAGCTTGATGACCTTGTCGATGTTCAGCAGCGCGATCAGCAGGCCGTCGACGAGGTGCAGCCGCTCTTCACGCTTGCGGCGGCGGAACTTGGTGCGCCGCGTGACCACGTCGTAGCGGTGGCGGAGGAAGACCTCCAGCAGCTCCTTGAGGCCGAGCGTCTGCGGCTGGCCGTCGACGAGCACCAGGTTGTTGATGCCGAACGACTGCTCCAGCGGCGTCAGCCGGTACAGGTCCGCCAGCAGCGCCTGCGGGTTCACGCCGACCTTGCACTCGATCACGAGCCGCGTGCCGTTCTCGCGGTCGGTGAGGTCCTTGACGTCGGCGATGCCGGTGAGCCGCTTGGACTTGTTGACCTCGTCGGTGATCTTCTCGATCACCTTCTCCGGGCCCACGCCGTAGGGCAGCTCGACGACCGTGATCGCCTGCCGCCCGCGGCTGCCTTCCAGCGGCCCGGTCTCGACGTTCGCGCGCATCCGCACCACGCCGCGACCCGTCGCGTACGCGCGGCGCACCTCGTCCAGGCCGAGCAGCTTGCCACCCGTCGGCAGGTCGGGGCCGGGCACGAACTCCATCAGCTTGTCGAGCGTCGCCGTCGGGTGCGTGATCAGCCACCGCGCCGCCGCGATGACCTCGCCGAGGTTGTGCGGGATCATGTTGGTCGCCATGCCGACCGCGATGCCCGACGTGCCGTTGACCAGCAGGTTCGGGAACGCCGCGGGCAGCACCGACGGCTCTTCGAGGGAACCGTCGTAGTTGGGCCGGAAGTCGACGGTGTCTTCACCGAGCTCGCCGACCAGGTGCATTGCTTCGGGAGACATGCGGGCTTCGGTGTTGTGGTTGACGAAACCACCGGCGAGGAACGAATGGTCCTCCGTGGCCACGCGCACCGAGTAGACCTCGGCGGGATCGCAGGCCTCGACCTCGGTGATCTCCTCGAAGCGGTAACCCGAGTCCATGATCGGCAGGATCGTGGAGAGGACCTCGGTGTCCTTGATCCGGTCGATGATCCGGAGCCGCTCGGTCTCCCAGCGTTCGATGCGATCGAAGTCGACATCGCTACCGACGTAGTCCGCGACGAACGGCACCCGGTCGTCACTGAGCTGGTGCGCGTGCCGACCGAACTGCTCCAGCAGGCCCTGCAGGTCGGCGTGTTTGGTCTTCAGGAAGCCGATTCGCTCGGCGAACGCCTGGATCTCGCGCGGACCGGACACGACCAGCCGGTGCTCGACCGAACCGACAGTGCCGCGTTCGTGCGTGGCGATGACACCGAACTCGGCCAGCAGTTCCTGAATCTCCGATGCGAGCCGCTCGCAGCGGGTCGGGTATTCGACCGTGTACGCGCCACCGGCCCGTCGGCATTCCCCACCGCGCTCGAACAGGGCCATCAGGAATGCTCGTTTGACGCCGGGACCGCCGGCCCAGACCGACTCGGGCACGAACTCGGCATCAGCGGAGGCGAACGCGGCGGTGATGTGCTCATCGGCGGTCGGAACGACCTGGGTCCACGCGTTGCGAGCGAGACACACCACGGTGCCCGGCTTGACCTCGTCGAGCTGGCGCCACTGGAACATCGGGACGCCCATGGGCGCCTCGAGACACAGCACCGGGTGGTTTTCGCTGCCCTGGATCGAGAACCCGGACTTCGTCGTGATCCGGACGGTGGGGTGCTCGCCGGAGTTGAAGACCTTGTCGACCCGGACTGCCTTGCCGTCCTTGTCCAGTACCTCGAAGTCGGCGTCGGCCTCGGAGTCGGCGGGCAGGTTCACCAGATCGCCGATGCGAGGGCTGGATCCATCGGCGAGCCGAATCCGGGTGTCGCCCGTCAAGCAGTATCGGCTGGCAGCCGGACCGTCGTCCGGGGAGCCGAAGTTGCCGTGCCCATCGATCAGTGGAACGTTGAGCGAGAAGTCCTGCGCCAGCCGCACCATGGCGTCGTAAATCGCGACGTCACCGTGCGGATGGAACTTGCCCATTACATCGCCGACCACGCGGGACGACTTCACGTAGGCGTGTGTCGGCCGGTAACCCTGCTCGTGCATCGAGAACAAGATCCGCCGGTGCACCGGCTTCAACCCGTCCCGCGCATCAGGCAGCGCGCGCGAGTGGATGACCGAGTACGCGTACTCCAGGTACGAGTCTTCGATCTCTGTCTTGAGCGAGTTGTCGAAGACGTTGGCCCCGGCGGAGTCGAACGCGCTGGGATCGACCTTGGTGGTGGTGCCCTTGCGGCGTGCCACGGTAGAACTCCTTGGTAGCTAAGGAAAACTCAGACGTCGATGGCGTCGCGGTCGACGCGGTCGGAGGAGGCGACGAGCCAATTGCGCCGGGGCTCGACCTTTTCGCCCATCAGCAGCTCGAGCGCGCTCTCGGCGGCTTCGGCGTCGTCCATGGTGATGCGGCGGACGGAGCGCGTGGAGGGGTTCATGGTGGTTTCCCACAGCTCGTCGGCGTCCATCTCGCCGAGGCCCTTGAATCGCGGCACCGGCGTGATGATGCTCTTGCCCGCCTTCTCCAGCTCCGCGAACTTCGTCTCCATCTCGCGCTGCGTGAAGGTGAAGTGCGTCTCCGGGTTGCGGCCCTTGGTCACGAGCTTGTGCAACGGCGGCATCGCCGCGTACAGCCGCCCGTCTTCGATCACGGGGCGCATGTACTTCGCGAACAGCGTGATCAGCAGTGTGCGGATGTGCGAGCCGTCGACGTCGGCGTCGGCCATCAGGATCACTCGGCCGTAGCGCATCGTCGTGAGGTCGAACGTGCGGCCGGTGCCTGCGCCGAGGACCTGCACGATCGACGCGATCTCGGCGTTCTTCAGCGTGTCGCCCAGCGACGCCTTCTGCACGTTCAGGATCTTGCCCCGCAACGGCAGCAGCGCCTGGTACTCCGACACGCGCGCCATGCGGGCCGAACCCAAAGCGCTGTCGCCCTCGACGAGGAACAGTTCGCTGCGGGCGACGCCCGTAGTGCGGCAGTCGACGAGCTTCGGCGGCATCGCCGCGCCCTCGAGTGCGGTCTTGCGTCGCGCGGCGTCCTTCTGCTGCTTCTGGGTGAGCCGCACGCGCGCGGCGTCGACCACCTTCTGCAGCACGACCTTCGCCTCGGACTTGGTCCTGCGGTCGTCGACCCACGCCTTCACGTGCTTGTCGACGATGGCCTGGATCACGCGCGTGATGCCGGCCGTGGACAGCTCGTCCTTGGTCTGTGACGTGAACTGCGGCTCCGGCAGCCGCACGTGGATCACGGCGGTCATGCCTTCGAGCACGTCTTCGAGCGTCGGCGGGTCCTCCTTGGGCTTGAGCAGCCCGCGGGTCTTGCCGATCGCGTCCTGCAGCGCGCGCGTGACGGCGCGGTCGAAGCCGCGGCGGTGCGTGCCGCCGTGCACGTTGCGGATGGTGTTGGTGAAGCACTCCACCGTGCGCTCGTAGCCGGTGCCCCAGCGCAGCGCGACCTCCACCTCGGCGTGGCGCTCCACATTGGACTGCATCACGCCGTTGGCGTCGGCGGCGTTCTCCTTGTACGTGCCCTCGCCGGTGATCACGACGGTGCCGCACACCGGCTTTTCGCCCGACGGGGTGAGGAAGTCGACCATGTCCACCAGCCCGTGGGGGTAGTGGAAGGTCTCCTCGGTGATGGTGTCTTCGATGGCCGTGCGCAGCACGTACATGACGCCGGGCACCAGGAACGCCGTGTTGCGCAGCTTCGCGCGCACGCCCTCGACGTCGAGCGACGCGCCCGTCTCGAAGTAGCGCGTGTCGTACCAGTACCGGATCGACGTGCCGCTGCGCTCGCCGCGCTTCATCTTGCCGACGAGGTGCAGGCCGGAATGCCGCGTGAACTTCGCTTTCGGGCCGGGCGCGTCGAACGTGCCGGGCACCCCGTGCGCGAACGACATCTGGTGCACCTTGCCGTCCTGCTTCACCGTGACGTCGAAGCGGTGCGACAGCGCGTTGACCGCCGAGGCGCCCACGCCGTGGAGACCGCCGGACGTCTTGTACCCCGAACCGCCGAACTTGCCGCCGGCGTGCAGGCGCGTGAGCACCAGCTCGACGCCGGAAAGGCCCGATTTGGCGTGGACGCCGGTGGGGATGCCGCGCCCGTCGTCGTCGACCTGCACGCTGCCGTCGGCGTGGAGGGTGACGACGACGCGGGTGGCGTGGCCTGCCACACCCTCGTCGGTGGAGTTGTCGATGATCTCCGAGAACAAGTGGTTGATGCCACGGCTGTCGGTGGAGCCGATGTACATCCCGGGGCGCTTGCGGACGGCTTCGAGGCCCTCGAGGTGCGTGAGGTCGTCGGCCCCGTACAGAGTCTCAGCAGTCACGAGGTCGCTCTCCCGGATCTTGGCTCGCTGTACGGCGTTGTTCAGGCTGGTCGGTCAGGCAGGTGGTTCAGGGTCCAGTGCCTGCGGACGGTGGCGTCCCGGGCAGGCCCCGAGCCGACACCGTACTGCAGGATATCCGCACACCCCGACAGCTTCCGCGCCCTCTGGCCCCGGTGTGGCGAGAGTCCCGTGCGTCAGGGGTACGGGCAGGGGAGTGCGCCGGGTCACCCGCATCGTCACTGTGGAATACTTCTTTCGCGCGAGCAGTTGTGCAGGCAAGGAAGCAGCACCACGAACTACCCGGCTGAGGAGCGGTCATGCAGTTCGGAATCTTCTCGGTGGGCGACGTCACGACCGACCCCACCAACGGCACCACGCCGTCGGAGCACGAGCGCATCAAGGCGATGGTCCGGATCGCCCTCAAGGCCGAAGAGGTCGGCCTCGACGTGTTCGCGACCGGTGAGCACCACAACCCACCGTTCGTCCCCTCGTCGCCCACGACGATGCTCGGTTACATCGCCGCGCAGACGAAGACGATCACACTGTCGACGTCCACGACGCTGATCACCACCAGCGACCCGGTGAAGATCGCCGAGGACTTCGCGATGCTGCAGCACCTGGCCGACGGCCGCGTGGACCTCATGCTGGGCCGCGGCAACACCGGCCCCGTGTACCCGTGGTTCGGGCAGGACATCCGCCAGGGCATCCCGCTCACCATCGAGAACTACGCCCTGCTGCGCCGCCTCTGGCGCGAAGAGGTCGTGGACTGGGAAGGCAAGTTCCGCACCCCGCTGCAGGGCTTCACCTCCACCCCGCGCCCGCTGGACGACGTGCCCCCGTTCGTGTGGCACGGGTCCATCCGCAGCCCGGAGATCGCCGAGCTCGCCGCGTACTACGGAGACGGCTTCTTCGCCAACCACATCTTCTGGCCGACCTCCCACTACCAGCAGCTGATCGGCTTCTACCGCCAGCGCTACGAGCACTACGGCCACGGCAAGGCCGACCAGGCCATCGTCGGGCTCGGCGGGCAGGCCTTCATCCGGCCGAAGTCGCAGGACGCGTGGAACGAGTTCCGGCCGTACTTCGACAACGCGCCGGTGTACGGGCACGGCCCCTCGATGGAGGACTTCACTTCGCAGACGCCGCTGACCGTCGGCAGCCCGCAGGAGGTCATCGACAAGACGCTGACCTTCCGCGAGCACTTCGGCGACTACCAGCGCCAGCTGTTCCTCATGGACCACGCAGGCCTGCCGCTGAAGTCCGTGCTCGAGCAACTCGACCTGCTCGGCGAGCAGGTGGTGCCGGTGCTGCGCAAGGAGCTCGAGTCGATGCGTCCGGCGCACGTGCCCGACGCGCCGAACCACGAGTCGCTGAAGGCCGCGCGTGACGCTGAAGAAGCCGCCGAAGAAGCCGCTGCAGAAACCCGCGTCTGAACCCCGTTTCGGAAAGAAGAAGGCAGAAATGACCGCACGCACCATCGCCGTGGTCACCGCCGGGCTGAGCCAGCCGTCGTCCACGCGGCTGCTGGCCGACCGGCTGGCGGACGCGACGCGCACCGCGCTGGGCCCCGACACCGTGGTCGAGGTGATCGAGCTTCGTGACACCGCCGTGGACGTCACCAACAACCTGCTCACCGGTTTCCCCGGCCCGAAGCTGAAGGAAGTCATCGACACGGTGACGCACGCCGACGGTCTCATCGTCGTGACGCCGGTCTTCACCGCTTCGTACAGCGGGATGTTCAAGTCCTTCTTCGACGTCCTGGACAAGGAAGCACTCGAGGGCAAGCCGGTGCTGATCGCCGCGACCGGTGGTACGGAACGGCATTCGCTCGTGCTGGACTTCGCGTTGCGGCCGCTCTTCGCTTACCTGCGCGCGAATCCCGTCGCGACGGGCGTGTACGCCGCATCGTCGGACTGGGGCAGCGCGAACTCGACCGGCACGCTGCAGCGGCGCGTCGAGCGTGCGGCGGGCGAGCTGGCGGCGGCGATCTCGGCCGCACCCGAGGCGAAGGCTTCGGACGAGCTGACGTCGTTGCCGTTCGAGCAGCTGCTCGCCGGCGAGGGCTTTTAGTCGACAGTCCGTGAAGGGCACCTTGGAGGACTTCCCCAAGGTGCCCTTCACTGCGTTTCGGGGGAGATTTCACTCAGGCGGCGGCGCAGGAAGCGGCGGTCGGCTTCGTTGCCGGCCAATGCGAGCGCCGCGCGGTACGCGTCCGCGGCTTCCTCGCGACGGCCGAGGCGGCGCAGCAGGTCGGCGCGCGTTGCGGGCAGCAGGTGGTAGCCGTCGAGGTCGCCCGCCATCGCGTCGACGAGCGCCAGGCCGGCGGCTGGGCCGTCGGCCATGGCGACGGCCACCGCGCGGTTGAGCTGCACGACTGGCGACGGCACGCGCTTCGCGAGTTCCCCGTACAGCGCGGCGATCTGCGGCCAGTCCGTGTCCGAAGCGGCAGGTGCGGCCGCGTGGCACGCCGCGATGGCCGCCTGGAGTTGGTACGGGCCGGGGGAGCCCCGGTGCAGTGCGGTGTCCACGAGGGCGAGGCCTTCGTCGATCGCCGCCGCGTCCCAGCGTGAGCGGTCCTGGTCTTCCAGCGTCACGAGCTCGCCGTCGTCGTCGAGCCGCGCGCTGCGGCGGGAGTGCTGGAGCAGCAGCAACGCCAGCAAGCCTTCGATCTCGGGCTCGTCGGGCATGAGCGTCAGCAGCGTCCGGGTGAGCCGGATGGCCTCGGAGCAGAGGTCGTGGCGCGCGGGCGCGTCGCCGGCGGTCGCGGCGTAACCCTCGTTGAACAGCAGGTACAGCACGCCGAGCACGGCCGCCGTGCGTTCCGGCAGCAGGTGCGAGGGCGGCACGCGGTAGGGGATGCCGGCTTCGCGGATCTTGCGTTTCGTGCGCACGAGCCGTTGCGACATCGTCTGATCGCTGACGAGGAACGCGCGCGCGATCTCCGCCGTCGTCAGGCCGGCGAGCGTTCGCAGCGTGAGCGCGACGCGGCCGTCGAGCGGCAACGCCGGGTGGCAGCACGTGAACATCAGCCGCAGCCGGTCGTCCTGCACGCCGCTGGGGTCGGCTTCGGGCTCGTCCGTCGGCGCCAGGGCGGCGACTTCACGCAGCTTCGCGGCTTCGGTCGTGCTGCGTTTGAGGCGCGTCAGGGCGTGGTTGCGCGCGGTGGTGGTGAGCCACGCCGCCGGCCGCCGGGGCACGCCGTCGCGCGGCCAGCGTTCCAGCGCCCGGGCCAGTGCCTCCTGCACGCACTCCTCGGCCAGGTCCCAGTCGCCCGTCAGCCGGATCAGCGTGGCCACCACGCGGCCGCCCTCCTCGCGGAAGGCGGCCGTGACCGCGGCCTCGACGGCTTCGGCGGGGTTCGAGTTCAGCTTTCTTCCCCGGCGAAGGGCCACAGCGGCCGGACCTCGACGGCTCCGTGCCGCGCGGACGGATGCTTCGCCGCGACTTCCAGGGCCTCGTCGAGGTTCTCGCACTCCAGCAGGTCGAAGCCGAGGATCTGCTCCTTCGTCTCCGCGAACGGCCCGTCGGTCAGCAGCACCTCGCCGTCGTTCACGCGGATGGTGGTCGCCATGCTCGCGGGTCGCAGGCGCTGGCCCATCAGGCGCACGCCGCGGCCGTCCATCTCCTTCACCCACGCTTCGGTGGCCGTGTCCATCGGCTCGGACGGCAGCGGTTTCGACTCGTCGTGGCTCGTGCCGCAGATCAGCATCAGGTAGCGCATCGGTTCGCCCCTTCTCTCTGGTGGTTTCCTACCGCGCCGGGGCGCGGGAGTCGAGGTGGTTCGTCTGTGCGACCACCGGGGACCGCCCGGACCGACAGCGGTGCGGGGAATTTTTAGTTAAGCATCTACTTGACTATTGGGCGTGGCGGGCGCATGGTTAAGCACATGGTTGACCATCAGCTCGACCGGGTGTTCCAGGCACTCGCCGACGCGACCCGGCGCGAGCTCGTGGCGCGGCTGGTCACCGGACCCGCCGCGGTGAAGGAGCTGGCGCAACCGTTTGCGATGTCGCTGCCTGCCGTGATGCAGCACCTGCGGGTGCTCGAGTCGTGCGGGCTGGTGGCTTCGGAGAAGGCCGGTCGGGTGCGCACGTACCGGCTGGAGCCGGCGGGCCTGCGCCTGGCCGAGCAGTGGCTGGGCGAGCAGCGCACCGGCTGGGAACACCGGCTCGACCGTCTCGGTGGCTTTCTGACCGCCGACCGACAGGAAGGCAACACGTCATGACCGACGTCAAACATTCCACGTTCACTCTCGAACGCCGTTACCCCGCGCCGCCCGCGCGCGTGTTCGCCGCGTGGGCCGATCCGGCCGCGAAGGCGAGCTGGTTCGGCGGCAGTGAGTACTCGCTCGACTTCCGCGTGGGTGGGCGCGAGGTCAACCACGGCGGCGACCTCACGTTCACGTCCGACTATCACGACATCGTCGACGGCGAGCGGATCGTCTACGCCTCGACGCTGAGCCGTCCCGACACGGTGACCACGGTGTCGGTCACCACCGTGGAGCTGGTCCCGGACGGCGCCGGCACGCGGTTGGTGCTCACCGAACAGGGCACGTTCCTCGACGGACACGAGGAGCCGGCGTGGCGCGAGCAGGGCACGGGTGACTGGCTCGACAAGCTCGGCGCGCACCTCGGCGCGCAGGCCTGATACCGGTTCGGGACCGCGGCCGTTTCCGCGGTCGGTCCACTTCGGACGCGTGCGCCGATCCCGGGGTGATCCGGAGTTTCTCCGGGCGCCCGGTCCGTGAGCCAGGCACACTGGCTGAAACGGACAGGAGGGGGCCGCGTGGAACTCGGCAAACCGGTGAAGCAGGCGATCGCCGCGGTGGTGGGCGGCGTGCTGGTGCTCGTCGGGGTCGCGTTGCTGGTGCTGCCGGGACCCGGGTTGCTGCTGGTGCTCGCGGGACTGGTGGTGCTGGCCTCGCAGTTCCCGGCGCTGGAACGGTTCGTCGACCCGGTGCGCACGCGGGCGATGAAGGCCGCCGAGGACAGTGTGGCCTCGCCGCTGCGGATCGCGGGTTCCGTGCTCGCCGGCCTGGCGCTCTTCGCCGCCGGCATCGTGTGGGGCACGGTCGACTGGCTGCCGTTCAGCGGCTGGAGCACCGGGTCGAGCATCATCCTCTCCGGCGTCATCCTGTTCGTCCTGCTGATCTGGAGCTACCGGCGGGTCAAGTCCCGTGAGGGGGAGGCGCGTTCGGCGCCCGCCGGGCAGAATCGGGGTATGACCACTTCGGACTCCCCGCAGGTGCCGGCCGCGATCCAGCAGTTCGTGGACGCCACCAACAAGGCCGACGCCGAGAGCTTCGTCGACGCCTTCACCTCCGACGCGTTCCTCGAGGACTGGGGACGCAAGTTCCACGGCCACGAAGGCGTGCTGAGCTGGAACGAAACCGACAACATCGGGGTCGGGGCGAACTTCACCGTGAAGGGCATCAAGCCCGGCAAGGGCGCGGACAACTACGTCCTCACGCTCGGCGTGAAGAGCAACCGCTTCAACGGCACCGGCACGATGACGATCGACCTGCGCGAGGGCAAGATCGCCAGCCTCGTCATCTCCTGACCCGCTGTTACCACGAACCCGAGGGCGTTCGGGAAGCCGGACGTCCGCGGGTTCGTGGGAGATGGGCCACAGCGTTCGACTCAAGAGGCCGGTGGTTCTTTATCGTCCGCTCGTGGGCCATCTCGACGGGTTAACAGACTGCTGGGCTGCTAATCTCAGGCCCGTGAGCACCGGTTTCCAGCGTGCCCGCCGCCCCGAGCAGGTCGAGGCCCGGCGCGCCACGATCCTCGCGACTGCCACGGCGATGCTGCGCGAACGGCCGGTCGCCGACATCAGCCTTCGTGAGCTGAGCGATCGCGTCGGCCTCGCGAAGTCCAACGTGCTGCGCTACTTCGACAGCCGCGAAGCGATCTTCCTCGAGGTGCTCGATGAGGTGTGGCGGCGGTGGCTGGACGTCGCCGCGCGGGCGCTCACCGTCGTATCGGTCGACGGCCCCGGCTTCGTGCGCGAGGAACGCGTGGCCGCGACGATCACCCGCACGCTTCAGGAAGACCGGCTGCTGTGCGAGCTGATCAGCTCCATGGCGTCGGTGCTGGAGCGCAACATCTCCGTGGACACCGCGCGCAGCTTCAAACACCGCGCGGCCGCCAACATCGACCGGCTGGCCGGGTTGGTGCGCGACGAAGTCCCGGAACTCTCACGCTCCGGCGCCGCGCACTTCGCGGGCGCGGTGTTCGTGATCGTCGCCGGCCTGTGGCCCTACGCCAACCCGACCGAGGCCGTCGCCACGGCCAGCGCCGAAATGGGCGTGGCCCCCGGCGCCGACCTGTTCGCGGAGAACCTCACCGAGGGCCTGGCGAACCTCCTGGCCGGTCTCGTCGCCCGACGTCGTTGAGGTCGCGTGACTCCAGGATCCGGCGAGGGTAGCCGTCGGCTGCGACCGAGATCATCGCGCGCCCGAGCACCTCGGTCGTGATGAACATCGCCGGGAACCGTTGCAGCAGCGGGAAAAGCGGCGTTGTGACGCGGTAGATCCCGCGGTACAGAGGCGTTTTCGACGTGATGCCGTGCTGTGGCTGGATGAAGCCGGGCCGGAACGCGTACGCGTCGAGCGGCAGCCGGGCCAGGGCGTTTTCCGTGGCGCCCTTGACCCGCGCCCACCGCACGCGGCCGCGTTCCGTGCTGTCGGTGCCGGCGCCCGAGACGTAGAGGAAGGTCGCGTTCGGCCGAGCTTGCGCGTAGGTGCGGGCGACGGAAAGGGTGAGAGCGTAGGTGATCCGCTCGTACTCCTCCGCCGGCATCCCGGCCGACGAGACGCCGAGGCAGAAGAAGCACGCGTCGTATTCCGCGAGCTCCTCGGCGTGCGGGCTCAGGTCGCCGAGATCTTCGGGCACCAGCTCGGTCACCTTCGGGTGCTGGGTGCCGGTCGCCGTCCGCCCGACGGTCAGCACCCGCTCCACCCGATCGTCCAGCAGACACTCCCGCAGCGCGCCCTGGCCGACCATCCCGGTCGCCCCGAACAGGACGACCTTCACGCTTCACCCACCGGCAGCAGGCCGCGCTCGCCGAAGACCTTCTTCGCCACGGCGGTCGCGTTGAGCGCCTTCGGGAACCCGCAGTACCCCGCCGACTGCAGCAGCGCCTCGACGATCTCCGCGGGCGTCAGGCCGACGTTCAGCGCCGTCCCGATGTGCAGCTCCAGCTGCGGCTCGCACCCGCCCATCGCGGTCAGCATGCCGATCGTCAGCAGCTGCCGGTCGCGCCGCACGAGCGCCGGCCGCGAGTAGATCTCCCCGAACCCCCACGACACGATCTGCCGCGCCATGTCGGGCGCGATGTCGCCCAGCCCGTCCAGCACCTTCTGGGCGCTGCCTTCGTTCACGGCGTTCATGGTGTCGAGGCCGAGTGCGTAACGCTCTTCTTCGGTCATGCTCCGACCGTATGGGCTCGGGGTTACCGCGCGGCGGATCGCACGGCGAGGTTCGCCCGGCGGGCCACCGTGAAGTCGAGCTTGCGGACGCGGCGGTCGTAGGTGAGGAAGCCGTTGACTTCCTTCTCGACGTCGGTGAGCTGGGTGTAGACGGCGGCGGAGAGGCCGCGGCGCACCTCGGTGACGAGCTGGTGCTGGAGTTCGACGTAACGGCTGGTCAGAGCTGCGCTGTCGGGTTCCAGCTCGTAGGCGAAGCTGCCTGGCGGGTCGAACTCGTGGCCGTGGACTTTGAGGCCCAGGCCGCCGTACTCGCCGTCGACGGTGGCGCGGACGGGGTCCGGCGGTGGGGTGCCGGGGCCGGGGTAGGTGTGGTTGTCGAGGAGGTCGCCGTGGCCGGTGTCGGGTTGGGAGCGGCAGCAGTTGACGCCGGATTCGGCGTCGACGAGGCGCGTGGGGTCCCAGGCGGCGATCTTGTCGGCGACGCGGGCGACGTCGAAGTCGCCCCAGCCCTCGTTGAAGGGGACCCACGTGACGATGGAGGGGAACGATCGGTGCTGGTCGATCACGCGGTGCAGCTCGGCCTCGAAGTTCGCGCGGGCCTGGGGTGTCGGGGTGACGTTCTCCGTCATCGCCGGCATGTCCTGCCAGACGAGGAGCCCGAGGCGGTCGGCGTGGTAGTACCAGCGGTCGGGTTCGACCTTGAGGTGCTTGCGGACCATGGTGAAGCCGAGGGCTTTTTCCTGCTGTAGATCGAATTCCAGGGCGGCGTCGGTGGGGGCGGTGTAGAGGCCGTCGGGCCAGAATCCTTGGTCGAGCGGGCCGAGCTGGACGAACGGCTTGCCGTTGAGGAGGATGCGGTGGTTTTCGACCGCGATGGAGCGCAGGCCGAAGTAGGAGCCGACGGTGTCTCCTGTGGACAGTGTGACGCGGAGGTCGTAGAGGAACGGGTCGTCGGGCGACCACAGGCGGGGGCGGGGGAGGGTGATCGTGGTGGGGTGGCCGGCGGTGCCTTCGGCTCGGGCGACGACGTGGCCGTGGTCGGAGGCGGTGGCTTGGAAGGGGGTGCCGTCGGCGCCTTGGATGGTGACGGTGGCCTCGCCGGTTGTGGTGTTCGAAGTGGTGTCCACGCGTGTGATGTGCACGGGCGCCACCGGTTCCAGCCACACCGTCTGCCAGATTCCGGACGACGGGGTGTAGAAGACTCCCGCGCCTGGCGCGCGTTGTTTGCCGAGCGGCTGCCCGTTGCCGGTCGTGTCCGTGACGCCGACGACGAGTTCCTGCGGGCCGGTGGTCAGGGCGTCGGTGATGTCGGCGGTGAAGGAGTCGTAGCCGCCGGTGTGGTGGGTGACTTCGCGGCCGTTGACGTAGACGGTGGTGTCGTAGTCGACGGCCTGGAAGTGCAGCAGGATCCGTTGGGAGCGCCAGGTTTCCGGGACGTCGAACGTGCGGCGGTACCACATCCGGGTCTCATGGCGCATGATGCCGGACAGTGCCGATTCGACGGGGTAGGGGACGAGGATCCGTTCCGGCAGCTGCCGTCCGAAGGGCGGTTCGGGGTTCCCGGTCTCGAACTCCCAGACTCCGTTGAGGTTCTGCCATTCGTCGCGCGTCAGCTGCGGGCGCGGATATTCCGGCAACGCGTTGGTGGGGGAGACGGCGTCCGTCCACGGTGTACTCAACGGTGGCGGCTTCCGGTGCCACTGCGGCTGCGCGACCGGGGTCACGCCGGAAAGCCCGAACAGCAGCACCGCGAGAACTACGGCAGGACGCACCATCGTCGGAACCTCCGGTTCACTTGATGATCATCTCTACCGGCTGCCGGCGCGGATGTAAATCGCTCACTCCGGCAAGACCAGCCGGACGGCCAGCACGACGATCACGACGCTCGACACCAGCGCGGTCCCCAACCGCCCGCGACGGCCGGCGAGTACGCGGCCCAGCAACACCCCGCCGCCCGCGAGCAGCAGCTGCCAGCTCGCCGACGCGACGAACGCGGCCAGCGCGAATACCGTGCCCGTCGCCGTACCGCCGACCACGAGGGCCGTGAAGTACACGATCGTTGCCGGGTTCAGCAGGGTGAGGCCGAGGAAACTCACGTACGCGCGCGCCGGTCCCGGCGGGGCGGCCTCGGCTTCGGGCGTTGCGCCGGCGCGGTACCGCCGCCACCCGCCCACCGCCGTGTGTGTCGCGAGTGCCACGAGCACCACCACGGACGCCCACCGCAACGGCCCCGCGACCGGCGCCAGCACCGGCGCGAGCGCCGCCCCACCGCTCACCGCGACGACGGCGTAGACGCCATCCGCACTGGCCACCCCGAGCGCCGCCGCCGCGGCGACCCGCAGCGACGTCCGCGCCGCCAGCCCCACCAGCACAGCCCCGACCGCCCCCACCGGCACGGCGATCCCGTACCCCGCGAGCGCCCCGGCGACCACCGCCGCCGTCATGACCGCGCCCGACCACACCCCCGTGGCTCGCACTGCTGCCCACGCCGCACCCGGGCAGGGGCGATCGGCATGCGGTGCGTTGTGGTGGTAGTGGTCATGTCCGGAAGCCTGAACCGGGATGGGTCGGTGGGCAACCGATTTTCACCGCGCGGGGCCACGACGACACGGGCACCTACCGAGTCCGCAAAGGACGCGGCACGGAGAGCGGCACTGGTCCTGCTCCGGTCGGAGATCGTTGCCCGGGTGGGTTTTCGCGACTGGGTGGCCGGCAAGCTCACCGTTTCGGCCAGTGCCACGAAGGCCGATCCAACCTTCCCTGTCCGGAAAGGACAGTCGCCCCGAAGTCCTTTTCCAGTTCCAGCAGAGCCGCGCCCGTCGAGTCCAATGCCCGGACCAGCGGCTGCGAGTGCGACACCACCACCAGCTGCGTCCGGCGGGCTGCCCGGGTGATCAGCGCCGCCAGTGCCGGCAGCAGCTCCGGGTGCAGGCTCGTCTCAGGTTCGTTCAGCACCAGCAACTCCGGCGGCCGCGGGCTCAACAACGCGGCGACCCACAGCAGATACCGCAACGTCCCATCCGAAAGCTCGGCCGCAGTGAGCGGCCGAAGCAGCCCGTGCTGCTGAAACCGCAGCTCGAACCGGCCATCGGCCGACGTGATCTCGACCGTGGCCCGCGGAAAGGCGTCCTGAACGGCGGACTCCAACGCGTCGGCATCACCCGATTCCTGGATCGTCCGCAAAGCCGCCGCGAGGTCGGCGCCGTCATGGTCGAGCACGGGGGTGCGGGTGCCGATGCGGGGCTCGCGGGCCGGGGCGGTGGCGTCGGTGCGGAAGTGGTCGTAGAAGCGCCACGCGCGGATGCGTTCGCGCAGCAGGAGGAGCTCCGGGGCGGGGAAGGAGCTCAGCATGCTGTCCGTCAGCCCGATGGACTGCGGTTCGGAAGGCCAGGCGCCGGTCGTGTCGCGGACGCGCAAGGTGGGGCCCGCGCGGTCGGCGAGCACGGTGCGCGAAGAAAAAACCGGGCCGGACCACACGCACTCGCGCTTGAACTCCGGGTCGAGGGAGAACATCGAGCTACCCGGGATCGGCAGGCCCAGGTCCAGCGCGTAGCCGAATTCGTCGCCCGAGAACCCCAGCCGCAGGCCGACCGGCTGGGTGCGGCGCGTGCCCTGCACGGGGGAGCGCCCGGAACGGACCGCGCGTCCGATCGCCTCCGGGCCGGCCCACAGCGTGGAGGGCAGGCCGCCTTCGCGGGCCAGCGCGGCGACGGCGCCGTTGTGCGCGGCGTCGGCCAGCAGGCGCAGGGCGCGGTAGAGGCTCGACTTCCCGCTCCCGTTCGCGCCGGTGACCACCGTCAGCTCCGACAGCGGCAGCACCAGATCGCGCAACGACCGGTAGTTCTCCACGGCAAGGGTTTTCAGCACGCGGCCGACGCTATCCGCCCGCACCGACAGATAACGATCGTGACTACGAAGCTCCCGGCCCCGGGTGCTCTCACCTGCGGCTCTCACCGTCAGTTGTCAAATTAATTCTGCCCGTGTTCGCGGCCGCTGGACTCCGGGCCCTATTCGTCAGATCTTTGTCCGCGACCTCGTTGACACCGCCGAAGCGCGAGGTGAGAATCTCGTTTCACATATCCTATAGGATCTGCGGTTCGAAAGAGGTGTCTGTGGTGGCAGCGGGGCGAAAGGTCGTGGTCCCGGGATGCGGGACGGCGATCTGTCACCGTCGCACACCGGGGGGCGCTTCGCGAAGAACGCCGTCAACGAGTGACTTTCCGCGCCAGGACCTCCGATGTCTGGGCGCGCACAGCGACTGAAGCTCACCCCCGAAGTGGCTGAAGTCAGCAGGAACGCCGGGCGGCGCGCGGGCCGTCCGGTGCCAAGGTCCGACCTCAAAGGAGTGGTCATGGTTGTCAGGCCAACATCGGGCAGAACCGGGAGACGGAAGTTCGCCGTGCTCACCGGGATCGCCGCCTCGGTGCTGACGCTTTCGGCGATCCAGATCCCCGCCACGGCCGCACCGGCGGCTCCCACCCAGGACACCGCCACCCAAAACAACACCCAGGCCAGCACCCAGATCGCCCAGAAGCCCTACATGGGCTGGAGCAGCTGGAGCCTCGAGTCCACGAACTACCCCGGCGTGAACCCGACCGGCGGCGGCAGCTGGCTCAACGAAGCGCACGTGCTGCAGCAGGCCGACATCCTGGCGGCGAAGTTCAAGCAGCACGGCTACGAGTACGTGAACATCGACGCCGGCTGGGTGGGCTCCTTCGACCAGTACGGCCGCCCGGTCGTCGACGCGAAGAAGTTCCCCGACGGCATGGCCTACGTCGCCGACTACGTGCACAAGAAGGGCCTCAAGCTCGGCTCCTACCTCGCGGTCGGCCTGGACCTCAAGGCCTACAACGACGGCAACTCGCCGATCTTCGGCACCACCGACTGCCACACGCGCGACCTCGTCTACCCCGACCTGCGCCAGACCAGCGGCTGGGACAACCAGTCGTACCAGATCAACTTCGCCAGCCCGTGCGCCCAGGCCTACATCCAGTCGGAGGCCGACGTGCTCGCCGGCTGGGGCGTCGACTTCCTCAAGCTCGACGGCGTCGGCCCGGGTTCGTTCAAGGGCGACGCGGCGCACGACAACACCCCCGACGTGAAGGCCTGGTCCGCCGCGCTGAAGAAGACCGGCCGGCCCATGCAGTTCGTGCTGTCGTGGTCGTTGTCGCACAACCAGATCGACACCTGGAAGGCCAACTCCAACGGCTGGCGCATCGACACCGACGTCGAGTGCTACTGCGACACCCTCGTCACCTGGAACAACTCGGTGAAGGGCCGCTGGAACGACGTCGTGCAGTACATCCCCGACGCCGGCCCGGGCCACTGGAACAACCTCGACTCCCTCGACGTCGGCAGCGGCAAGATGGACGGCATCACTGAGGCCGAGCGCCAGAGCTACATGACGTTGTGGGCCATCGAATCGGCGCCGCTCTACCTGGGTGACGACCTCACACAGCTCGACGACTACGGCACCAAGCTGCTCACCAACGACGAGGTCATCGCCGTGGACCAGGCCGGTGTGCCGGCCAAGCCCGTGAGCCAGAAGAGCGACCAGCAGGTCTGGTACGCCCGCAACGCCGACGGCAGCTACACGGTCGCGCTGTTCAACCTCGGCTCCGCCCCGACGTCGGTCACCGCGAACTTCGGCGACTTCGGCCTCACCGGCGCGGCCAAGGCTCGTGACCTCTGGAGCCACCAGGAACTGGGGCTCGCCAACGGTTCCTTCACCGCAAACCTGCCCGTCCACGGCTCGAAGCTGCTGCGCCTGACCCCGGTCAACCCGGTGCAGGTCTCGGCCCCCGCCGTGGTCCACGGCACCGCCTCGACCCCGACCAGCGTCTCGCTGGCCTGGGACGCGTCGGCGGGCAAGCTCGCCCCGGTGACCGGCTACGACGTGTTCGCCGGCGGCCACAAGGTCGCTTCCGCCACCGGCACCAGCACGACCGTCAACGGCCTCAAGCCCTCGACGTCGTACACCTTCACGGTGGTCGCCCACGACCGCCTCGGCCGCAGCTCCGCCGCGAGCACCGCGGTGTCCTACGTGACGCCCGCGGCTTCCGGCCCGGTCGTCCACGAGGCGGAGAACGGCAGCCCCGGCGGCGGCGCGACGGTGTACGACTGCGCCTGCTCCGGCGGCAAGAAGGTGGGCTACATCGGCGGCAGTGGTCTGCTGACCATGAACAACATCAAGGTCGCCGCCGAAGGCACGTACCTGGTGAAGCTCGGTTACGTCGACGGTGACACCAGCCGCTCGGCCGTGGTCACGGTCAACGGCAGCTCGTTCCGGCTGCCCGCGCCGGGCACGAACGACAACGACTGGAACACCGCACGCACGATCACAGTGCCGATCTACCTGATGGCCGGCAACAACCAGGTCATCTTCGGCAACCCGAGCGACAGCGTGTTCGACGTGGACCAGCTGACCGTCTGACAACCCCCGTGAGTGGCGGTGAGAGCCGCCACTCACGGACACGAGTGAGGAGACGCCGTGGTGGTGACCACGCACAACAACAGCCTTCCCGTGCGAGGCGCCACCGCGGCGTCCCGTGTGGACAGACCCCGCAAACGACGGCCCGGCGGCGCGGCCGCGCACCGGCACGACGCCAAGATCGCGTGGCTGCTGGTCCTGCCCGCCATCCTCGGGTTCGGCGTGTTCTTCGCCTACCCGACCATTCGCGGCATCTACCTGAGCTTCACCGAGTTCCATGTGCTGTCCGCGCCGAAGTGGATCGGGCTCGACAACTTCACCGAGCTCATCGCCGACGGGGTGTTCTGGAAGTCGCTGCTCGTCACGATCTACTTCGTGGTGCTGTCGGTGGTCCTGGGCATGCTCGTGTCGCTGCTGACCGCCGTGATCCTGCACCGGCTCGCGGCCTCCACGACCGTGCGTGGCCTGATGATCCTGCCGTTCCTGATCTCCGGCGTGGTCACGGCGCTCACGTGGTCGCTGATGCTCGACCCGAGCCTCGGGATCCTCAACGTGCTGCTCACCAAGATCTTCGGCCACCCCGTGCTGTTCCTCGGCTCCGGCGGCTGGGCCGTGCCGACGCTGGCGGCGATCAACGTGTGGAAGTCCATGGGCTACAACGCGGTGCTGATCTTCGCGGGCCTGCAGACGATCCCGGCCACGATCTACGAGGCCGGCCGCATCGACGGCGCGAGCGAGGTGCAGATGTTCCGCCGCCTCACGATCCCGCTGCTGCGCCCGATCCTCGTGATGGTCGTGATTCTCACGGTGATCAGCTCGTTCCAGATCTTCGACATCGTGGCCGTGACCACGCAGGGCGGGCCGGAGAACGCGTCCAACGTGCTGCAGATGTACATCTACAACAAGGCGTTCCGCCAGTTCGACTTCGGCTACGCGGCCACGATGTCGCTGGCGTTGTTCGTCCTTCTCATAGCTATCACGTTCACGCAGCTGCGCATGGCGCGCGCCAACGAATCCGACACGAACTAGGGCAGGGACATGGTTACGCTGACTCGACCGGCACCCGCCCGCACACGCAAGCCCGTGTCCGCAGGCCGGATCCTCGCCTGGGCCTACGTCGTGGTGATCCTGCTGATCACGATCTTCCCGTTCTACTGGATGCTGCGCACCGCGCTGTCCAACAATTACTCGCTCTCCACCGACCCTTCGTCGTTCTTCCCGGTCGACTTCACCTTCGGCGCCTTCAAGCGCGCGCTCGGGCTGGCGTCACCGGCGGAAGCCGCGGCGCAGGGCGGTTCCGGCGCGTCGCTCGGCCTGACGCTGGCGCTGCGCAACTCGATCATCTACGCGGCCCTGCTCACCGTGTGCACAGTGTTCTTCTCCGCCATCGCGGCCTACGCGTTCGCGCGGCTGCACTGGCGCGGGCGCAACACCGTGTTCTCCATCCTGCTCACGGCGCTGATGGTGCCGCAGGTGCTCACGCTGCTGCCGAACTTCGTGCTGGTGAAGGACCTTGGCCTGCTCAACACGTTCGCCGGCCTGGTGCTGCCCAACGCGTTCTTCTCGGCGTTCAACATCTTCTTCCTGCGCCAGTTCATGCTCGGGCTCTCCACGGAGATCGAGGAAGCCGCGATCATCGACGGCGCCGGACCCTTGCGCGTGTGCTTCCGGATCGTGCTGCCGATGTGCTCGGCACCGATCGCGACGCTCGCGCTGCTGACGTTCATCAACACCTGGAACGACTACTTCTGGCCACTGCTCGTTTCCTCCGACACGTCCACGAGCCCGCTGACGCTGGCGCTGGCGGTGTTCAAGCAGTCTTCGCCGCAGGAGGCGCTCGACTGGTCGGGCCTGATGGCCGCGACCATCATCGCCGCGCTGCCGATGCTGCTCGTGTTCATGGTGTTCGGCAGGCGGATCGTGAACTCCATCGGGTTCACCGGGCTCAAGTGAGAGAACTGCTGTGACGAACGAAGATCTGTGCCTCGGCTGGGCCGCGCCCGCCTCCGAGTGGACCGAGGCGAGCCCCGTGGGCAACGGCCGGCTCGGCGCGATGGTGTTCGGTGGTGCCGGCCGCAGCCGCGTGCAGCTCAACGACGCGACGGTCTGGTCCGGCACTCCCGCGGGCCCGGTCGACGCGCTGGCGGACGTCGTCGCCGCCGGTGCCGGACCGCAGCGGCTGGCGGAGGTCCGCGAGGCGGTGCGGGCGCGGGACTACCGGCGGGCCGAAGCGTTGCTGATGTCGTTCGAAGGTCCGTACAGCCAGGAGTTCCTGCCGTGGGGCGACGTCTGGGTGACGCTGCCCGACGGCGAAAGCCACGGCCGTCAGCTCAACCTGGCCAACGGTGTGGTGACTGAACGGTTGTCGCTCGGCGAGGCCACTGTGGACCGTTCCGTGTGGGCGAGCCGGCCTGCCGGTGCGCTGGTGGTGTCGTTGACGACGTCGGCGCCGATCGATCTCGGCGTCGAGCTGAGCACGCCCCTGCGCGAGGTGACGCGGCTCGTCGAGGACAGCGGGATCACGCTCGGCATCGAGCTGCCGGTGGACGGCGCGCCGAAGCACGAACCGGAGGTCGCCGAGCCGCTGCGGTACGCCGACTGGGCGCGGCCGGGCTACGACCCGTTCGGAGCGCTCGCTCTGCGGCTCGACACCGACGGTTCCGTGTCCACGGTGGACGGACGGCTGGCGATCGACGGTGCCACCCGGGTGCTGCTCACCGTGTCCAGCTCCACCAACGCCGCCGACGTCTGGACGGGCACGGCGCGGCGTTCGCGCGAACGTCACCAAGCCGTGGCCGCCGGAACCGCCGCGACCGCGTCGGCCGAAGGCGCCGACGAGCTGCTGCGCGCGCACGAAGCCGACCTCCGGCCACTGCTCGCCGCGGCCGGCCTGCGGATCGGGCACCACCGCGCCGGCACCTACGACGTGGCCGCCGACGTCCTGTCCGGAAAGGACGAACAGCTCACCGCCACGGTGATGTTCGCCTACGGGCGCTACCTGC
The DNA here is from genome assembly GCF_040654155.1 of Amycolatopsis sp. NPDC050768. NCBI lineage: Bacteria > Bacillati > Actinomycetota > Actinomycetes > Pseudonocardiales > Pseudonocardiaceae > Amycolatopsis > Amycolatopsis sp. NPDC050768. The sequence goes on from NZ_JBFAHL010000008.1 coordinate 103,813, forward strand.
TGGCCACGTCGTCCCGGCCGGGCGCGCCACCCGCGAACCTGCAGGGCATCTGGAACGAAGAACTCCGCCCGGCGTGGTCGTCGAACTACACGGTGAACATCAACACCGAGATGAACTACTGGGCTGCCGAGACGACCGGGCTCGGCGAATGCCACACGCCGCTGTTCGACCTGCTGGGCAAGCTCGCCGTGACCGGCGCCGACGTCGCGCGTGAGCTCTACGGCACCCGCGGCTGGGTCACCCATCACAACACCGACCCGTGGGGCTGGGCCCTGCCGGTGGGCATGGGCCACGGCAACCCATCGTGGGCGATCTGGCAGATGGGTGGCGCCTGGCTTGTCCAGCACGCCTGGGACCATTACGACTTCACCCGCGACATCGCGTTCCTCCGCGAGACGGCGTGGCCGCTGCTCAAGGGCTGCGCCGAGTTCTGCCTCGACTGGCTCACCGAGGGCCCGGACGGTTTCCTCGACACGATCCCATCGACGTCGCCCGAGAACCTGTTCGTCTCCGAGGCCGGCGAGCCCGAGTCGCTGACCTGGTCCGTCGCGATGGACACGGCGCTGATCCGCGCGGTCTTCTCCCGCACGCTCGCGGCGGCCGAAGCGCTCGGCATCGAGCACCCGGTGACGACCGAGATCACCGCCGCGTTGCCGCGCCTGCGACCGCTGCGCGTGACGGACGGCGGCCGGCTCGCGGAGTGGGCCGAGGACGTGGGCGAGCAGGACCCCCAGCACCGGCACATGTCGCAGATGATCGCCGTCTACCCGCTCGGCCAGATCACCGCCGGCACGGAACTCGGCGCGGCCGCGACCGCGTTGATGGACCGCCGCGGACCGGGCGCGATGGGCTGGTCGTGGGCGTGGAAGATCGCGCTGCGCGCCCGCCTCGGCGACGGCGACACCGCGCGTTCGCTGCTTTCCGAGGCGACGCAGCCGTTCACGGGTGACCGCCACCGCGACGCGCCCGTGGACGGCTCCGAGTGGGGCGGGCTGCTGCCCAACCTGTTCAGCACGCACCCGCCGTTCCAGATCGACGGCAACTACGGCTTCCCGGCCGGGCTCGCGGAACTCGTGGTGCAGAGCCACGCCGGCGCGATCGACCTGCTGCCCGCGTTGCCCTCGGCCTGGCCGGACGGCACAGCGCACGGGCTACGGGCTCGGGGCGGGCTCGCGGTCGACGTCAGCTGGCAGGCCGGAAAGGTCGTGTCGGCGAGTGTGACGCGGCTGTCCGGCGAGGCCGGCGACGACGTCGTGGTCCGGTGGCCGGGTGGCGGCACGACGCTCAAGGTCGCCGTCGGTGAGGTGTCCGAATTGGACGGTGAGATCTGATGTTGACCGACCTGCCGCTGGCGCAGCTGCGCACCTACACCAGCGCGTACCAAGCTCCGGAAGACTTCGACGACTTCTGGCGGGAAACCCTCGCGGAAGCGGCGAAGTTCGAGATCGACGTGACCGTGACGCCGGTCGAGACCGCGCTGCGGACGCTCGAGGTGTTCGAGGTGACCTATGCCGGCTTCGGCGGCCACCCCATCCACGCCTGGCTGCGCGTGCCTCGGAACCAGTCCGGCCCGTTGCCCGCCGTCGTACAGTTCCATGGTTACGGCAGCGGCCGCGGCAGCGCACTCGAAGAGCTGGTCTGGGCCTCCGCGGGCTACGCGCAGCTGCAGGTCGACGTGCGCGGCCAAGGCGGCGCTCATGCGGGTGGCACGACCGGCGACCCGGTGGGCAGCGGCCCGTCGTTCCCCGGGTTCCTGACCCGCGGAATCGAAAGCCGTGAAACGTACCTCTACCGCCGCGTGTTCACCGACGCGGCCCGCGCGGTGGAGGCCGCGCGCGCACTCGACGTCGTCGACCCGGACCGGGTCGCGGTGGCGGGCAACAGCCAGGGCGGCGGAATCGCGCTGGCCGCGGCGGCACTCGTGCCCGACGTCGCGGCGCTCTACGCGCAGGCGCCGTTCCTGTGTGACCTCCGGCGCGCCTCGCTGATCGCGGGCAAAGCGCCGTACACCGAGCTCGCCGGTTACCTGGCCGCACAACGGCACGAGGTCGAGCGGACGTTCGAGGTGCTGTCCTATTTCGACGGTGTCGGCTTCGCGAGCCGCGCCAGTGCCCCGGCGCACTTCTCGATCGGGCTGATGGACGACATCGTCCCGCCGTCGACGGTTTTCGGCGCCTACAAAGCTTATCGCGGCCGGAAACACCTCGACGTGTGGGAGTACAACGGGCACGAAGCCGGCGGGGGCCAGGACCTCGAGAACGTGCTCGCCACGTTCGCGCCGCTGCTCAACCCGGGCAGCTGAATCACCTTTTGAACCGCAGTTTTGAAACCCCAGTTTTAATCCACAGTGGAGTGGAGAAGCGTCCGAGTGGCGCGGAAGCGAGGAATCCCATGAAGATCCGCACTTGGGCCGTCACCGGGCTGGCGGCGGTGCTCGGAGCAGTGCTGGCCGGCTGCGGCGGTGGCGCGGCCGACGCCGGCGGCAACACCGTGAACTGGTGGACCTGGGACGACCACCAGGCCGCCGCCTACCAGGTGTGCGCCGACGCCTTCCAGAAAGCCAACCCCGGCACCACGGTGAAGATCTCCCAGTACACCGTGGCCGACTACTTCACGAAGCTCACCGCCGGGTTCGTCGCGGGCACCGCGCCCGACGCGTTCCAGGACAGCGTGCAGTTCCTGCAGGCCTACGCGAGCCAGCACCAGCTGCTGCCGCTCGACGACTACATCAAGAAGGACAACTTCGACCTCAAGAAGTTCTCCGTGGGCGTCAACTCGTGGAAGTTCACCGACGGCAAGCAGTACGGCCTGCCGCTCGACTGGGCGTCGGCCGGTCTCTACTACAACACCGATACCCTCACCAAGGCCGGCTACACCGCCGCCGACGTGCAGAACCTCAGCTGGAACCCCGACGACGGCGGCACGTTCGACAAGATGGTGGCGCACCTGACTGTCGACAAGTTGGGCGTGCGCGGCGACCAGCCGGGCTTCGACAAGAACAACGTCGCCACCTACGGCATGGGCCAGCTCGCGGCGAAGGACTTCATCGGCCAGGTGACCTTCAGCGCGTTCGCCTCGACGCTGGGCTGGCGCCTCGGTGACAAGCCGGAATGGCCGACGAAGTTCAACTACAGCGACCCGCGGTTCGTCAAGACCGTGAACTACATCCGCACGCTCACCGACCGCGGCCTCGCGCCGAAGCTCGGCACGTTCACCACCGGCGGCGGCCAGGCCACCGTCAGCGACGCCGACCTCATCGGCTCGGGCAAGGTCGCCATGGAGCTCTCGGGTTCCTGGTCCGCGCCGAGCTTCGCGAAGCTGCCGGGTGTGAAGATCGGGATCGCCGCGCCGCCCACCGGGCCCGACGGCAAGACCCGCGCGCTGACGTCGAACTCCAACGGCAACACGATCTGGGCCGGCACGAAGAACCCCGACCTGACCTGGAAGTGGGTCTCGTACATGGGTTCGCAGGACTGCCAGACCGCGGCGTCGAAGACGGGCACGTTCTTCCCGTCGATCCCGGCCTCGATGGACGCGACCACCGCGGCCATGAAGCCGCAGGGTGTGGACCTGTCGGTGTTCACCGCGATGCTGAAGAACGGCTCGCTCTACCCGGCCGAGGTCTACGCCAACGGCGCCGCCGTGCAGGCCGCGGAGGAGCCGCTGCTCGAGTCGTTCTACTCGCACAACCGCAACGACGACGTGTTCCCCGACATGGAGAAGCAGAGCGTTTCGCTGCTCGCCAAGAAGTAGGAACGCCCGGGAGTCAGGAGTGAGGACATGTCCAGCCCTACGGTGGTCGGCCTGCGGGCCGCCGGCACGAGTTTCGCCGTGGAACTCGGCCGGCCGGTGCCGCGCGTGCTGCACTGGGGCGCCGACCTCGGCGAGCTGTCCGAAGTGGACGCCGAGGCACTGCGGCTGACCGCCGGCGGCGCGGTGCTCAACAACGCACCCGACGTGCCCCGCTCGTTTTCCGTGTGGCCCACGGAAGCGGAAACGTGGTCCGGCACCCCCGCTGTGTCGGGCCACACCGCCGGCCGCGGCGCGGTGCCGCGGCCGGTGCTGCGGGGCTTCTCCCAGGACGACGGTGCGTTGACGCTGGAGCTCACCGACGCGTCGTCCGGGCTGGACGTGGAGCTGACCTACCGGCTGACCCCTTCGGGGGTGCTGGAGGTCGCGACCAAGGTGACCCGCCACGCGGACGCGGGCGCCGAACCGTACGACCTCGCCGGGGTGGTGGCCGTGCTGCCGCTGCCCCGGCGGGCGGCGGAGGTGCTCGACTTCACGGGCAAGTGGTGCCGGGAACGCAGCCCGCAGCGGGTGCCGCTGGCGTACGGCGGTCACGTGCGCGAGGTGCGCCGCGGCAAGCCGGGCGCGGACTCGCCGTACCTGTTGACGGTCGGCGAGCCCGGGTTTTCCTTCGCCTCAGGGGAAGTCTGGGGTATGCACGTGGCGTGGAGCGGCGACCAGAAGTGGTTCGCCGAGCACTTGCCCGAAGGCGCCGGCGTGCACGCGAGCGTGCTCGGCGGCGGTGAGCTGCTGCGACCCGGCGAGGTCCGGCTCGCACCAGGGGAGTCGTACGTGGCCCCCGTAGTGTGTTTCGCCTGGTCGGACGAAGGCCTCGACGGGCTCGCGGCGCGGTTCCACGCGTATCACCGCGCGCGGGCCACGCACACGGGAAAACCGCGGCCGCTGACGTTGAACACGTGGGAAGCCGTGTACTTCGAGCACGACCTCGACCGCCTGCTGGAGCTCACGGAGCTGGCCGCGAAGGTCGGTGTCGAACGGCTCGTGCTCGACGACGGCTGGTTCCGCGGCCGGCGCGACGACACCGCGGGCCTCGGCGACTGGACCGTCGACCGCGCCGTCTGGCCGCAAGGTCTCACGCCGCTGGTGGAACGCGTGCACGCGCTGGGGATGGAGTTCGGGCTGTGGGTCGAGCCGGAGATGGTGAACCTCGACTCCGACACCGCCCGGGAGCACCCTTCGTGGCTTCTCGGGCCCGCTGACCTGGGCGCGCCTTCGCGCAACCAGTACCCGTTGAACATCGCGCACCCCGAGGCCTACCAGTACTTGCTCGAATCCCTCGACGCGCTGGTGGGCGAGTACGGCGTCGACTACCTCAAGTGGGACCACAACCGCGAGCTGCACGAGGCGTACGACCGGGTCACGGGCCGGGCGGGCTCGCGTGCGCAGACGCTCGCGCTGTACCGGCTGCTCGACGAGCTGCGTCTCCGCCATCCGATGCTGGAGATCGAGAGCTGCGCGAGCGGCGGCGGCCGCGTCGACCTGGGGATCCTCGGCCGCGCCGACCGCGTGTGGGCGTCGGACTGCATCGACCCGCTCGAACGGCAGGCGATCCAGCGCTGGACCGCGCAGCTGATCCCGCCGGAGGTGATCGGCTCGCACGTCGGCGCCGAGCGCAGCCACACGACCGGGCGCGTGACGGACCTGTCGTTCCGGCTGGTGACGGCGTTGTTCGGCCACGCTGGGATCGAGGCCGACCTCACGCGCAGTACGCCGGAGGAGCTGGCGGCGTTCACGGCGTGGGCGCAGCTGTACAAGGAGTTCCGGCCGCTGCTGCACGGCGGCCGCGTGGTCCGCGCCGACTTGCCGGACGCCGACGCGTACCTGCACGGCGTGGTTTCGGACACCCGTGCGCTGTTCTGCTGGGCCCGCTTGGCGACGGGCGCGGCGGGACAGCCCGGACGCGTGCGGCTGCCGGGGCTGGACCCGTCGCGGTTGTATCGCGTCCGCGTGCGGACCGAAGCCGGGCTGCCGTCGTTGCGCGAGGTGGCGGCGCCGGAGTGGTTCACGCGGGCTGTCGACGGGCCGATGGAACTTCCGGGTGCCGTGCTCGCGGCGGCGGGCCTGCCGATGCCGGTGCTGGACCCGGCCCAGGCGCTGCTGCTTGACCTGTCCACTGTGGACCAGTCATGAAGCCGGGCGCGGAGCGCGGGCTCGTCGCGCTGCCGGCCCGGCAGGTGCTCGCCGACGGCGTCTACGAGCAGCTCCGCGCCCTCATCATGAACGACGGCATCGCGCCCGGGGCCCGCGTGAACATCGACGAGATCGCGCGGGAGCTGGGGGTCTCGGGCACGCCCGTGCGGGAAGCGTTGGCGCGCCTGGAATCCGAGGAGCTGGTGAGCCGCCTGCCGTTGCGCGGCTACCGCGTGACCGAGCTGCTGAGCAGGCGCGAGGTCGACGACATGTACTCGCTGCGGATGCTGCTGGAGCCGCCGAGCGCCGGGCTGGCCGCGAAGGCGATGTCGGACGGCCATTCGGCAGCGTTGCGCGCGGAGCTGGCGACGTGCCCCGCCGCGCCCGCGCACGACGCATACAGCGACTACAAGGCGTTGACCGCGCACGACGCGCGCTTGCACGAGCTGGTGCTGCACATCGCGGGCAACGCGGCGGTGGAGCAGGCGTTCGCCCGCACCCACTGCCACCTGCACTTCTTCCGGCTCAACTACAACCAGCCGTTCGGCGAGCAGACGATCTCGGAACACCGTGACATCGTCGAGGCGCTCGTGTCGGGCAGCGCGGTGGCGGCGCGCAAAGCGATGGCCGCGCACCTGGAAGTGGCGCGCGACCGGCTGTTGTCCCGCATGTGAAGGGCTCCCCTCAACCGGTCGGGGGAGCCCTTCACATGTTTGGGTCAGTGGGTGAGGACGGGCAGCGTCTCGTAGATGCGCTCCTGCGGTCCGCCGGCGCCCAGCGTGCGGAAACCGTTGGCCCACAGGGAGTTCACGCGGGAACGTTCCTGCGCGTTGGGGTTGGCGTTGGTGCACGACGGGCCGGGGCCGCCGCCCGACATCAGCTCGGAGCACGGGCCGGAGTAGTGGTCGGGCAGGCCGAGCACGTGGCCGGTCTCGTGGGCGGCGATGCGGGTGTTGTCGTACTCGCGGGCCTGGGCGTAGTCGATGAAGACGGTGCCGGTGCCGTGGCCGTCGCTCTGGGCGTAGGAGCCGCGCGGGTCGTTGCCCTCGGTGTAGCGCAGCGAGGCGCCCGAAGAGCGTTCGACCAGCTTGACGTTGGTGACCGAGCGGTTCCAGTTGGCCGCGCCGGCGTTGATCGCCGCACGGAACGTCGGCGCGCCGGAGGTGCTGTAGTACACCGTGGTGACGGCCGCGGCCTGGTCGGTGGCGGCCGTGGCGGCGGTGGCCGTGCCCGCGACGAGCGGGGCGGCGGCGACGGCCAGCGCGATGGCGCCGGACAGCAAGAACTTCCTCGACATCGGAAAGCTCCTCGGGTGGGTGAGGGGAGTTTTGCCTGATTTGCGCGCGCTGCACCGAATCTAGGCAATTCAGCCCCGTTTGTGACCCGACTTTCGTACTGTCCGGAAAGTGGTGATTTACCAACACCTTCCACGGGTTGACTCAGGCGACGGGTTCGGCCAGTGGTACCTGGTCGTGCGTCTCCTTCTCGAGCCGGCGCAGTTCCGCCCGGTTCACGTCGCCGCCGCAGTGGTCGCACTTCTCGCCGGGGCGAGTGAGCTCGCCGCAGGGGGTGTGGACCAGCCGCATCGGCTCGCCCGGGGCTGGGGAGTGGGTGTGGGTGTCGCCCCACGCGCCCAGCGCGTGGATCACCGGCAGCGTGTCGGCGCCGGCCTGGGTGAGGCGGTACTCGTCGCGGGTGCGGCCGCCGTCGCGGTAGGGGACGCGGGTCATCAGCCCGGTCTCGACCATTCGCGCGAGCCGTGCGGACAGCACGTTGTCCGCGATGCCGAGGCTGCTGCGGAACTCGTCGAAGCGCGTGGTGCCCGTGTGGGCCTCGCGCAGGATCACCAGCGTCCACGGCTCGCCGAGCACGTCGGCGCCTCGGGCGATGGGGCACGGCGTGCCTTCCCAGCTTGACCGTCGACCCATGGGTTCCTCCCGTGCTGGCTTGCTTGAAGCAAGTTTAACCCGTAGTGTCGTCGGCGGCTAGCTTGCAGGTAACAAGTCAGGTGTGTTGGGAGTGGTTTTGATGGAGATCAAGGGTTCCGTCGCACTGGTGACGGGCGCGAACCGCGGGCTGGGCCAGGAGCTGGCCGCCGCCTTGCTGGAGCGCGGCGCGGCGAAGGTCTACGCCGCGGTGCGCCGTCCGGAATCGGTCGACCTGCCGGGTGTCGTGCCGATTGCGGTCGACGTCACAGACCCGGCTTCGATCCGCGCGGCCGCGGAAGCGGCGGGCGACGTGACGCTGCTGATCAACAACGCCGGCGTCTCCACGGGGGCGTCGTTCCTTTCCGGTTCGTTGGAAGACGTCCGGCTGGAGATGGAGACGCATTACTTCGGCCCGCTGGAGACGGCTCGCGCCTTCGCTCCCACGCTGGCCCGCAACGGCGGCGGCGCGATCCTGAACATCCTCTCGGTGCTGTCGTGGTTCACCGCACCCCACGTCAACGCGTACTCCGCGGGCAAAGCGGCGGGCCTGCAGCTGACCAACGGCCTGCGCCTGGCCCTGCACGACCAGGGCACGCTCGTGACGGCCCTGCACGTCGGCTACATGGACACGGACATGGCGGCGGACATCACTGACCCCAAGTCCGACCCGGCGTCGATCGCCGCGCTGGCCCTGGACGGCCTTGAAAAGGGCGACTTCGAGATCGTCGCGGACGACGTCAGCCGCTCCGTGCGCGCGAGCCTGTCGGGCGACATCGCGGGGCAGTACCCGCAGCTCGTTTCCTGACTTCCGGCTCGCTTCGGCGGGCATCCACTGCTGGTTCAGGGCCGGCTTTTGGTCTGCCGTGGGGGTGAGGGCGCGCGCCGAGCCGGCTCGGTTGTTTCGTTGGTGTGCGGGCAAAACACCGCGCCCCTGGCGGCCTTGTGGGCTGCCAGGGCCGCGGTGGTTTTCGTGGCGGGCTAGTGGCCGCCGTCTGCTGGGGGCTGGTCGCCGCCCGCGTTGGCGTTGGCCCAGCCGGTTTCGGCTGTTTTCTGGATGTCGAGCATCTGCTTCATGATCTCCTGGCCGCCCTTGACCGGCCACGCCCACATTTCCTTGGCGCTGTCGGAGTCTGCGACCCACTGCTTGAGGATCGAGAAGGCTTGCGGGTGGTTCGCCTTCAGCTGGTTCTCGAGGTACTTGTACTTGGCGAAGGCGTCCGGCTGGTGCTGCTTCAGCCAATCCTCGTGCGCCTTCGTCCACGGGGTCTTCGGCGGCTGGTTGGCCGGGGGCGCGGCGGCGTCGTCGCCGTGGTGACTGGCAGGCGGCGTGCCGTCGTCTCCGTGGTGGCTGCCTTGGGTTCCGCCGTGGCTGCCGTCGGAGGCTGCGTCGTCTCCGTGGTGACTGCCTTGCGTGCCACCGTGGCTGCTGTCCGAGGCGGCGTCGTCGCCGTGGTGGCCGCCCTGGGTTCCGGCCGTCGAAGCCGCGTCGTCGCCCGCGTGGCTGCTCGGCGGAGGTGTCGCGGCGTCGTCGCCCGAATGGGTTGCCGGTGGCGGAACGTCGTCCTTGGGCGGCACCGGCGGCGGGACGTCGTCACCGGTGTGGGAGGCTGGCGGAGGCGTCGCGGCGTCGTCGCCCGCGTGGGAGGCGGGTGGCGGGGTGGCCGCGTCGTCGCCGGAGTGGGTTGCCGGGGGTGGGACGTCGTCCTTCGGGGGCACGGGCGGCGGCACGTCGTCGTCGGCGTGGGAGGCCGGCGGGGGTGTGGCTGCGTCGTCGGTGTGGGTTGCCAGGGGCGGGACGTCGTCCTTCGGTGGGACCGGCGGTGGGACGTCGTCGCCGGCGTGCGAGGCCGGGGGTGGGGTCGCGGCGTCGTCGCCGCTGTGGGCCGGGGGCGGAGGCGTGGCGGCGTCGTCGCCGGCGTGGGTGCCGCTGCCAGAACCACTGCCACTGCCCGAGCCGCTGCCAGAACCACTACCCGAGCCTGAACCCGAGCCCGAACCACTGCCGCTACCCGAGCCCGATCCGGAACCCGAACCACCCGCGGGCGGAGGCACATCGTCCTTCGGCGGCACCGGCGGCGGAGTAGTCGCATCATCACCACTGTGCGCACCGGAAGACCCAGCGCCGCCACCCGAGCCGCCGCGGCTGGGGACCGGGCCCAGCGGGATGTCGTCACCAGCGTGGGCCCCGCTGCCGGCGGCGCCGCTCGCGCCCGGGCGGGTCTTGAGGCCCTTGACGACGTTGCCGATGCGCGCGGCCGAGCGGGTGGCCTGCGCGACGACCGCGGCGAGCTTCGCGCCGAGCGAGGTGGCGGTGAGCGTCGCCTGCGCGACGCACCAGCCGACGCCCGCGACGATCGAGGCGCCGAAAGTCGGGATGGCCGCCGCCAAAGCGATCAGCATCGTGGAGATCATGTCGCCCAGCACCGTGGTGATGAGGTCGCGGAACAGACCCCGCACGGCGGCGATGATGGCCATGTTCGTCTGGATCAGGTACGCCACGATGTCGGTGCCGTGGGCCTTGCTGTCCAGGTCGGCGGCGAGCTCCTGCATGCGCTGCCGGAACGTGTCGCCGGCGTTGCCCTGCCACTCCTTGATGTCGCCGTCCAAAGAGGACTTCTGGTCCTCGCCGATCTGCCGGATGGTCTCGGCGATCGTGTGCACTTCCTGGCTCAGCAGCTGGATCTGGTCCGGGTCGCCCATCAGCATGTCGAGCGGCTCGCGCAGGAAGCTCACGTGCTCGATCAGCCAGCCGAGCCCGGCCGAGATCAGGCTGCCCAGCGGGTTGAGCGCGAACTTCACCGTGTCCACGGCCGAAGCCACCACGCCGAGCCCGATCGAGACGCCCAGGGCCGCCTTGTCGGAGTCGTCGGCGGTCTTCATGTCCTCGCAGCTCTTGATGAGGAACGAGTACGAGTCGAGGAAACCCGCGCCGGAGAACTTGTTGGAGTCGGTGATCACCACCCCGGCACCGAAGTCGGGCTTGGCGTTCGGGTCGAACGTCGTGGTCACGTCGGGGTCCCCGCTGTCGTGATCGTCTGCGCGTGGTTGGTTTCCGTGGTGCGGTACTGGTCCGCGGCTGTGCGCGTGTTGTTGGCCTGGTCCGTGATCGCCTTCGCGGCGCCGTTGACCTGGTCGTGCAGCACACCGAGCGCGATGCGCGTCGGGATCCCCAGCACCTGGCCGACGACCACGCCGAAGGCGTTGATGTCGCCGCCGTTGACTTCTTGGATGCGGTTGGCCGCGGCCGTCACCTTGCCGCCGCGATCGTCCAGACCACTCGCGTACGTCGTCAGCACGTCGGGTTCGACGGTGTACCCGTCCATCAGCGCATCTCCCTCGTCACCACGGCTGCATCTCGTCGTCGTCGCCGTCCATGCGGCGGCGGTGCGGGCCCGACTGCGGCCTCGGCTGCTGGTCCGGCCGCGGCTGCGGCGGCGCGGGCGGCCCCGGCTGCGGAGCCGGCGGAACGGGGGGAGCGGGCGGCAAGGGCGGCGGCGGCATCCGCGGCGGCAGAGGCGGAACCTGAGACGGCTGCGGCGGCACGCCACCGGCGGACGGCATCCGCGGCGGCGCGGGCGGCGGCGGGGTGCGGTCCTCGGCCTCGGGTTCACCGGGCTGGCGCGGCGCGTCCTGCGGTTCGTCTTCCTCGGGCTCCGGCGCGGGCAGGAAGGACCGGACCACGTCCATCACCTCGGTGCCGCCGGCCAGTGGTTCGAGCGCGTCGGCGACCTCGCGCGACACCTGTCGCTGGGCCTTGCCGTAGGTCTCCATGATGGTGGCGGTGAGCTGGGCCCCGCCGGACGAACGCAGCGCCCGGTCGTCGATGTGCAGGTTCTTCAGCGCGCCGTTGGGGGTGACGGTGACCGTGACCAGTCCGTCCGACGAGCGGGCCTTGCCTTCGGCCTCGGTGAGCTTCTCTTGCAACGCAACGCTTTTCGCGCGCATGTCGTCCACGCGCCGCTGGAAGTCGTCCAGCCACTCCTGCTCGTCCACCAGGAAAAAAATATCGAGATGTCCGGCCTGCCGGGGTGAACCACAGATGACGGGTCGACGACGAAACGAGACGGCCCGTCCGACGCCCGGGCAGGTCAAGCGGTAAGAATGGGCACGTGCCGGAAGAAGTCGAGGTCAGCGCCGGGCGCACCCGGAACAGGTGGGGCGAGGGCGACCGGCTGCGCGGGGAGATCCTCGACGCGGCCAGCCGGCTGCTGTCCGAGCTCGGCGGTGAGGACGGCCTGACGATCCGCGGCGTCGCCCGCGCGGTCGGCATCGCGCCGGCGAGTATCTACCAGCACTTCACGGACCGCTCCGCGCTCGTCGCGGGCTTGCTCGACCACGAGTTCGCGCGGCTGCGCGCCGCGATGGAGGCGGCCGAGGCGAGCGAGGACCCGGCGGACGTCGTCGGCCGCGTGCGCGCGCTGATCCATGCGTACTGCAGCTTCGCCATGGAGAACCCCGGCCACCACCGGCTGATGATGGCCAACGGCGCCACCCGCGCGACGCCCGACGCGTACCCGAAGGGTCCGTTGCCCGACCTCATCGAATTGCTCACGACCGGCTTCGCGCGGTGTGACGCGGCGGGCTTCTCGCTCAGAGTGCCCGCCGAGCGGGCCGGCGTGATCGCGTTCGTCGGCGCCCACGGCCGCGTCGCGCTGTTCCACAACTCGCCCGTGCGGGGCGGCGCCGACTCCGTCCTGCCGTTCGTCGACGAGCTCGTTTCGCTCGTTTTCGCCTGAGCCACGGGCGTTTTCTCCCGTTTCCACCCGACCGCTCTCGGCCGTCCCGGTGATCTTGTCCACGGAGGTGGCCAACTCTCCACCAGAGTGCCTAACATGTGTTCAGTAACTATCCGAACAATCGTTTGGTAACTCTCCGTGGGAGGGATTGTCGATGACGGAGGTCCTCTCGTCCTCGTCGCAAGGCGTGCCCGACGCCCGTGAGCCCGAGTACCCGATGTCGCGCGGGCGCTGCCCGTTCGACCCGCCGCCCGAGCTCGAGCGGCGGCTGCACGACGAGCCGGTGTCCCGCGTCCGGATCTGGGACGGCAGCGAGCCCTGGCTGTTCACGCGCTACGAAGACGTCCGCGCGCTGCTCCGCGACTCGCGCGTCAGCGCCGACACCGACCTGCCGGGCTACCCGCCGCAGTCGCCGGGCGTCGCGGCCCGGCGCAAGCGCGCCAAGGCGTTCATCAGCATGGACGACCCCGAGCACGCTTCCCAGCGCCGGATGCTGACCGCCGACTTCATGGTCAAGAAGATGGAGCGCCTGCGCCCGCGCATCCAGAAGATCGTCGACGAGCTGATCGACGACATGCTGGCCGGCCCGAAGCCCGCGGACCTCGTGCAGGCCTTCGCGCTTCCCCTGCCTTCGCTGGTGATCTGCGAGCTGCTCGGCGTGCCGTACGAAGACCGCGCGCTGTTCCACCGCCTCAGCAAGGTGCTGGTCTCGCAGGAGGCCACACCGCAGCAGTCGCTGGACGCGGTCGAGGAACTGCTGGCCTACCTGAGCCGGCTGGTGGAGCAGAAGCTGACGGACCCGGGCGACGACGTGCTGAGCCGTCTCGCGACCGAGCAGGTGGCCACCGGGACCATGACCGCCGACGACGTCGCGGCGATGGGCCAGCTGCTGCTCGTGGCCGGTCACGAGACCACGGCCAACATGATCGCGCTCGGCACCGTGGCGCTGCTGGAGCATCCGGAGCAGCTCGACCTCGTGCGCGACGGTGACGCACCGCTGATCGCCAACGCCGTGGAGGAGCTGCTGCGCTACCTCACGATCGTCCACACGGGACGCCGGCGCGTCGCGTTGGAGGACATGGAGGTCGCGGGCCGGCGGATCCGCAAAGGCGAGGGCCTCATCGCCGCTTCGGACGTCGCCAACCGCGACGCCGAGGCCTTCCCTGACCCGGACAAGCTCGACGTGACGCGCAAGGCCCGCCACCACGTGGCGTTCGGCTACGGCGTGCACCAGTGCCTCGGGCAGCCGCTCGCGCGCGTCGAGCTGCAGGTGGTCTACAGCACGCTCTACCGGCGGATCCCGACGCTGAAGCTGGCGGCGCCGTTGACGGAACTGGGCTTCAAGAACGACATGCTGGTCTACGGCGTGCACTCGCTGCCGGTGACCTGGTGACTCTTTCGGAAAGGACTTGCTGAGATGAAGGTGGTCATCGACCAGGACCGGTGCGTCGGGGCGGGCCAGTGCGTGCTCGCGGCGCCGGAGGTGTTCGACCAGCGCGAGGACGACGGCATCGTCGTGCTGCTGGACGACAACCCGCCCGAACAGCTGCACGACCAGGTCCGCGAGGCGGCGCAGATCTGTCCCGCGCTGGCGATCGAGTTGGCGGGCTAGCGCGTTCCTTGTTGTCCATTGTGGAACCGGTCGGGCGCCACACGGTGGTGTGACGCCCGACCGGGGAATGTCGTGGTCGGCGCGGTGCTGGCTAGGGTGACTCGTCCTGGTTGCCGGGGAAGGGAAACCCGCCGTGTCGCTCCGCCGTCTCGTGTCCGTGCTGATCGCCGCGCCGGCTCTGCTCGCGGCGGGCGCCGTGCCCGCCGCGGCGTCCATCGCACCGATCCCGCCGTCGCCGCTGCGGTGTGCCGCGGTCGGTGACGTCGCGGCCACGCTGAATTCCCGCGTCGAGGCCATCGTCGCCGAGATGGGCTCCAACCCGAACGGCACGGCGAACCCGGTGGCCACGGCGTTCAACGACGCCACCGCCGACCTGCCCGCCGCGCCGGCCACGGGCTGCGCCACCGATTCGGCCGCGGCCGACACCGTCGTGCACTCGGTCTTCACCTACGTGCGCGCCGTGAACCGCTTCTCGCCCACGTTGACGCCGACGATCAGCCTCGTCGTGGACCCGAGCGTGAGCAACTTCGTGTACGCCGTGCAGACCGCGTCTCCGGGCACCTACACCGACACGTCGCGCGCCATCACGCCGGAAATGCGCGGCGAGCTGCTGCAGGGCAAGTACGTGCTGACGGTCACCGCGCTCGGGTTCTGACCCGGGCTTTATGCTGTAAGGAGTCGCCGTTCAGGGGGTTCCTCGTGGTCGTCTTCGCCGGGCAAGGGGACGCCCGCCGCTCGATGGAGCTCCTGTGGCGCAAGGACGTCGCGCCTCGTGGCGGCGGGCCGGGGCCCAAACCCGGGCTGAGCGTGGACGCCATCGTCGCGGCGGCCGTGGAAATCGCCGACGCCTCGGGAATGGGCGCGCTGTCCATGCGGGCGGTGGGCGAGCGCCTGGGCCGGACGGCGATGGCGCTGTACACGTACGTGCCGGGCAAGACCGAGCTCATCGACCTCATGTACGACCAGACGCTGACCGAGCTGCGCGACGACCACGACCTGTCCGGCGGCTGGCGCCCCGCGGTGGTCGCTCTGGCGCGGGAGCTCTGGGACTTCCACCTGCGGCACCCCTGGTTGCTGCAGGTGTCCTACGCCCGGCCGGTGCTGGGGCCGGGCGAGTTCCGGATGCAGCAGCTGGTGCTGCGGGTCCTCTTCGCGACCGGTCTGCCTGCCGCGCGGGTGCGATGGATCGTGGGCGCGTTGCTGAATACGGTCCGCGGCTCGGTGCAGATCGCCGCCGAATCACGCCAGGTCTCCCGCGAGACAGGACTGTCCGAAGAGGACTGGTGGTCCTCGCGGGCGGCGGTGCTGGGGGAGCTGGTGCCGGATTTGGTGTCGCGGTATCCGTTGGTGGGCCGGTTGGGTTCGGAGCAGCCACCGGTCGCGTCGGACGAGCCTTATCTTGAGCGTGAGGCGCGGCTCAGCCTGGAGTCGGGTCTGGATCTCCTTCTGGACGGTATCGAGGCGGCTATCGCTCGGGAGAGCTGATCGACCACCGGACTGCGAAACGTTGGCGCGCTGAGCCGGGCAGGCGTTGTTCGGTTGCGTGAAAGGATCGAGCGACGAGAAGCCTCCGCGAGGGAGCGACTAGGGTCCCTTTGCTTGTTGAAGGGCACCGATCGTCACAGGTCTCCGGGTGGCGGGCCACTCGATTTCGGACGGCGGCGCTCCGGAGCGGGCGGCACCGGCTTCGCCGCGACTACGTCGGACAACGGCACCACCACGAGGCCACGCTTCGTTTCCACTGTGCAGGAAGAAGAATCACGGTCCCGCAGCTCGCCGAGGGCGTCCGTGAAGCCGCCCTCGATGCGGTAGCGGACCACGACGCGGGTGCCCAGTGGCAGGTCCAGGAGGATCACAGGCGTGCCGCGAGTTCGTCGTCCGACGGTTCCACCAGGTGGGTGCCGTCGGTGAAGACGATGGTCGGGATGCGGCGCGCGCCGTGCTGGAGGGAGCGCACCAGCGTCACGGCGGCGGGGTCCGCCTCGACGTCCACGTAGTCGTACGCCACGCCGCGGGAGTCGAGCAGCGCGCGGCTGCGTTTGACGTCCGGGCACCAGCTCGCGCCGTACACGATCATGAAGCCACCTCCGAAACGGCAACCGAAGCAGACGAAGCGGGCACTCCATGCCCCAGGAACGTCAGCCAGTCGCGGAACACGTGGTGCACCGCCTCCGCCCCGACGGGTTCGCCGGGCGCGGGGAACGAGCGCGGGTGCAGGATGAAGCCGCGCTGCTGCGGGCCGCCGAGGGCGCCGTGGGACCCGACGTGCCGCTCGAACGGCGACGACTGGTCCGACTCCGGGTCGTAGCGGCTGTTGATCATGATGTCCGCGCAGTGCGGGAACGAGTCGACACGTTTGACCAGCTCGTCGGCGTACGGGCCGTAGTCCGCCAGCGGGTCCTCGCCGACGACGACGCCCGTCGCGAGGCGCTTCAGGCCGTCGCGGCCGAGGACGACGGGGCCGAACTCCGAGCTGTGCACCAGCATGAACCCGACGCCGTCGTGGTCGACCAGCGTCGGCAGCAGGTCCGGGTACTCACGCTCGATCGTCTCCAGGTTCACGCGGCCCTCGTGCTCGGTGAACGACACCATCGCCAGGTGCCCGGACACCACGCAGACCACGCCGGGCGCCACGCGTGTGACCTCGCCGGGCGAGCCGCTCGTGGTGCGCGGCCGGTTCTCGGCGCACTCGGCGTCCTCGACGCGCGAGCGCAGCCGGCGCGCGATCAGGCCGCCGGTGGTGGTCGCCTCGGCGAGCGCCGCGTTGACCTGCCAGCTCTCGGCCTGCCGGCGCTTGCCGTGCTCGGCCACGGGCGCGCCGCCGCACAGGCGGCCGACCAGGGCTTCCATGGTTTCGCCGAAGCGGTCGACGAACGCGTGGCCCTGGGTCTGGCCGTGGTCCGACAGCCCGACGATGTGGTAGCGCCGCGGCGCGATGCGGCTCGTGCGCAGCAGCCGCGCGAACTGCTGGTCGATCGAGCGCAGCACCTCCAGCGTGTCGAAGCGCTCGATGCCGGAGTGGTGCGCGACCTCGTCGTAGCCGAGGAAGTCCGCGTACACCACGGGCCGGCCCGCCAGCATGTCGCCGATGATCGCCGAGACGACCACGTCCCGCGCGATCACCGTGGTGCCCGGGCGCGCGAGCGGGTAGAAGCCGCCGCGCGGGATCCGCGGCACCACGCCCGCGCGGCGCTGCTTGGCGGCCGCGGACAGCTCGCGGAAGACGTCGATGAGGGCCACGCCGAACGTCCGCAAGACGTTGACCGGGTTCGCGAAGTACGCGCGGTAGCCGGCGCCGACGGAGTCGTGCCGCGGGCCGCGAACCTTGCGCGGCACGAGGACCGGGATGGAGCTCATGGTGAGGCTCACGTGCTCGGCGTCGCCGGAGAACAGGTTGCCGTGGCTGGCGCCGTCGCCCGCGAGCAGGCCGCGCCCGTTGGTGTGGCGGCGCTCGATCTCGGCCGCGTCGCTCGGGTGCGCGCACGCCATCACGTGGTCGCGGTCCTTCTCGTACCAGCGGAACCCGAGGATGTCGTGGTTGGAGCCGTGGAGGATGCCACACACGCTGGCGCCGGTCTGCGAGCTCCAGTCGGTGTGCCAGCGCGTGAGCGAATGCGTGCCTTCCGACAGCCACGCGGCGAACGTCGGCATGTCCCCGTCGCGCACGGCGCGGCGCACGGTGTCGTAGCCCAGCCCGTCGATCTGTAGGAAGACGACGCCGGGCGGCTCCTCGGCGAGGTCCTCACCGGGCGCGTGCTTGCGCCGACGGCGTGCGGCCCGGCGGAAGAAGATCTCGTCCTCGTCCACGGCGAGCGCGCTCGAGATCAGCGCGCCGACGGCCGACATCACCACCGTGATGATCACCGCCGTCCCGAACCCGGACAGCTCGACGCCCGGCACGGCCTGCAGGATCGCCAATGTCGCCGCGCCCAGCAGCAGGTACGTGCCCACGCCGAGCGTGAAGTACGCGATCGGCCACGCGACCCGCACCACCCACGGCCACACCACGGACGTGAGCAGCCCGAGGATCAGCGCGCACACGGTGGGCTGCCACCACGACCGCATGCTGAACCCGTCGAGCCACATGTCGAGCAGCCGCAACGCGCCCGTCACCGCGGCCCACACCAGCACCACGCGGGCGACGACCCGGCCGCCGCCCAGCAGGCGCCCCTTCGACGGAGCGGGTGTCGTCACTGATGTCCTCCAGTCCGTTCGGCCGCCCGCGCGCGCAGCTTGCTGATCACCGTCAACAACACGGTCACCAGCAGCACGAGCACGGTGGCCAGCAGCGTGGCGATCAACGGCGAATCGAAGATGCCGCCGCTCACGATGCCGAGCAGAGAATAGGCAACGGCCCACAACACGCAGGCCACGAGCCCCGCCGGCAGCAACTTGCGCCACGGGTACCCCAGCGTGCCCGCGGCCAGCAGCACCGGGATGCGCCCGGCCGGCACGAGCCTTCCGATCACGACCAGCTGCCAGCCTCGGCGCGCGAACTGCTCCCGCCCCTTGGCCAGCCGTTCGGCCTGCTGGCGCTTCTCCACC
This sequence comes from Amycolatopsis sp. NPDC050768, assembly GCF_040654155.1. Taxonomy (NCBI): domain Bacteria; kingdom Bacillati; phylum Actinomycetota; class Actinomycetes; order Pseudonocardiales; family Pseudonocardiaceae; genus Amycolatopsis; species Amycolatopsis sp. NPDC050768. The sequence goes on from NZ_JBFAHL010000008.1 coordinate 122,574, forward strand.
CACCGCAGCAGCGGTTCGCTCCCGAACCTGGGCACGGCGAAGGTCAGTACGTCCCCGAGATACGCGCCGGCGATCGCCAGCAGGATGACCAGCGGCAGCGACAGGTGATCCGTCGTCGTCGCGACGGCCGCCGCCGCACCCACCAACGCTCCCGTCGGCACGATCGGGATCACCGACCCCAGCAGGACCCCGCCGAACAGCGCCGGGTAGCCGATCGCCGACGGGTCCGACCAGTTCACGCCCGTTCCTCGGGGGCGGGCAAGGTCACTTCGGCGCCGGGCCGGGTGATCAGGACGTCCGTCGGCAAGCCCGCTTCGACCACGTGCTCGGCGAAGGTTTCCGGCGGCTCTACGAGGAGCTTCTTCATCTGCTTCGTCAGGTGGATTCCGGGGACGGCCAGCGTCCCCCAATGGACGGGGACGACCGCCGCGGCTTTGAGCAACCCTGCTGCCACGGCGGCGCGTTCGGGGGTGAGGTGCCCGGGCCCGAGGTTCGGGCCCCAACCCCAGACGGGCAGCAGGGCGACGTCGACGGGACCGAGTTGCTTCATGCCTTCGAAGAGGTCAGTGTCTCCGGCCGAGTAGACCCTGGTGCCGTCCGCTTCGAGGAGGTGGCCGAGGGCTGGGCTCTGCGGCCCGTGGGTGAGCCGCGGTCCCCAGCGGTGGCCGGAGTGGACGGCTTCCGTCGCGGTGATCCGGAGGTCGCCGTCCTGGATGGTTTCTCCGGGGGCGATCTCTTCGACGTTGTGGACCCCGTGCTTCCTCAGCCACGCGCCGGCGCCCTTGGGGACGACGATCCGCGCCTTGCTGAGCAGGCGGAGCGAGGGAAGGTGCAGGTGGTCACCGTGCAGGTGGGAGATGAGGACCGTGTCCACCCCGGCCCAAGCCGACGAATCGGGCAGCGGGACCACCCGCGTCAACGGCCCCACACGCTTCGTGAGCACCGGGTCCGTCAGCACCACCCGCCCACCGAGCTCCACTCGCGTCGTCGCGTGGCCGAGGAAGTGCAGGTTCAAGCGTCTCACGCTTCGAGTATCACCTGATGAGGGCGAAAACGCCCGGAGGAGTGGTGGGTTGCACCCTGATCGGGTCGATCTTGTGTGGGGTTGGTGCGTGGTGGACGTGGTCGGATGGCTCGGCTACCTACGGAGCTGCTGGGCGGGGCGGGGCAAGCATGTTCCCAACGGTCACCGGTCCACCGTCACGCAGCTGAACCACCCGCCGGACGTACCGGCAAGACGGCCAACCATCTGCCTAATGGTCACCGATCGGCAGACACGACTCCCGACTCAACCACCCGACAAAGCCGTCGGTTTCTCCGATCAAAAGATTAAAACGATGACCTGGGAATGACTCCCCGAAGTTTCAATTTTCATTACGGCTCGGGGTAGCTTGTCAAGGCGGGAAAGAGTACCTTGACAAGCTACCCCGAGCCGTGTGGTTTCACCTTCGTCGGGGGCCGGCCGGGGAAGGGTCGGGGGGTTGGTTGAGGAGAAGTTGGGTTTGGGTGCACCCGCTGTCCGTTGGGGAGATGGGTTTGGCCGGCGGATAGTGGGTGGTTGGACGGTAGGTGGCTGTCTTGGGGTGGGTTACCTGGCGGCAGGGAGGATGGAGGAGATCCTCAGTGAGCCTGTCCCCAAACCCGTTGGGCCTGCTGAGAAGGCCAGCGCGGCCAGGGCATCATCCGGAACGCCAGGGCGGCGGCGGATTTCCTCTTCCGTGTACCTGGCGCAGCCTTCGTGCCAGTTCAGGATTCCCGCCATCCAGTCCTTCAGTTCATCTGTGTAAGCCGTCAGTGCGGCTCGGACGTCCTCGTCGAGGGAGAAGTCCGAGAACAGGCCCGGTAAACCGACGTCGACAGCGTGTTCGAATTCCTTCATTCGGGCGGTCATCAAATCGTTGACGATCTCGAAAGCCGTCTGCTCATCCACGTCGAGGAAGTTGCGGACCACCAGCACCGAGTTGTGAAGCTCGCCTTCGTACTGGATTTCCTTCTTGTACGAGAACACGTCGTTCAGCAGGCAGGCATAATCCATTGCCGAGTGCTCGACGGCCTGGATGGTTCGAGTCCGGTAGATCTCCGGCGGTATCAACCGCCCGTGAGAAATGCGGGACAGGCTCATCGTGAGGTCTGAGCCGAAGGTCTTGCGCCGCATTTCGACATAGTCGATTGGATCAGGGATTCGGTTCTCGGCCTGGTTTGCCATTTCCCAGAGCCAGCTCTCGCACATGTCGACAACGGCCTTGCGGAAGGCGCGGCGTGACTCCAGGCTCATCGGGCCGGCCGTCCGAAGCCACAGGTCGGCGAGGCCGGCCTCCAGTGACCCCTCTGGAGCAGGTATGGGCTCGTCGTCGAGTGGCATGAAGAGCTTGAAGCGCTCCGTGGCCGCCTTCGCCGCGCCCAGGTTGCGGGAAGCTCCGAAGACCACGGGGTAGTAGTCGTCCCCATAGGTGCCCCAGGCCAGCCAGGCGCTGGTCAGGTCCAGTTGCTCAGGGGAAGCGTCGGGGTGGATGCCGGCCGAGCACAGGGGGAGGTCCATGGCGCGCATCTTGTGCTCGTCCCAGACCACGCCGTCGAGGAAGCCCATCGAGGTGCACCAGTCGGCCAGGCGGTCGCGGGCAGCGGCCAGGTGCGGGCTCAGGCGGAGCTCGAAAGGCATGTAGATCTCGGGCCGGACGATCGGGCCCACGGCCTCGTGCGGCTGGTGGGAGAAGGACCGCAAACGCTGGGGAGCGGTGCTCACCAAGGAGGAGAAGATGCGAGCAGCCGAGGTGCCCAAGCCGGTCGGGCCGCCCAGCAACTCGGGGCCGCCGCGCGAGTCGAGCGCGCCTTCGTTCATGTAGCGGCTGGAGCGCAGGTGCCATTCGTGGCCGCCGGACTGCCAGTCCTGGAGGCCCTTGACGTAGGCGAACGTCTCGGCGCGGCCGGACACGTCCACGGCGTGTTCGTCGAATAGAGCCGGGACTTCGGTGAGGGCGGTGTGTTCGAACTGGTGCAACCGGGACGTGAGGAGGTCGTTGACGGCGTCGGCGGCTTCCTGGGTGGCGCAGCCGAGGAACTTCTCGAAGACGAGCACGCCATTCGAAAGCTCGCCCTCGTCTTCGACCTCGCGTTGGTAGGAGAACAAGTCGTTGCGGAGGTGGACGGCGTCGGCGAAGCAGTCGCGCAGGACCTCCATGGGGCGGGAGGCGGCGATGGCGTCGGGAACTTCGGCGTGGACCGAGTGCTCGATGAGGTTCGCGGACCAGGGTGCACCGCCGACCTTGCGGCGCATTTCGATGTACTCGATGGGGTTGGAGACGCGGCCCTCGTTGATGTTGGCGAGTTCCCACAAGGACTCGTCCAGCAGGTTGCGCGTGCTTTCCACGAAGCGGCGGCGCCAGCCCTCGGAACGATGCGGGACGGTGCGGTTCCACAGGTCCTCGAGCCCACGTTCGACGGGGTTCTCCGCGGTCGCCGTGATGTCGCCCGTGACCGGCATGAACAGGGCGATCCGGTCGAGGTAGGCGCGGGCGCTGTCGATGTCGCCGGTGCGCTTGAACAGCTCCAGGAAGTGGTCGTCGAAGTAGAAGACCCAGACGTACCAGTCGGTGATGAGGTCGAGCTCCGTCGCGCCCGCGTCCGGGTGGGTGTAGGCGCAGAGCAGCGCGTAGTCGTGGGAGTCGAAGTCGTGTTCGTCCCAGATTACGGTGCCGTGCTGGGGGACGTCGATCATGTCCATCGTGTACGCCCACGCCTTGCTGTGCTCCCGCGCACCGTCGAGGTGCGGGTTCAGCCGGGCCGGGTAGGGCATGTAGAACTCGGGCAGAGCGAACGGCTGCACAGCGCGGTCCTGGCCTTCCCAGTGGTGGTCACCGACCCAGAGAATCAACCAAACGCGCCGGGCGCCCCGGAAGGTCCGCGCGGGCGTTCCACCCGATCGCTCGCACCGTGTCGCCCGGGCGGCCCAGCCCGGATCACGCCTGAGTCGTTTCCGGGGCCGCCGCGTCATTCTTCGGTGAAGATCAACGCACGCCGGGGAAGTACGGCAGGCTGTCCGGCGTTCACCTGAATGCCCAGACTTCGAGGAGCGACGAATGAGCGACGAGACCCGCGTGGTCCGCAACGACGAGAAGCACCGCTACGAGGTGTACGCGGACGACCAGCTGGCCGGCTTCACGCAGTACCTCCTGCGCGACAACCAGACGGTGTTCACCCACACCGAGATCGACAAGGCCTTCGGCGGCCGCGGCCTCGGCACCACGCTGGCCACCTACGCGCTGGACGACGTCGTGGCCAACGGCGGGGTGATCGTGCCGGTTTGCCCGTTCATCGCGGCTTTCCTGCGCAAGCACACCGGCTACGAAGAGCACGTCCAGTGGCCGGAAGGCACTTCTGACGCGCAGTAAGTCCTTTGTGGACTCAGCCGAGCCGCTCGGCGAGGACGCCCGCGCGGGCGAGTTGTACCGCGCGGGCCCGTGAAGCGGCGAAGCGAAGTAGGCCCGGCGGCGTGTGCAGCCGCAGCGTGTCGGTGACGCGCGTGCCGCCGCCGTCGGGTTCGAGGTCGAACCGGTAACCCATCCGCACGCCGCCGGGCGACACCACGTCGCCGTGGGCCGCCGTGCCGGTGGTGCGGAGCGTGACGACGATCGGGTTGTCGTGGCGCAGAAAGCCGAAGAAGCGGAACCGCTCCACCGCGGTGTACCGCGTCAAGCCTTCTTCCCGTGCGACGTCGCGCACCTCCACCACCAGCGGTGACAAGCCGACGTAATTCGAAGGCTCCGCGAGGTGGGCGACGACGTCCGCGGGCGGTGCGGCCACGGTGAACGCGTGGCTCAGCTCGGTGTCGGGCACGCGCCGACCTTAACCGGAAGCGCCGCCCCGCGATTGCCCCGTGGCGCCCGGCGGGTAACCCATCCCAGTGAATGGTGCGGTCGCACGGCTGTTCGGCCTAGTGCGCCTGAGCCGAACGGGTGCGAGCAGGCCGATTTGCCCGGATGACTTGGTTATTAACCAACCTTCGTCGGTGGTGCGTTGGTTGCCTGGCAACAAAAGTGTGGGGAGTCCCACCGTGGTTTGCGCGAGCCGCTCGCGCAGGATCCGTCCAGCTCAACTGGAGGAAGATTCCATGACTTCCCGGAAAACGTTCGTCGCCGGCTTCACCGTGTTCTCCGCGGCGGCGCTTACGGCCGGCCTTTGCGTAAGCGCGGCTTCGGCCAGCCCGCTCGCCTTCGCGCAGATGCAGACCCAGGCCGTCACCCAGGCGACGCAGGTCGTCGACAGCCTCGGCCTGTCGGGCGGTGGCATCTACCTCGACAACGGCAAGGCCATCGTCAACGTCACCGACGCGGCCGCCCAGCAGAAGGCCGAAGCCGCCGGCTTCGCCACGAAGCTGGTGAAGCACAGCTTCGCCGCGCTGACCAACGCCAAGAACTCCCTCGACGGCGTGAAGAACGTGCCGCAGACGGCGTGGGGCATCGACACCAGGAACAACCAGGTCGTCGTGAAGATCTACGACGCGGCCTCGAAGACCACCGTCGACAAGGTCACCGCGGCCGCCGCGAAGCTGGGAGACTCCGCCCGCATCGAGCACCGCGCCGGCAAGCTGTCGACCTACATCGCCGACGGCGACTCGATCAACAACGGTCAGTTCACCTGCTCCCTCGGCTTCAACGTCACCCGTGGCGGCGAGCCGATGATGCTCACGGCCGGCCACTGCACCAACGAGGGCGGCACCTGGTCGGGCGGCGACGTCTCCGGCGCCCGCGTGGTGGAGAGCGACTGCCCCGGTGCGGACTCCGGTCTGCTGACCCGCCCGAACGGCTCGGGTGACGGCGCCATCAACACCGGCCAGACCATCAGCAGCGCCGGCACGCCGACCGTCGGCGAGCAGATCCAGAAGCAGGGCCAGACCACCGGTGGCGGCAGCGGCGAGGTCACCTCGGTCGACGAGTCCGTGAACTTCGACGTGGGCGTGCTCAACCACGAGTTCGGCACCACCGCGCACACCGACCACGGCGACTCGGGCGGCCCGGCGTACGACGGCTCGAAGGGCCTCGGCACGCTGTCCGGCGGCGACACCGTGACCAGCTACTTCTACCCGCTCACCCTCGAGCTGCAGTCCTACGGGCTCGAGCTCGCCTGATAAACCGCGCTACGGAAGGCCCCTCCACTCGAAGCAGCGGTGGAGGGGCCTTCTTCGTGCGTACGCTGACGGTCATGGAGCCGAATTCGAGCCTGGCCAGGCGGTTCTGGGTCGCGCTGGAGCCCCTGCACGCCGTGGTCTACTTCGCGTCCGAGCCCGCCGCGGCGGCGAAGGAAGTGGGTCTGCGCGGCTGGTGGATGGGGTACTTCGCGGGCCGCGCGGCGCCGCTGGGCCCGATCGGCCCGGGGCCGGTCACGTCGATGTTCTACGGCTTCGCGCCCGGGATGGTCGCGCGCGCCCTGCCCGACGCGTGGACGTTCGCGAAGCCGGAAGACGTGCTGCAGACCCGGATTCTCGCCGTGGAAGCCGCTTTGACGCGGTTGCTGCCATCGGGCGCCGAACTCGACGAACTGACCGGGCTGCTCGAACGCGCCGTCGCCGGCTGCCGCTTCGACGGCCGTCCGCTCGCCGCCGCGTGGGCGTCGGCGATGCGTCCCGACCGTCCACTCGCCCGCCTCTGGCTCGCCACCTGCGCCCTCCGGGAACACCGCGGCGACGGCCACGTGCTCGCCGGCGTGTCCGCCGGGCTGTCCGGCCTCGACGCGAGCCTCACCCACATCGCCGCAGGCACCACGACGCGCGAGATCGTCCAGCGCGCCCGCGGCTGGACCGACGAGGAGTGGGAAGACTCGAGGGCCCGCCTGCTTTCCCGTGGCCTGCTGGACTCCGCCGGCCGGCTCACGGCGAGCGGCGCCGCCGTCCGCCACGACGTCGAGGAGATGACCGACCGCCTGGCCGCGGACCCGCTCGAAGCGCTCGGCCCGGACGGCGTGGACCGCGTGCTGGAGCTGGCCGTACCCCTCAGCCGCGCGGTCGTCGACGCGGGTGGCCTCCCGATCCCGAACCCGATGGGTGCCGTCCGGCCGTAAGACGGAGAAAACCCGCGGCTCGGTTCTCGAGTCGCGGGCCGTGCGGTGTCCGCAGGCGGTCTCGTGGACCGTGCGCGGACACCGCCGTCCTCAGTCGGTGAGCGGCGCGGCGGCGTTGCGGCCCCGCAACAGGTCGTACTGGCAGCGCAGCTCGTGCGCCTGCCTTGACAAGGTCGACTACTTGGTCGGACGTGAAGGGGAACTGCGGGCGCTCGCACGTGATCTCGACGACGACGCCGACTTTGAGGAAGTCGCCCGTAAGTTGCTGGCGATGCCCGTGGGTGCGGTTTGCGCGGTGGAAGCGTTCGGCTGCCGCATCCGCTCGAAGAACCTGCTGGAGCGCGTGAGCCTGCTGACGAACAACCTGGCCAAGGTCGCCGCGCTGGAAGCCGCGGGAATTGTGGTGAAGCGGGAGAAGTTGATCGTCGACCACCCCGGCGAACACACGTCGCGCTACCTCGAAGCCAAAGAACGGCACGGCCACGCGATCCTCACCGCTGGTAGCTTCGCCTGAGTGAAGGCTGCGTTCGTCGAGAAGCCCGGCCCGGTCGAGGAGATCCGCTTCGGCGACCTCCCCGATCCCGTGCCGGCGCTCGGTGAGGTGCTCGTCGAGGTCGTCGCGAGCACCGTGAACCCCGTGGACACGTTCGTGCGCAACGGGATGTGGCCGGTGCCGGGGCCGTGGCCGCTCGTGCTGAGCCGGGATTTCGTCGGCCACGTCGCGGACTCGGCGAACGGCTTCGCGGCCGGGGAAACGGTGTGGGGCAACAGTCTCGGGCACGGCGGACGACAGGGTGCGGCGGCCGAACGCGTTGCTGTCGCGGCGGATCGGTTGTACCGCCTGCCCACCGGAGTGGATCCGTTCGACGCCGTCGCCGTGGTGCACCCCGCGGCCACAGCGTACCTGGCGTTGTTCACACACGGCGGGCTGCGCGCCGGGCAGACTGTGCTGGTGGTCGGCGGTGGCGGCAACGTCGGGACCGCGTTGATCGAGCTCGCCGCCGCGGCGGGTGCGCACGTGGTGGCCACGGCGTCGGCGGCGGATCTGGACCACTGCGTGACTCGCGGCGCCGATCTGGCGCTGGACTACCGCAAGACCGAGCTGCCGGACGGCATCGACCTCTACGTGGACACCTCCGGCACCAACGACCTCGAAACCGCCGTGGCGCACCTGGCGTTCCGCGGCCGGGTCGTGCTGCTCGCGGGGCCGCGCACCCGGCCGGTGCTGCCCGCCGGCGAGCTGTACCTGAACGACCAGTCCGTGGTCGGGTTCGTCATCTCCCGGGCGACGGCCGCCGAACTGGCCAATGCGGCGGCGGCGCTGAACGAGCGGTTCGCCGCCGGTGGTCTGCGACCGCGGGCGGTGGAGCGGGTGCCGCTCGCCGAAGCAGCCGAAGCGCACGGGCGAATGGAACGTGGTGAGCTGCACGGGCGCCGGATCGTGCTCGTCGTCGGAGATCCTGTCGATTCCTGAGCACCTCGTTCGACGCACGGGTGGAAGCGGAAGCCCGACGAACGGAGAGCCCATGCTGCTCGAAGGAAAGAACGCAGTGGTCTACGGCGGTGGCGGAGCGATCGGCGGTGCCATCGCGTGCGCGTTCGCCGAGGAGGGCGCACGCGTCTTCCTGGCCGGCCGCACCCGCGCGAAACTCGACAAGGTCGCCGACGAGATTCGCGCGGCGGGCGGGCGCGCCGACGTCGAGGAGCTCGATGCCCTGGACGAGCAGGCCGTCGACGAACACGCCGACGCCGTTGTCGCCGCGGGAGGCAGCCTCGACATTTCGGTCAATGTCATCACCCACGGTGACGTGCAGGGCACCCCGCTGCTGGAAATGTCCTTGGCCGACTACGAACAACCGGTGGTCACCGCCGTGCGCACGACGTTTCTCACCATGCGCGCGGCCGGTCGCCACATGAAACGCCAAGGTGGCGGCGTCGTGCTCGTCTTCGGCGGCGACGGGGATCCGGTGCGCAGCCACCCGGTCGGCGGACTGCAGGTGGCGTTCGCCGCGCTCGAAGCCATGCGCCGGCAACTCGCCGCGGAGCTGGGCGGCTACGGCGTCCGCACCGTCACCCTGCGGACCGGTGGCGTGCCCGAATCGCTCCCCGCGGATTTCGCGCACACCGAGGCGGTCACGGAAGGAATCGCGAAGGGCACCATGCTCGGCCGACCCGCGACGCTCGCGGACGTCGGCGCGGTCGCCGCGTTCGTGGCCTCCGACCGCGCCCGCACCATGACCGCCGCGACGGCCAACATCAGCTGTGGCGCACTCGTGGATTAGCTCTTGCCACGCGCCGAGATCTGCTGCACGGCCCAGGCGTTGCCATCCGGGTCGGAGAAGTGAAAGAAGCCGATGTTGTCGAGGTCCTCGGGCCGGCCCGTGGCCGGGTCGGGCCCGAGGAGCTGGATCTCGCTGACGTCGACGCCGCCCGCGAGCAGCGTCTCGCGGGCGCGCGGCAGGTCGGCGACCACGAGCTGCAGGCCCTTGAGCGACCCGGGCGGCATCGGGGGCACCACGCCCTCGCCGACGACGATCGAGCACCCGGAGCCCTGCGGGGTCAGCTGCACGACGCGGGCGCCGGGCCCGACCACGGTGTCGTGGTCGACGTGGAAGCCGCACTGCTCGGCGTAGAACGCCTTCGCGCGGTCCACATCGGACACGGGAACGATGACGACCTCGAGTGTCCAGTCCATCCCCGAGTTCTAATCGGGCAAACCAGGCGGGTCAAGGTTCGGCGGTTCAACCACGCCGGAGTCAGCTACCCAGGAACCGCGACAACGCTTCGCGAGCCTTCGCGTCCCGAGAAGCCAGCGCCTGCAGCTCCTCGGCGAGCACCGTCACCCACTCCTCGACGTCGGTGTCCCGGCGGCTGATCACGACCCCGCGCACCACCTGGCGAATCTCGCCCGTGACCCCGCCGGACCGGCCGGCCGTGAGCACGAGCAGCTGGTGCGGCGTCGACACGCGCACCTCCACCGGCTGCCCGAGGCGCCCGGCCACGCGGTCGGCGAAGCTGCGCCGCCGGTCGATCTCGACCATGCCCGGCGGGAGGGCGTCGCCGAGGGTCTCGGACAGCACACGGGTGTAGGACTCGACGTCGGCGCGATCGGCGCGCAGGGCGGCCACCAGGAGGTGGAACTCGCCGGCCGGGCCGAGCTCTGACCCGGACATCAGTCGGTGAGGGGCAGCACGAGCTGCGGCTTGGTGATGCGGTGGTCGGGGCGCAGCGGCTTCACGGCGGTGCCGATGGCGAAGAACTCCGTCGTGTGCCCGCCCCATCGATGCGGCAGTGACAGCAGTTGCACCCCCACGATGCCTTCGGCTTTCAGCTGCTCGGCCTCGGCCTGCATACGCGACATCGCCAGCTCACGCGCGTCGTAGAGGGCCTCGGTGTACTGCGGGATCTCCACGTTCTGCCCGATATTGCTCATCGCCTGGCGGAACCGCTGGTGCGCGATGTGGTAGACGCACGTGCCCATCACCATGCCCAGCGGTGCGTAACCGGCTTGCACGAGAGTCCAGAAGTCCTGGCCGGACAGGTCAGACGTGAACGGCTTGCCCGTGTTGTTGCGCCACTCGCCGGGCTCGTCGGCCTTCACCGCGGTACCGACGGCGACGAACTCCGCCAGGTCGCTGCCGAACTCCTTGAACTCGATCTCCAGGCGTACGGCCACGATCCCGTCGGCGCCCAGCAGGTCGGCCTCGGTCTCCATGCGCGTCATCGCGAGCTCGCGCGCGTGGTACATCGCGGCCGACAGGCGGTCCATCTCCTGGTTCTTGCTCCAGCGCCCCATCTGGAACCCGACGTGGTAGATGCTCGATCCGAGCACCAGGCCCAGCGGGCGGAAGCCGGCCTCGCGCACGAGCAGGAACTCGTTCACGCTCAAGTCGGACGTGAACAGGCTCGTTGCCTGCCCCGGCCGCATCTCGGCGAGCCGGCGCATCGCATCCTCGGGGATGTGTTGCGCGGCGGGGTCCGTGGTCGTCACGGGGCCTCCTTCAAACTCGGTTCAGCGGCAGGATGGTGAGCGCGGACGTGGGCGCGGAGCTGCCGACGTGGAATCGGGCAATGGCGGTGCCGAACACGCTCGCCACCCCGGCCACGGCCACCTCGCCCAGCTGCCACGTGTCGAGCGACATCCGCGAGACGATCGCCCCGTCGGCGCCGGTGGTCTGCACGGTCTTGCGGAACTGGCTGCGCGCGTCGGCCCGCACCTCGGTGACGAGCCGGGTGTGGGCGTCGACCTCGACGTTCCCGGCCCACATCGTGGTCTGGTACTGCATGTTGTAGTCGAACGTGGTGTGCGCCGAGATGCCGATCGCGACGGCCGCGGGCACCCAGCCGGCCTGCATCAGCTTGCCGACGTCCTGGCCCGGCAGCTCGGTGGTGAACACGCGCCCGGGCCGTTGCGGCGTCTCCGCGCGCACCGCGGAGCCGAGCGCGACGAACTCCTGCATGGTCTCGTCGAGCCGAGTGACGGACGTGGTGATGCCGAGGACGCCGTCGGCGCCGATCGCCTCGGCCTCCAGCCGCAGCCGGTCCAGCGCGACGCGGTAGCCCTGACGGAGCGCGTCGGCGTAGATGGCGGCCTGCTGGTTGGGCGTGATGCCGAAGCCGGAGGTCCACCCGAGGCGCTCCACGACGCACCCCATGACCTCCCCCACGGGGGTGAATCCGGCGACTTCCGCGCCGACCGCGCCGGGGACGCTCAGCAGCGAGGTGCGCAGGCCGGACGAAGCGAACCGGTCGACGCGAGCCCGCGCGACCGGCGGCAGTCCATGGCCATCCCAGTCGGGCACTCGGACCTCCTCGCGGGCCTCGGCGCGGCCCTCAGCGTCCATCGTGGCACGAGGGGGAGACGAAGTCGGAACGAGAAGGCGGGGTTGTCCGGAACGTCCTTCAGTGTGTGGCGAGCTCCACGCGGTTGCGGCCCGCCTGCTTCGCCCGGTAGAGGGCGGTGTCGGTGGCGACCAGTACGTCGTCGACGCCGGTGAGGTGCTCGGCCGGGTAGAGAGCGCAGCCGATCGACACGGTCAGGTCGCTGATGACCGTGTCGCGCTCGGGCAGCGGCACGACGACCTGCGGGATGCGCCGGCGGATGCGGTCGGCGAGCTGGCCGAGTTGCTCCATCGTCGGCACGTTCGGCAGCACGATCGCGAACTCCTCGCCGCCCCAGCGGCCGCAGATGTCCTGGTCGCGCACCTCGCTGCGCAGCGCGAGGGCGATCTCGCGCAGCACGACGTCGCCCGTCGGGTGGCCGTAGGTGTCGTTGATGGCCTTGAAGTGGTCGAGGTCGAGCAGCAGCACGCCGACGGTGCCGTTGCCGGTGCGGGCGCGCTCGAGGTACTGCTCGGCCAGCGTGCGCCACCAGCGCTTGGTGGCCAGGCCGGTGGTCACGTCGGTGCGCGCGTCGCGCTGGAACTGCGCGAGCAGCAGGCCGCGGTGCAGCGCCACCAGCGCCACGACCACGCCGGTGAGCACCAGCGGGTTGGCCAGCAGGAGCAGCGCGGCGGTGACCAGGCCCAGGCCGATCGCGCCGGCTTCCAGCAGCTGGTCGCCGAAGCCGGAGAACAGGTCCGAGAGCGAGCGCGGCGGGCTCGAGAGCGCGATGGCCACCATCACCAGCGCCGTGTTGATGGCCCAGCGCAGGGCGGCCGCGAAGATGATGACGACCAGGTCGGTGAGGCCGGGCAGGAAGCCCGTGGCCGGCACGCCGGGGTAGTGGTGCATGCCCAGCGCGAGCACGGCGACCGCCGCCTGTGTGCCGCACAACACGGTCGCGGCGGAGAAGATCCAGCGGTGGGGGAGCACGGGCCGTTCGCGTGGCCAGACGCGCCACCACGCCATCGCGTAGGTGAACACGACCATCGCCGTGGCCAGCACGGCCGGCAGCGCCACCACAGCCGCGATGCTCCACACGGCCTTGGTGTCGACGTACGCGACCGTGGGCGCGCGGTTGTACTCGCGCTGGCGCTCGATGTGGCGCGTGGCCTCGATGGCGACTGCCGCGCACACGGCCAGCACGCCGAAGCGGATCAGGTCCTGCTGGTGCACCGGCACCAGCCACGCGGTGCTCACCGACGCCAGGATCGCCAGGAAGTTGACGAGGAGCACAAAAGTGCGGACATGAGAGGGCAACCGCCAAAGGCGCCAGCCCGTGAACCATCCGGCAGACCGGTTTGCTCGTCCGCGCACTCTTCACCTCACCCGGTTGGCTTCTACCGTAAACGACGGGGCGCGCCGTGTGCCGCCCGTGGTCCGGACTCTGGGACCTGGCCGGGGAATTTCGCCCGGACAGCCCAGTGCCCGGCCTGCGCAGAGGGGAGGTGACCACTGAGCGTAGTGGTGGCCCGCCGCGATTCCTTGGCGTACCTGGGAATCCGCGGCCTCCGGCCACTGAAGCCACTGACGTGCGACAACCACGATCGGTGACCGGCGGGCTCAGCGAAACCGCCGGTCGGCGCGGCCCTGGCGAGGAGGTGACGACGGTGCGCGACAACAACTGGACGGTCTCCGCTTGAGTGGTCTGGACCGTTGAGCTCGACCTGAGGTCGAGAGTTCCGGTGTTTTCGGTGCGTTCTGCGGGAGGAGGTGTCCACGGTGCAGGACAACAACTGGTGAGTCCGAACTGTTGGCGAACCGCGACGTGGAAAGGAGGTCCGGCCGTGCGGGACAACAACTGGTGACGGCCGAAGTCCGCTGAACAGCCGAGGTGAAAGGGGGTATAGCCGTGCGTGACAACAACTGGTGACCGACGAGCCCGACGAAGCACTGGCAGGGAAGGAGGTTTCGGCGATGCGTGACAACAACTGGGCCCGCTGAGGTCCTGAGGTCAGACCAACGAACACGACGAACGGAGAGGAGACGCCGGTGCGTGACAACAACTGGACCCGCTGACGCAAGTGGCCAACGTCCGTGACGAGTGGAGAGGAGCCGCGCGTGCGTGACAACAACTGGACCCGCTGATCCCCGCAGACGACCCCGACGACCCCGACGAGTCGAGAGGAGCGCCAAGTGCGCGACAACAACTGGACCCGCTGAACCCCGCAGGCCACCCCGATGAGCCCGAGAGGAGAAGCACGTGCGTGACAACAACTGGACCCGCTGAACCCCGCCCGGCAACCGAGACGACCCCGACCGAGACGACCCCGACCAGCCGAGAGGAGCGCCAGGTGCGCGACAACAACTGGACCTGCTGAACCGAGCCCGGCGAACACCCGACGAGGGGGTGAAAGGCATGCGTGACAACAACTGGACGTGAGTCCTGCCCGCGAGCGGGCCCGACCGTGCACGAGAGCCGCGAGCACCACGAGCACCACGAGGAGGTGGGTCGGTCGCCGGACGTGAGCCGTGAGGTTCAGGACGCGGCAGGTGGCGTGGCCCCGTCGAGAGGACTTCGACGGGGCCACGCCGCGCGCAGCCACGCCGTGGCGGCGAGGGCGGCGACCGTCGCACCGGCGACGGCCGCGACGGCCACCACGGTCGTGAGCGCGAGCACTTGCGCGAGCGCCCCGGCGGCCGCGATGGCGAGGCCCTGCGACGCCCGCAGCGCTGCGATCGCGACGCCGATCACCTGGCCGCGCTGCTCGGGCGGGGCGGCCAGGCTGTACTGCACCTGCGTGATCAAGTCGTGCGCGGAGAACATCCCGGACAAAGTCCACAAAACCACGATCACGGCGAGCCCGGGTGTCCAGGCCGTCGGCAGCAGCACCAGGCTGGTCGCCACGGCGAGCGGCCCCAGCAGCCGCGCCTGACGTACGCGTGGCAGCCGGCTGAGCAGCACCGCGCCGAGCAGCGACCCGACGGGGTTGGCGATGAGCAGCCACGGCAGCACCCCCGTGCCGCCGAGCTGTGCGGCGATCGGCACGGCCAGGCCTTCGGGCACCACGTAGAACCCGCTGCAGCACGCGATCGCCAGCAACGACCGCAGCCGCCGGTCTCGCCCGACCAGCCGGCAGCCCGCGACGAGCGAAGCCCACTGGGAGGCCGCCGCGGGACCCCGCTCGACGACGTCGACAGGGTGCGGCCGCAGCCCGCAGCGCAGCGCGAGTGCCGACACCGCGAACGTCACCGCGTCCACCGCCAGCGCGCCCGTCACCCCGAGCCACGCGACCACCGCCGCGCCGGCGCCGAAGCCGATCACGAGCGCCGCCTGGTACGTCGAGGACAACATCGCCTGGCCGACGGGCAACCGGTCCGGCCCGAGGATGTCCGGCAGCACGGCCTGCCGCGCCGCCTGGAACGGTCCCGCCGCCAGCTGCACGGCCACCAGCAACGCCGCCGCGACCGGCCACGGCAGCCCGGGAATCGCCATCACGGCCACGAGCACGGCGCGCAGCACGTCGGCCACCACGAGCACCGTGCGGCGCGGGAACCGGTCGGCAAGGCCGCCGAGCGCGCCGCCGAGCAGATCGGGCAGGTAAGTCAACGCGTACGTGAGCGCCGCCCAGCCCGCGGATTCGGTACGGTCGAACACGAGAACCGTGAGCGCGACGCGAGCCAGTTGATCACCGGCGACCGACAGCACGTGCGCGAGCCACAGGGCCCGGAATTCGGTCACGCCGAACACGTTTCGGAATGACGGGGCCTCGGCGCTCATATGATCAGAGTGTCCCGGGTCGGCCACACGGAGCAACCCCCGCACTCACCGGTGGGTCGTAGGGACACCCGGGCGAGCGCCGTGAAAAACTTGGCGATCGCCGTCCGTGAACGTCGCACTGAGGGGTTTTTCGTTGACCGAGGAGAGCCGGCAGATCGCCGGTCGCTACCAGCTCGTCGAGCTCATCGGCAGCGGCGCCATGGGCATGGTCTGGCGCGGCGAGGACAAGATCCTCGGCCGCGTCGTCGCGGTGAAAGAACTCCTCATGCCGATGAACCAAGGCGAGGAGAAGGTCGCCGAGGCGAAGAGCCGCGCCATGCGCGAGGCTCGCATCGCCGCGCGCCTGCAGCACCCCAACGCCATCTCCGTGTTCAACGTGGTCGAGTACGAAGACCGCCCGTGGCTGATCATGGAGTACCTCCCCTCGCGCAGCCTCTCGGCGAAGCTGCACGACGACGGCCCGCTGACCGTCGACGAGGTCATCCCCATCGCCGTGCAACTGGCCGGCGTGCTCACCGCCGCGCATCGCGCCGGCATCGTGCACCGCGACGTGAAGCCGGGCAACGTCCTGCTCGGCGAAGACGGCACCGTCAAGGTCACCGACTTCGGCATCTCCCGCGCGGTCGGCGACGTCACGCTGACGGCGACGGGCGAAATCTCCGGTACGCCCGCGTTCCTCGCGCCCGAAGTCGCGCGCGGCGAAGAAGCCATGTTCGCTTCCGACGTCTTCGCCCTCGGCGCCACGCTCTACATGGCGGTGGAGGGCGCGCCGCCGTTCGGCACGGCGGACAACGCGATCGCGTTGCTGTACCGCGTGTCCAGCGGTTCGATCACCCCGCCGAAGCAGGCGGGGAAACTGGAGCCGCTGCTGCTGAAGCTGCTGGAGCTCAAGCCCGAAGACCGGCCGTCGATGGCCGAGGTGCTCACCGAGCTGCGGGAGCTCGACGGCGGCGTCACGCCCGTCGCGTCGGTGCCGATCCCGCTGACGGTGCCCGCGCCGATCCCGGCCGCTCCGGCTCCGGCCGTCGCTCCGACGACTCCCGCCCCGGCACCCGTCGATCGAAGACGGCGCTCGATGGTCCTCGCCGGCCTCGGCGCGGTGCTCGTGGTGGTCATCGTCGTGGTGATCGTGCTGGTGAACCGCAACAGCGGCACGACCCCGACCGCCGGTGGTGCGTCGCCGGTGGTCAACTCGTCGTCCGCGAACTCCCCGGCTCCGACCACGAACCCGCCGACTACGCCGACGACACCGCTTTCGAGCGCCCCGTCGGCACCCAGCAGCCCACCGTCGTCACCGACGTCGTCGAGCAGCTCGGTCAACTCGCCGCAGTCGATGGAGGCCGCGCTGACGAACTACTTCTCGCTCATTCCCGGCGACCTGCAGCAGGGCTTCGGCCTGCTCACGGACAGCTTCAAGGCGAGCAAGCACCAGACTTTCGCCACGTACCAGAACTTCTGGGACGACTACAAGTCCGCGCGCGCGAGCAACGTGAAGTCGATCGGCACCGACATGCTCAGCGCTGACATCACCTACGTGTCCGCCAGTGGGGCCAGCCAGACCAACCACCACACGTACCACATGGTCAACGACAACGGCGTGTGGAAGATCGACTCCGAGAGCTGATCGCTCACTCCAGCAGCAGCTCGATGGCCCCGGCCGCGTCGGCAACGATGTGGTCCGGGGCCTTTTCGTCCCCATCCCACGCGCGCCCGCGATCGACCCACACCGTGTGCAGCCCCGCGGCCCGGCCGCCGGCGACGTCGGTCTCTTCGCCGTCGCCGACCATCCAGCCGTCGCGCAACGGCGCCTCGCAGCGTGCCGCCGCGATCTCGAACAGCCGCCGGTCCGGCTTGCCGACGCCTTCGTGTTCCGAGATCGCCCACCCGTCCACGAGCCCCGCGACGCCCGTGCACAGCAGGGTGGCGAGCTGCTGCTCGGCGTTGCCGTTGGTCACCACGCCGATCCGCCAGCCCGCCCCCCGCAACCGCGGCAAGCCGGCCAGCACGCCCGGCGCGGCGGGGATCAAGGCCGGGTGCCGCTGCCGGTACGACTCGAGCAGCTCCGCGGCGGTGTCCCGCAAGGCGAACCGGTCGCGCACGTCCTTGAAGAAGACGTCGCGCGGGGCGAGCCCGTCCTGGTCGGCGGTCGCGAGCCAGGCGGCGTCGTCGGGCGTCAGGCGGTGTTCCGCGCAGAACTCCCAAGCCCAGCGCCGGAAACCCTCCGCCCGGTCGACGAGGGTGTTGTCGAGGTCGAACAGCACGAGCCGCACCGAACGACCCTAAGCAGACATCGCGCGCACCCGCACGCTGATCCGGCCCGAACGACCCGAGCGGCGCAGGCCGACCGTCGGGTCAGCGCGCGAGCAGCTCCAGCGAGACCTCCCACAGCAGCGTCGCGACTTCGGGGTCGAGCGCGTGGGCCGCGACGCCGTCGTGTGACGGCGGGACGTGGGGCTCGGCTTCGTTGTTGTCCTCGAAGTAGCGGCCGCCGACGCCGGCCAGCAGGGGAGACACGGCGAGCAGCACCGAGGTCGACGCGCCCTGCTCGGTGGTCTTCCACGCGTAGGTCCTGGCGATCTCGGCGAACTCGGGGTCGTCGGCCTGGTGGCGCTGCAGGTTGGTGCGGATGCCGCCGGGCATGAGGGCGTTGGCGGTGATGCCGTCGGTGGCCCAGCGCCGCGTGGCCTCGACGGCGAAGAGCACGTTCGCGGACTTCGACTGGCCGTAGGCGGACCACGGGTCGTACTCGCGGCGTTCGAAGTGGATGTCGTCGAAGACGATGCCCGAGCGCAGGTGGGCGCTGGAGCTCACGGCCACGATGCGTGCGTCGCCGGTTTGGGCGAGGGCGTCGTGCAGGCCGAGCGCGAGGCCGAAGTGGCCGAGGTGGTTGGTGGCGAACTGGTGCTCCCAGCCTTCCGGCGTGCGGTTGAGCGGTTCGGCCATTACGCCGGCGTTGTTCACGAGGATGTGGAGCGGGCCCTGCCAGTCGCTCGCCAGCTTGGCGACGGAGGCGCGGTCGGCCAGCTCGAGGTGCTTGACGTCGACTGCCGCGTTGCCCGTGGCCGCCGTGATCGCCTGGGCCGTGCGGTGCCCGGCCTCGGTGTTGCGGACGGCCAGCGTGACCTCGGCTCCGGCCTGCGCGAGCGCGCGGGCCGTCTCGACGCCGATGCCGGACGCGCCCCCGGTGACGATCGCGCGGCGGCCGGTGAGATCGACGCCCGCGCTGACGTCGGCGGCGGTGGACTCCCTGGTGAACGGAGTGGTGATGCGCATGGCGTTCCTGTTCTGGACTCGATGCGGAGGAGTCTCCGGTTGAGTCCGACACTAACCGGAGGACCCTCCGTTCGCAAGTATGCTTGAGTTGACGGGAAGGAAAAGGGGAGAGGTGACCAAGCCGCTGTGACCAGACCACAACGCGCGGACGCACGGCGCAACCGCGACCTCCTGCTCGCGTCCGCGGTGCGGCTGTTCTCCGAGAAGGGCCTCGACGCCACGCTCGACGCGATCGCCAAGGACGCCGGCGTCGGCATCGGCACGCTGTACCGCCACTTCCCGACGCGCGAGGCCCTGATCGAGGCCGCGTACCGCAACGAGCTGGACCAGCTGTGCGACGCCGGCCCCGCGCTGCTGCAGGAGCTGCCGCACTACGAGGCATTGCGCACGTGGATGGACCGCTTCGTCGACTACATGACCACGAAGATCGGCATGTCCGACGCCCTGCGCGCCGTCATCGCCTCCGGTGGCAACCCCTACGCCCACAGCCGCGACCGCCTTAACTCGACCATCGAGCAGCTGGTCTCCCCGCTGATCGCCGCCGGCACCCTCCGCGACGACGTCCTCGTGGACGACGTCCTCATCGGACTCAGCGGCATTGCCCTGGCGGCCGGCCAGCCTTCGCAACGCGAGCAAGCAGGACGGCTACTCGACCTGCTGCTGGACGGGCTGCGCTTCCGCGGCTGAGCGGCCGGGTCACGGCGCGGTCAGGGGACGGAGCCGGCTGCCGGCACGCGCGGAGACTGTGCGCGCTCTTGAGGCCGATGGCCGCGAAGATCGCCGATCGGCCGGCCCGATTCCTCGGCTGGCCCGGCATGCGCTCACGGTAGTTCGGCGCGTGGGGACCGGTCCCGATGGTGAAGTCGCGGGCCGAACTTGACCTTGACATCGTGACAAGGTCTTCACTGGGTTGCAGGAGGTGGTCCCGATCAACACGCCACACAAGAACCCCAACCTGCCCGAAGCACTCAGCGCCGCCAACTCGTCGGTGCGGCTGCAGGCGGCTCTGGCGGCCGGCACGGACGCCGACCCCGGGCTCCTCGAGACCCTCGTGGCGCGGTGCGCGGTGGAGCCGGACTTCTTCGTGCGCGACATGCTGACGTGGGCGTTGACGCGGCTGCCGGCGGAGCTCACCGTGCCCAGGCTCGTCGTGGAGCTGCGGTCCGGGCATGCTCAGGCGCGGAGCCAGGCGTTGCACACCTTGTCCAAGATCGGCGACGTGAGTGTCTGGTCCGAGATCACGCGGTCGTTGCTGCGCGACGCCGACGACGAGGTCGCGCGGAGTGCGTGGCGGGCGGCCGTCGTGCTCGTGCCCGAGGCGGAAAAACCCGCGCTGGCCGAGGAGCTGGCAGCGCAGCTCGGACGGGGGGACCGGGACGTGAAGCTGAGCCTGAGCCGGGCGCTCGTCGCGCTCGGGGACGTGATCGAGCCGATGCTGCTGAAGGCACTGGCGAGTGCCGACCCGGTGGTGCGGGCGCACGCCCGCGCGACGGAGCGGCTGCTGCGCGACCCGGAGGCGGCGTTCGACCCGGCCGTCGACGAGGCGAAGCGGATCGCCGCGCTCGGACCGGAGCGTGCGGCGGAGGTGGCCGGTGCTGATCGGTGAGGTGGCGCGCCGCTCGGGGGTGAGTGCCCGGATGCTCCGGCACTACGACACCCTCGGGCTGGTGCGTCCCACCGGCCGCACCGTCGGCGGCTACCGCGAGTACTCCGCCGAGGACATCCGGCGGATCTTCCACGTGGAAAGCCTGCGGTCGCTGGGGTTGTCGCTGCGCGAGATCGGCCGAGCGCTGGAGGATCCGGCTTTCGCACCGTCCACATTGGTCGGTGAGCTGATCCGGCGGACCGAAGACCGGCTCAAGCGCGAGAAGGAGCTACTGGAGCGGCTGCGCCGGGTCGACGCGTCGGCGCCGCCGGGCTGGCAGGACGTGCTGCGCCTGGTCGAGCTGCTGCACGGGCTCGACTCGCCGGATGCCGCGCGCCGGCAGCAGGCCGCGCTGGCCCCGGTGGAGGAGGTTCCGGCGGAGCTGCTGGCGGAGGCGGTGCTCGCCGAACCCGACCAGAACGTCGCGGGTGCCCTGAGGTGGGCGCTCGCGCGGGCCGGCGGCGACGGGCTGGCGAGCTTGGCGACGGGTGTGCGTTCCGACGACGTCGAAGTCCGGCGGCGAGCGGTCCGCGCGATCGCCTCGCTGCCGGGGGAGGACGCGACGGCGGTGCTTCGTGAAGCGCTCGGGGACTCGGACCCGACGGTCCGCACGCGGGCAGCTTTGGCGTTGGGCGGCCGCGGTTTTCCCGAGGCCGTGCCGACGCTCGTCGGCATGGTGGTGGACGGGCCCAACGACGTCGAGGCGGCCGAGGTCCTGGGCGCGCTGTCGCTGGACGCCTCGTGCGCCGGCCCGATCAAGGCCGCGCTGGCCGACGAGCTCGCCGCCCACACGTCGGATTCGGCCGTGCGGATCCGGTTGACGCAGGCGCTCGCCGAGCTGTCGGCGGCCGAAGATCTCCTCCAGCGGCTGACCAAGGACGGCGACCCGGCCGTCGCCCTCGTCGCCTCGGCACTCGCGCGAATGCGGCGGTCTGATGGCTGATATTGCGCCATTCAGGTGACAAGGGCACCGCTTTTGTCGGTGTTCGATGCGAACATGTGTTCGTGTCGACTGAAGGCCCCATCCTCCACGCCGACCTCGACGCGTTCTACGCGTCGGTCGAGCAGCGCGATGATCCGCGCCTGCGCGGCCGGCCCGTGATCGTCGGGGGCGGGGTGGTGCTGGCGGCGAGTTACGAGGCGAAGAGGTTGGGCGTGCGCACGGCCATGGGCGGTGCGCAGGCTCTGCGGCTGTGCCCGCACGCGGTGGTGGTGCCGCCGCGGATGGCGGCCTACAGCGCGGCGAGCAAGGCCGTGTTCGAGGTCTTCCGCGACACCACGCCGGTCGTCGAGGGGCTGTCGATCGACGAGGCGTTCCTCGACGTGGGCGGGCTGCGGCGCATCGCGGGCAGTCCGTCGGAGATCGCGCGGCGGCTGCGGGCCGAGGTGCTGGCGCGCGTCGGGCTGCCGATCACGGTGGGGGTGGCGCGCACGAAGTTCCTCGCGAAGGTGGCCAGTGCGGTGGCGAAACCGGACGGGTTGCTGGTCGTGCCGCCCGACGGGGAGCTGGAGTTCTTGCACCCGCTGCCGGTGGAGCGGCTGTGGGGCGTGGGAAAGGTGACGTCGGAAAAGCTGCACTCACGCGGGATCCGCACTGTGCGGCAGGTGGCGCAGCTGCCGGAGGTGGACCTGGTGTCGATGCTCGGGCGGGGAGCCGGGCACCACCTCCACGCGCTGTCGCACGGTCTGGACCCGCGTCCGGTGCAGGTCGGGCGGCGTCGGCGGTCCATGGGTTCGCAGCGGGCCCTGGGGCGGCGTCGGCGGTCGATGGCGGAGCTGGACGAGCTGCTGGTGTCCATTGTGGACCGCCTGGCGCGGCGGCTGCGGTCGGCGTCGCGGCTCACGCGCACGGTGGTATTGCGCATGCGGTTCGCCGACTTCACGCGGGCCACGCGGTCGCGGACGCTGGTCGAGGCCACCGACCACACCGAGACGTTGCTGGCCGCGGCGCGGAAGTTGTTGGTGGAGGCCCAATCGCTGGTTTACGACAGGGGGCTCACGCTGCTGGGGATCTCGTTCTCGAACCTGACGCCGCACGGGTCGGTGCAGCTCGTGCTGCCGTTCGAGATCGAGGACGGGGTGGCTGTCGACACGGCCGTGGACGGGATCCGCGACCGGTTCGGGAGCGCGGCGATCACGCGCGGGTCATTGCTGGGGCACGACCCCGGGATGTCGGTGCCGCTGCTGCCTGACTGATCTCCACCGGGATTTGCCTGCATCAGGTGAAAAACTCACTGTGGATCAGCGGCGGATGCTCTGAATGGCGCTGTAACGAACGAAGGGCTTCGGGCGACGGAGGGGCAGCTACGTTTTCCCGAGTCTTCCCGAAAATGCCAGAGCGGTACCCCTCGGACGAAATAGTGAGAAAGCATGGACAAGCAAAGACGTCGGCGTGGTATCACCATTCTCTCGATGGTGGCGGCCTCCGCCGCGATGCTGTTCGTGGCGCCCGGCGCGGCGCTCGCGGCCCCGCCCAGCAGCGCGATCGACGTGAGCCCCACGAGCCTGCAGCGCGGTGAGACCTTCACGGTCACCGAGACGCTGTACAACCCGCAGGACTTCGTCGTCACCGGCGCCAAGGCCGCGCTGTACGGCAAGGAGACGCCGATCACCGACGTCGCCGACGTGGTCTCCTGCAACGTCGCGTGCGGCGTGCTCGGCAGCAGCCTCCGCGCGACCGTCGGCGACCTCGCGCCGAGCCAGAGCGCCACGGTCACCTTCACCCTTAAGGTCAAGGACACCGCCCCGACCGGCTCCGTCACCCTGCAGGACCAGTTCGTGGGCGACAACTTCGCCTTCGAAACCCTCGACGGCCCGGCCATCACCGTCACCCCGGCCACCGACTCCGCCGACGTCGCCGTGTCCCTGACCGCCGCCCCCGCGGGCGTGCTCAGCTCGGAGATCACGTACACGATCACCGCCAAGAACGCCGGCCCCGCCACCGCCACCGGCGTCAAGCTCCAGGCGACGCTGGCCAACGGCCTGCAGTACTCGAAGTCCTCCAACTGCACGGCTTCCGGCCGCACCGTCACCTGCAACATCGCGTCCCTGCCTTCGGGCTCCTCGGCCAAGGCGAGCTTCACGGCCCGCGCCGGCCTCCTGACCCTCGGCACGCTCACCACCACGGCCCAGCGCCAGGCGAGCTCCCCGACGGACCCCAACGCGGCCAACGACAAGGCGTCGCGCTCCTGCCACGCAGTCACCAGCCTGCTCATCAGCTGCTGACCGTTCCCCGCGAAGCGGCCCGGCACCCTCTTGACGGGTGCCGGGCCGATTCACGTTCTCTGCCTCCTCGCCTAATGCGCCGGTGGACTTTTTTCCTTACTCACCCGATCGGGTCGACAAGATATTTTCCACGCGGTCTGTCCACCCTGCCGGGATAACAATTCATCCCCGGCCCTATTTCCCTCGTCACATACGTCCGAATTGGCCGAACGGGTTCCGGGGACCACCAACGACCCCCGGAACCCTCGCCGTCAGAAGCCCATCCGGCAACCCGACAGCACGATCTCCTGGCCGAGCAGCGTCACCACCCGCACCGCGTACTGCGCGAGCTGGCCGTTCGGTCCGGTGACCGTCTCGTTGAGGTGCACGGTCGCCACGCCGGGGATGCCGATGGTGACCGGCCCGGTGCCGATCGGCTGGCCGTTCAGCGTGCCCACGCGGGAAGACCCGTGCAGGCCTGACTCGTCGGCGACGCAGGACGTCTGGATGTCCTTCAGCGAGATCACGCCACCCAGCAGCGACGCGCCCGAGACGAGGGCGCCCGCGTTGGTGCGGCCGGTGGCCGCGTCGAGGGTGCAGTCGGAGTGGAGGGCCTGGACGGAGGCCAGCCCGAGCACGTTCAGCGAAGCCGTGGTGTGGTCGCTGTTCGGCGGGCAGCCGGCGAGCGGCGTCTTGCTGACGTTGATCAGGCCGCTCGCGCTGAGCGACCACGCCTCGGCCCGCACGTACGACACGATCTTGACCACGGCGGTGGCCGCGCCACCGTCGTCGTCGGTCACGGTGACCAGCACGTTGTGCGCGCCGACGCCGGTGAAGGCGTGCGAAGCGGTGCAGGTGCCCGAACCTGGCGTCTCGGCAACGGCGCCCGTGGCCACCGGCGAACCGTCACCGAAGTCGACCGTGCAGGTGTGCGTGTCGTGCCGGCCGATGTCGGTGAACGGCGCGGTGACGCCGATGGACGCGTTGCGCAGCACGAGCTGCCCGTCGGGCGGCGACGAGATGCTCACGTGCGGCGCGACGTTCGTCAGCGTCAGCGTGGTCGTCTTCAGCACGGCCGGGTGCAGGCTGTCGTCGGCCGAGAGCGTCAGCGTCCACACGCCGTCGTCGTCACAGGTCACCGTGGTGGACAACGCGGCGGGATCCCCGAAGACACAGGAAGTCCCAATGTCCACACCGGACTGCGGAGCCGCGCTCCAGTGCGTGGCGAGCGTGGGACCGTCCGGATCGGACACCGAACCGGCCAGCGAAACCGCCGTGCCCTCCTGACCCGCGTACGGGCCGCCGGCCACCACCACCGGCGGATCGTTCACGATGATCCGCACGATCGCGGTCGCCGCACCACCGTCGTCGTCGGTCACGCGCACGAGGACGTTGTACGTGCCCGAAACCGTGTATGCGTGCGAAGCCGTGCAGGTGCCCGAGCCCGGGGTCTCCGAGACCGAACCCGTGACGAGCGGCGAACCGTCCGCGTAGTCGACGGTGCACGTGTGCGTGTCGTGCTTGCCGACGTCGGTGAACGGCGCGGTCACCGCCACCGCCGCCCCGTGGTTGAACACCGCGTCCGTGGCCGGCGCGGTGACGCTCACGTGCGGGGCCACGTTCGACACGGTCAGGTTCGTCGTGCGCGAGACCGGTGGGTTCACACCGTCGTCGGCGGTCAGCGTGAGGGTCCACACCCCGTCGTCGTCACACGTCACGGTGGTGCTCAGCGCTGCCGCGTCGCCGAACGAGCACGTCGCACCGGCGTCGACGCCCGAGCCCGGCGCGACGCTCCAGTGCCGCGTGCCGGCAGGCCCGTCCGGATCGGTGACCGTGCCGGCCAGCGAGATCGCCGTGCCCTCCTGGCCCGCGTACGGACCGCCCGGCGCGACGACCGGCGGCGCGTTCACGATCACGTGCGTGCAGTCGGCCACGGTGCCCGGGCCGCCGCCGTCGGTGCCGTGCGCGGTCACGCACAGCTCGTGGCGCCCCGGCGCGAGGTCGCCGGTGGCCACGGAATACGTGACGGACGCCGGACCCGTGCGGGGCAGCCCGGGGTTCACGTTCGTCACGGGGGTCGCGCCGCCGCCGTCGACCGACAGCGTCAGCGCGGTGAGCTGCGAGTCGATCACGCCCGGGAGCACGTTGGGCAGGTTCGCGGGGTCGGGCACGGCGGTGCAGGTGCCGCCGGTGAGGTCGGCGATGGCCTGCAAGCTCGCCGGGTACGAGGTCCCGGCGCAGCTCGCACCGGCGCCGACGGCGAACGTGTAGTACGTGACGCTCGCGGGCACCGAGCTCAGCGGCGGCCGCACGTCACCGCCCGCGATGCCGTCGGAGAGGAAGACCACGACCTTGCGGTTCTCGGTCTGCGCGTTCGTCACGGTCTTCGCGGCGTTGATCCCGGCGACGTAGTCCGTGCCGCTCGGGAAGCTCTTCGCGGTGAACTTGCCGACGCCGCCGATCACGGCCGAGTCGAGCACCTCGTTGATGTCCCGGGCGCCGTTGCCGTTGTCGTCGGCGGTCGGGGTGGTCAGGGGCTGGTCGCCGGCCGCGGGACGCACGTCGGCCGCCTCGCCGCCGCTGCCGAACACGGCCGCGCCGACGCTGCCGATCACGGTGTTCGGGACCGCCGCATCGTTGTTGAGCGCCTTGGCCGCCGCGATCTCGCAGCCCAGCACGGTGGTGTTCGCGCAGCCGGAGCCGGTGCTGCCGGACACGTCGAGCACGTAGGTGAGCCCGGTGTCCTTCACCGCCGCGCCGGTGCCCACCGACGCGGTGCCGGTGACGGTCGCGGGTCCCTGGGGGATCACGGTGTCCTCGGCCGGCCCGGTCACGGTGACCGCGATGCTCGATCCGCCAGGCAGGTTCCCGGTCACGGCCGCGGCCGGTATCGCACTCATGGCAAGAGCCGTCACGGCCAGCGTTGCGGCGCCGGCCCACATTCTCGGTCTCAAGGCTTCACTTCCCTTTCGTCGATCGGAATCAACGGTGGGAAAGTCGCCGCCGGACCCGCGTAGTTACTGGGCCGATGC
Organism: Amycolatopsis sp. NPDC050768; assembly: GCF_040654155.1. Classification (NCBI taxonomy): domain Bacteria; kingdom Bacillati; phylum Actinomycetota; class Actinomycetes; order Pseudonocardiales; family Pseudonocardiaceae; genus Amycolatopsis; species Amycolatopsis sp. NPDC050768. The sequence goes on from NZ_JBFAHL010000008.1 coordinate 149,383, forward strand.
GGTGAGTGACGTAGGGTGGCCGTCACCGGTTCCGGGCGAAGCCAGTTCCCGGAGCCGGTCGAGGTCTTTTCGAGCCGACGGTTTTCCGGGCCGGTCGCGGGCCGAACGCAGATCCGCCAGGTACGAAAGACCGGAAATCACGACCTCCAACGGCGGACCGCTCGCGGTGAGTTCCGAAAGCCGTTCCGGTGGCGCCGTTTTCGCGGGTTCGACGAGGAACGGCAGAACAAGCTTGTGATGGTGGTAGGTGTACGCGGCACCATGGGCGCGGCACACGGCGAGGAACAGTTCCGCGTTGCGGCTCAGCTGCGGGCCGGGTGAACTCTCGGCTTCCCTCAGGAATCGCGTGAGCAGTGATTCCTCGTCACCGATCGCCCGCAGTCGCACCTGGTCCTCGGGGGTTACGTACGGGTACTTCTCCACCACCACGTTCTGGTAGAAGGGATCCCGCGTGGTCGCCAGTCCCAGCAGGACGTCGAGTTCATTGATCGCGGAGAAGTCGCCGGCGTTCGCGCCACGGTATTCGGCGTTGCCCACGCGATAGGTTTTGAAGTACGGCCGCACGTTGAAGAAGAACCGCTCCACGTCCAACGTCTTCGACAGCGTCCGGTTGAACTGCAGCACGTCTTCCAGCGCCGCCCGCGCCGTCTCCAGCAAATACGCCGAAAGCGGGCTCGACACCCCGATCGGAACAACCCGCCGAACGGCCTCGGCCGCGCGTTGGTAAGCGAAGACGGCGAGCCCGTTGTTGGTCAGGAAAACAGCCTCGTCTTCGAGCGAAGTGAAGGTCTGGAACTGCCCGCCACTGGCCGGGTTGTACATCGCCTGGTGCGCGAAAACGAACCGCGGCGCCACACCCAGCGAGGACCCGAGCAACGATGCCAGCGACCAGGCGGACGACAGCTCCTCGGCACCCGGCGCAACCGATTCGTGCCTCCGGCAGGCAGCGAGGTGGTAGCCCACCATTCCGAGAAGTTGGTACTTCTCCCGCTCTACCACGGGTAGCGCGCCCTCGTCGAGGATGCGGCCGATCAGGTGGTGGCCTTCGGCGACGATGGCGCGCTTGAGCTCGTCCAGGTCGGGACGGCCGTCGAGGACCTCGCGCCGCTCGGCGAAGTACGCCTCTTCCAGTGCGGTGTTGTACTCGACGAACTCGTTCCTGATCCACCGGTCGAACCGGGCCACGGAAGTCGTCACCGCGCCGAGGATATCCGCGGTGCTACAGCCGGTCGAGCCCGCCGAGCATGCGGTCGAGCGTCTGCGCGCGGGCCTGGGCGTCGTACGCGCCGACCGGCGGGTGGGCGTGGAGCAGGTCCTCGTTGAGCAGTTCCTCCACCAATTCGCGCGCCGTGCCGATCGAGAGGTTGAGGTACGCCGACAGCTCGGCGACCGACACCGTGGACACGCACAGCTCGCACGCGCTGCCGTAGGGCTCCCGCAGCAGGCGGCTCAGCCGGCGGCCCAGCTCAGTGGTCGAGACCAGTGTCTCCAGCGCGAGGTCGTGGCTGACGTGCACGGGCGTGCGGGTGCGCGCGTACGGCCGCACGAGCGGCAGGTCGTCGGGTTCGCCGGCGCCTTCGGCGGGATCGGACACGCGGTGGCGGCCCGGTGTCCCGTCCGGCTCGGTCATGTCGCCACCTCCTCGCGCTCTGGTGGCAGTACAGCACCGTGATCACCGCTGTGCCAACTCCGCGCGGCAAATTCTGTCCGAAGTGGACCTGGCGCGGACCTGAAAACGACGGCAGCCGGGGTGCGGCGCGAACGCCGCACCCCGGCCGTCCGGGCGGAGGTGATCAGGCCGCTTCGGCCTTGGCGCGCGCCTTGTGGCGCCCGCGCAGGTCGAGCTCGATCTGCTCGAGCGTGCGACCCTTGGTCTCGGGGACCAGCCACTTGGTGAGACCGAACAGCACGACGTTGATTCCCGCGAACAGGAACATCGAACCGCCGAGCCCCAGCGCTCCCGGATCGGAGATGATCGGGAAGATCGCGCTGATGATGCCGGTGGCGGCCCACAGCACGACGCTGCTGATGCCCATGCCCGCCGCGCGGGCCTTGAGCGGGAACACCTCGGCCATCATGACCCACACGACCGCGCCCCAGCCGAGCTCGTAGCCCACCAGGTAGAGCACCATCGCGACGAGCATCAGGATGCCCTTGGTGGTCACGTCGTCCACCTCGATCACGATGAACCCGGCCGCGACGAGCGTGATGACCATGAGCACGTTGCCGATCAGCAGCAGCGGCTTGCGGCCCCAGCGGTCGACGACGAACACCACCCACGCGGTGAACAGGAACTTCGTGACACCCAGCAGCACACCGGACAGCAGCGCCGCCTGCGTGGCGAAGCCGAGGCCGATCAGCATCGTCGGGAAGTACGCGTTGACCGCGTTGACACCGCTGAACTGCTGGCCGACGGCGAGCAGCAGAGCCACGATCAGCATCGGGCGCACCATCGGCGCCCACAGGTCGCGGAAGCGCGTCTTGGCCGATTCCGTGTCGAGGCGGATGACGTCGCGGATCGTGCTGATCTCCTCGTCGACGTTCACCGAGTTGCCGTGCGAGCTCTTGAGCACCGAGCGCGCCTGCTCCTCCTGGCCGTTGGCGAGCAGCCACCGCGGCGTCTCGGGCAGGAAGATCAGGCCCACGAGCAGGATCACGGCCGGCACGACGGCACCGGCGAACATCAGCCGCCAGTTGCCGGACGGGCCGAGGCCGTAGCTCACGAGGAACGCGATCAGGATGCCGAGCACGATGAAGATCTGGTTGAGCGCGCCCATGGCGCCGCGCTGGCGGGCCGGGGCCAGCTCGGACAGGTAGGTCGGCACCGTGGACGAGGAAAATCCGATGCCGACACCGATCACGAGCCGCGAGATGATCAGCAGCGCGAAGCTCGGCGAGACGCTCGCCGCGATCGTGCCGATGATGACGATGACCGCGGCCACCATGATCGTGCGGCGCCGGCCCAGTTTCTCGTTCATCCGCGAGGAGAAGAGAGCACCGACGATCGCGCCGACCGACAGGCTGGCGGTGATCACGCCCTTGTCCCACCCGGTCAGGTTCCAGGTCTTGCCGATGAACGGCAGCACACCCGAAATGACACCGAGGTCGTAACCGAACAGGATGCCGCCGAGGGCACCGAAGAAGTACAACGTGGTCCTGTTGATGGGCCGCCGCGCCGCGGCTGTCTGTGTCATTGCCGAGCCGTCTCTTTCTGGGGCTGGCCGGCCGGTCCGGTTCGCTGGGGGGTGGCCAGCGCCGTCGGGCCGAGCATGGTGGGTCTCGAATAGCCGGATTTCCTGACTGGGCGCGCCGGAGTTTCACAGCGCAGGGCTGTGAAACGGCTGGTTCCCCCGCCCGCGACGCCTTTCCTCGTCACGGACCGTTCAGCCGCCAAATCCGCCGGCGCGTTCCGACGAACTTCGCCGTACACATTCACACGCGGCCCATCCGTGGGCAATACACCGGCTGATAACTATTCAGTCACGTGACTGGTGTTCACATATGTGGACGAGGTAAGGGCGAGAGTGCCCAGGTCAGGCGCGGTGGTACAGACAATCCGGATTTCCGGTGTCGTCTCGGAACCGCGCGCATACGCCGTTCGTCGTACGGTGTCGTCTGGTCACCTGGGGAAGACGAGGTACGCATGGGTGCGGGGTTCGAAGTCGTTCCGGCGACGGTGAGTGAGGCGGCGGGCCACGCCCACCGCGCGGCCGCGACCGTGCGTCCGGTGGACCTCGCCGGCCCGCTCAGTGGGATCGCGACCGGGATGCCGGGTGGCACGAGTGTGACCGCGGCGGCGCAGCTGAGCGATGTCTGGCACGAGGCCGTGCCGCAGTGGGCGACCGACACGGACGCGTACGGCGAACAGCTCGACGACGCCGCGCGCGGCTACCGCGGCGCCGAGCAGCAGGCCACGGACGACGTGAACGGGGCGCGCCGGTGATCACCTGGGGCGATGTGCGGAGCTGGAACGCCGGGGCGATCGGCACGGTGGCCGATTTGCTGAACCAACGCTGCGAGCAGCTCCTGGCAGCCGACGGCGACGTCGAAGGCATGTCGCGCCTTGACGGCTGGACCGGTGACGCCGCGACGGCCGCACGGGCTCGCGGCACCGCGTTGACCACGAGACTCGAGCAGCTCGTGGCCGAGGCTTCGGCCGTGCGGCGCGGCGCGCACGAGACACAGCCGGCCGTGGAACGTATCACCGCCGACGTGCGCGATACCGACGATTTGGCTTCGCACAACGGGTTCGCCATCGACGACGGCGGCTGGGTCACCCCCGTGCCGGGCCCGGGAGCGGCACCCGACGAGCGGATCCGCGTCGAGCTCTCCGACCGGATCGAGCAGATCCTGCGCCAGGCCACCGATGTCGACGCCGATTTCGCGGCCATCCTCACGCGCACCGCGCGCGGGGAGATCACCGACCAGGGCGCCACAACGCTTGCGCAGGCGGCCGACGCCGGCGCCGCGCAGAGCGGCCTGTCCACCATCGGCCCGCCGCAGGGCGGCACGCCCGGCGACAACCGCGCGTGGTGGGACAGCTTGTCGACCACCTCGCAGGGCACGATCCTGCGCGACAACCCAGACCTCGTGCGCAACCTCGACGGTGTCCCCGTCAAGGACCGTGACGCCGCCAACCGCCTTGTCCTGCAACGGGAAATGACCCGTCTCCGGAACGATCCGAGCGACGACGCGAAGGCGAAGCTGCGCGGGCTCACCGACATCGAGAACCGCCTGAACGGCACCGGTCCCGGCAAGCCGCAGGCGTACCTGGTCCAGCTCGACACCAGTGGCGACGGCAAAGCCGTGGTCGCCGCGGGAAACCCCGACACCGCAACGGATGTCGCCACGTACGTGCCCGGCACCGGCAGCGAGCTCTCGAAGATCGGCGGCGATCTCGGGCGCTCGGACAAGATGTGGCAGTCGGCGACGATGGCGGGTTCGCCCTCGCCGTCCGTGATCACGTGGGTCGGCTACGACGCGCCGGACGAACTGTGGGACGCGGCCGGCGAAAGCTATGCAGACCACGGAAAAGCCGATCTCTCGAAGTTCGAGGAAGGCCTGCGCGCCTCGCACGACGGCACGCCGTCGCACAACACCGTGCTCGGGCACAGCTACGGCACCACGGTGGTCGGCCACGCCGCGCGCGACGGTGGCCTCGACGCCGACGAGATCGTGTTCGTCGCGAGCCCGGGCGTCGGCGTCGACCACGCGAACCAGCTGCACCTCGACGGCGTGCCGCAGGACCAGATGGCGCAGCACGTGCACTCCACCGTCGCCGAGCACGACATGATCAAGATCACCAACGTCGGCGTCGCCGGCCACGACCCGCTGGGCCCGAACCCGGCGGGCTCGGGCTTCGGCGGCCAGGTCTTCGACTCCGCGCCCGGCACCAAGGGGCCGTGGTACGAGGGCGGGCTTTCCGGTGCGGCGCACAGCCAGTACTGGGAGGACAACAACCCCTCGCTGCGGAGCTTCGGCCGCATCATCGCGGGGAAGCCGGGGTGAGCGCCCGCCGCGCGCTCGCCGCGCTGACCGTCCTGCTGACCTGTGTCGCCTGCTCCCCCGGAGGTGGGGCCATGGAAACCACGATGACCGAGAAACAAGCCCACGACCGGGTCGAGGACTACGTGCGCGCCGCGTTCGAGGCACTCCCGGGCACGGCGTCGCGCACCTTGTTCTCGCAGAACCGGTCCGAGTGCACGGACCCGACCGACGACGGCCCGCCAGGGCGCTTCGAGATCTCGGTGACCTACGAGATCACCGGCGTGCAGGTGGCGGCGTTCGGCGAGCACTTCGACGCCGTCGTCACCTGGTGGCGGGCGCACGGCTTCACCGTCGTCACCGATCGGCGGCCGACCGACCAATACGTGTTCGTGCGCAACGCTTCCGATAGCTTCGACATGTCGATCCAGGCCAACGAGCTCGGCAAGCTGTACCTCGGCGCGACCTCGCCGTGCGTGTGGCCGAACGGGGTGCCGGAAGCCGCGGGGGAGCCCGCGGAAACCGCCGTGGCCTCGGCGCCGGAGCCCGAACCGGCTCCGAAACCGCAGCCGCGTCCTCGTCGTGCGGCGGTGGACGACGAGGACTTCGGCGAGACGAACTGGTCGGACGGCGGCACGGCCTTCTGACTCAGGCCGACCGTACGGCCGAATAGCCGCCGTCGACGCTGAGCGTGGTGCCGTGGATGTTCAGCGCGTCGTCGCCCGCCAGGAACAGCACGGCGTTCGCGATCTCCTCCGGCGTGCTCGCGCGCCGCGACGGGATGGTCGCGAGCATCGGCTGCACGCGCTCCAGCGCCTGGTCGGACCCGGCGATGCGCTCGGTGAACGTGGGCCCGGGCGCGACGGTGTTCACGCGCACGCCCGACGGCCCGTACTCGGCGGCCCACGACTTGGTCAGCGAGTGCACGGCGGCCTTGGTGGTGCTGTAGAGCGCGGAGCCGGCCATGCCGTCGAGGCCGTTGATCGAGCCGAGGTTCACGATCGCGCCGCTGCCGCGCGCGGCCATGCCCGGCGCGAGCAGGCCGGTGAGCAGCATCGCCGCCTTGATGTTCACGGCGAGCGCGGCGTCGATGAGCTCTTCGGCCAGATCCGTGGTGGGCGACGGGAAGATCAGCAGGGCGGCGTTGTTGACGAGGATGTCGAGCGCGCCGCCGGCTTCCCGTTCGGCGGCTTCGGCGAGCTCGCGCACGGCCGCGCCGGTGGTCAGGTCGGCGCGCAAGAACGTGGCGCGGCCGCCTTCTTCGGCGATGCCGGCGGCCACCTTCTCGCCGCGTTCGGCGTCGCGGCCGCTCACCAGCACGTGGGCGCCCTCGGCGGCGAACGCGCGCGCGATGGCGACGCCGATCCCGCCCGTCGACCCGGTGACGAGTGCGGTGCGGCCTTCGAGACGTGAGGTCACGGTGGATCTTCCTTTCGTGGAATGGACTGGTGGGTTCAACCGTGCCCGCGCTAGATTGGACCGGCAAGTCCAGAAAGGTGTGCTCGTGACCCAGACACTCACCGCCAAGGGCGCCGCGACCCGGCAGCGCATCGTCGAGGGCGCCGCCGCGGAGATCCGCGAGCGCGGTGTGTTCGACACCACGCTCGACGACGTCCGTGCGCGCACCGGCACCAGCAAAAGCCAGCTGTTCCACTACTTTCCCGAGGGCAAGGAGCAGCTGCTGCTGGCCGTCGCGGAGTTCGAGGCCGAGCAGGTGCTCGGTTCGCAGGAGCCCTACCTCAGTGCCCTGCGCACGTGGGGCGCGTGGCAGTCGTGGCGCGACACCGTGGTGGCGCACTACACCGAGCAGGGACAGCTCTGCCCGCTCAACGTCGTGATGTCGCAGATGGGCCGCAACACCCCGGGCGCGCAGGCGGTGTCGACGCAGCTGGTGGAGCGCTGGCTCGCCGAGCTCGCGGCCGGCATCCGCCACCTGCAGGCGGCCGGCGAGGTGGGATCGTCGGTCGACCCTTCGCGTGCGGCGTCGGCTTTGCTGTCCGGGCTGCAGGGCGGGGTGATAATGCTGCTGTCCACGGGGTCGGCGGAGCATCTGGAGAACGCGCTGGACGTGGCGATCGAGAACCTGCGGCGGAGCTAGTTCGGATCGGGATACCGCGAAACGTGCGCGGTATCCTGGCGGTGTGGAAACAGTCGCGGATCCCGAGGTCGTCCGGGCGTTGCGCGCGCTGGCCAACCCCGTGCGGCTGCAGCTGCTCGCGTGGCTGCGCGAGCCCGCGCAGCACTTCCCGCTCGACGGCGGGGTGCTCGATGTCGGCGTCTGCGTGAGCCACATCCAGGCGAAGGCGGGCCTGGCGCAGTCGACGGTGTCGGCGTACCTCGCGGAGCTGGAGCGCGCGGGCCTGGTGCGGTCCACGCGGGTGGGGAAGTGGACGCACTACCGGCGCGACGAGGAGCGGATCGCTTCGCTGGTTTCCGCGCTGGGTCAGACGTTGTAGGTCTCGCTTGTTGGCTGTGCGCCTTCTTGCTTGCGCTTCATATCGTAATTCTGCGATACTTCGATGTGTGACTCGAGGAGATGGCATGGACGGGCTGGGGAAGTTCGGGATCTGGACGTTCGACTTCGAACACCAGCCTGCCGCACTGATGCGTGATTCGGTGCAGGAGCTGGAAGGACAGGGCTGGCGCGCGATCTGGGTCCCGGAGCTGCTGGGCCGCGAAGCCATGACGCACGCGGGTTTCCTGCTTGCTGCGACCCAGCGGATGCACGTCGTCAACGGCATCGCGCAGATCTGGTCCCGCGAGGCCCGCTGGACGCAAGGCGCCGCCCACCTGCTCGCCGACGCCTACCCCGGCCGCCACGTCCTCGGCCTCGGCTACGGCGGCGCTCGTTCCGACGTCAAACCGCTGGCCGCCATGGCCGCGTACCTGGACGAGATGGACGCGGTGGAAAGCCCGAACCCCGCTCCCGCGTCGCCGATCCGCCGCATCCTGGCCGCCTACGGACCCAAGATGCTGCAGATGGCCCGCGACCGCGCTTCCGGCGCCCACGCCTACCACGTCACCGTCGACCACACCGCCCAAGCACGCGAGATCCTCGGCCCGGACGCCTTCCTGGGCGTCGAGCACGCCGTCCTCTTCGAACCCGACCCGGCCGTCGCCCGCGCCGCCGCGCGCGAACACCTGGCGCGCTACCTGACGTCGACGTACAACGTCGCCAAATTCCGCCGCCTCGGCTACACCGAAGCCGAAATCTCAAACGGCGGCTCCGACCGTCTCATCGACGCCCTCGTCTTCTGGGGCGACGCCGACACTGTCGTCGAGAAGCTCCGCAGCCACCTCACGGCGGGCGCGGACCACATCGGGATCCAGGTCATCGGCACCCCGCCGGGCACGTCGGCCATGCCGCACTGGCGCCGTCTCGGCGAAGCCCTGCTGTCGGACAACTGACCCCCAGAAACGCCGACAGGCCGGCTCATCGACCGAAGTCGGTGAGCCGGCCCTGCGCGACCCGGTTACCCGGGGTCTGAGGCGAGGTTCAGGCGCTCTTGATCGCCGAGACCTCGAACTCGAGGGTGACCTTGTCGGACACCAGCACGCCGCCGGTCTCGAGCGCGGCGTTCCAGGTGATGCCGTAGTCCTTGCGGGAGATCGTGGTGGAGCCCTCGAAGCCCACGCGGTCGTTGCCGAACGGGTCCTTCGCCGAGCCCTCGAACTCGAAGGGGATGGTGATGGACTTGGCAACGCCCTTGATGGTGAGGTCGCCGGTCACGTCGAAGCTGGTGTCGCCGGTCTGGGTGATCCCGGTGGACACGAAGGTGATCTGCGGGTACTCGTCCATCGAGAGGAAGTCGTTGCTGCGGATGTGACCGTCGCGGTCGGCGTTGCGGGTGTCGATGCTGTGCGCCTGGATGGTGACCTTGGCGCTCGAGTTCGCCGGGTTCTCACCGTCGACGGTGAAGGTGCCGTCGAACTCGTTGAACGCGCCGCGGACCTTCGTCACCATCGCGTGGCGGGCGACGAAGCCGATGCGGCTGTGGGCGGCGTCGATCGTGTACTCGCCGGTCAGCTGGGGGTAAGTGGTGGTCGCGCTGGTCATGAGATCTCTTCCTTCGGGTTCGCTCCCCCAACCGCTTGGTTGAGGGCTCAACAAGACTCTAGCCCACATAACCTGATTGCGCGAGCAAGTATTCCGGTAGACTGCCCATATGGTGGACAGAGTGCCGTTGAGCAGGGAAGAAGAGGCCGTGTGGCGGCCGTTGATACGGATCATCACCGTGTTGCCGCGGGTCCTGGATGACCAGTTCGTGAACGAGACCGGCATCTCGATGACCGACTACACCGTGCTCGTGTCCCTCTCCGAGGCCGAGGAGGGGTGGCTGCGGCTGTCCGACCTGGCCAAGGCCACGGCGCTCTCGTTAAGCCGCATCAGCCGCGTCGTCGACAGCCTGGTCAAGCGCGGCCTGGTGGAGAAGGCCAAGTGCGAGAGCGACGGCCGTGCGGCCAACGCGTCGCTCACCGAATCGGGTCGGTCGAAGCTCGCGGGCGCCTACCCAGGGCACCTCGCGCGCGTACGGTCGCACCTGTTCGACCACCTGACCCCCGATGAGATCCGCGGCGCGGGCCCGATCCTCGCGCGGGTGGCCGCGGCGCTGGAGCCGGACGGGGCCCAGCCGTGCCCCGAGTGACCTGCAACCCTTCGACGAAAGTGGTGTCATGACCGCCGACAAGGGCGAGTTCAAGCGCGACCAGAGCTACATCCCCGACCGCATCACCGCCGACGGCCGCGACGGCTGGCCCGTGGAGCCCGGCCGCTACCGCCTCGTGATCGCCCGCGCGTGCCCGTGGGCCAACCGCGCGTCGATCGTGCGCCGGCTGCTGGGCCTGGAAGACGTGCTGTCCATGGGTATCTGCGGGCCGACGCACGACCAGCGCAGCTGGACGTTCGACCTCGACCCGGGCGGGCGCGACCCCGTGCTGGGCATCGAGCGCCTGCAGGAGGCCTTCTTCAAGCGCGACCCGCAGTACCCGCGCGGCATCACCGTGCCGGCGATCGTCGACGTGCCGACCGGCCAGGTCGTGACCAACGACTTCAAGCAGATGACGCTCGACCTCTCCCTGGAGTGGCGCGCGTACCACCGCGAAGGCGCGCCCGACCTGTACCCCGAACCCCTGCGCGACGAGATCGACGACGTCGCCGACAAGGTGTTCCGCGACGTGAACAACGGCGTCTACCAGGCCGGTTTCGCCGGTTCCCAGGAGGCGTACGAGACGGCGTACAACGCGCTCTTCGCCCGTCTCGACTGGCTCTCCGAGCGCCTCGCGAACCAGCGTTACCTCGTCGGCGACACGATCACCGAGGCCGACGTGCGGCTGTTCACCACGCTCGTCCGCTTCGACCCGGTGTACCACGGCCACTTCAAGTGCAACCGCGAGAAGCTCACCGAGATGCCGGTGCTGTGGGCCTATACGCGTGACCTGTTCCAGACCCCCGGTTTCGGTGACACGATCGACTTCGACCAGGTCAAGGAGCACTACTACGTGGTGCACCGCTCCATCAACCCGACGGGCGTCATCCCCGCCGGACCCGACCTGTCGGGCTGGCTGACTCCGCACGGCCGCGAGGAGCTTGGCGGTCGTCCGTTCGGCGACGGCACCCCGCCGGGGCCGCCGATCGAAGGCGAGCAGGTGCCTTCGCTGGCGGCGTGACGAGTTTCGCCACTGCCGGGCCCTCGAGGGCAGCACCCTTACCCGAGGTCCCCCGGACCTGCGCCGATGCCGCCGGTCCGGGGGACGCTCGCGGGTAGCGTCGCGCTCATGACGAGGGTGGTGTTCCTGCTCGCACCTCAGGCGTACCTGCTGGACATCGCGGGCGCGGCCGACGTGTTCCTCGCCGCGCGTTCGCTGGGCCTGCCCTACGAGCTGGCCTACTTCGCCGAGGAACCCGACGTGCCCACCGCCGAGGGCCTGCCGGTGCGCGCCTCGACCCGCGTCCCCGTCCTCGGCCGCGACGACATCCTCGTGGTCCCCGGCGGCGCCGGCTTCACCCCGGGCATCGCCCCGGCCATGCCGCGCGGGCTCGACCTGCTGCGCGTCCACCACTCCGCGGGCGGCCTCGTCGCGAGCGTCTGCGCGGGCACCGTCGCCCTCGCCGAGGCGGGCCTGCTCGACGGTCACCGCTGCACCACCCACCACGACCTCCAAGACGACCTCGCCCTGCGCTACCCGGCCACCACCGTGGTCCGCGACGTGCTCTACGTCGTCGACGGCCGCGTCGCCTCCTCCGCCGGCATGGCCAGCGGCATCGACCTGGCGCTGCACCTCGTCGCCACCGCCCACGGCCCCGGCGTCGCGGGCCGCATCGCGCGTTCGCTCGTCTTCTACGCGCGCCGCAACGGCCAGCAGCCCGTCACCGGACTGCTCCGCCACCGCAACCACCTGTCCGACCTGGTGCACCGCGTGCAGGACCTGATCGAGACGCGCTACGCGGAACCCCTGCGGCTTTCGTCCCTGGCGCGGGAACTGGGCTGCAGCGAGCGGACTGTGACGCGGCACTTCGTCGACGCGGTGGGGATGACTCCGTTGCGCTATCAGCAAACGCTGCGGTTGGAACACGCCGAGCACCTGCTGGCCGACGGGTCGACTCTCGAGGCAGCAGCTCGCAGTGCCGGCTTTGCGGACTCGCGGTCGCTGCGGTTGTTGCGGAAGTCGAAGGAACTGCAGCACCAGTAGGTTTTGTCCACAACGGAGCTATGGGTGAGCCGGCGCCCGAAAAGCGCCGGCTCACCCACCCGAGAACTCCTTACACCGCAACCCGTCCGCCATCCACCGGCAGCACCGCGCCGTGGATGAAGCTCGCGCCGCCGGTCACCAGGAACACGATCGCCGCCGCGATCTCGTCCGGGCCGGCGGGGCGGCCGGCGGGGGCGAGCGACGCCAGCTGATCCAGGGTTTCGCCCATCACGGCCGTGCCTTCGGTGCGTGTCGGGCCGGGGCTGACGGCGTTCACGCGCACGCCGCGCGGGCCGAATTCCGCGGACCACGACTTCGTCAGCAGCTCGAGCGCCGCCTTGCTGGAGCCGTAGAGACCCATGCCCGCGGCGCCGAACTCCGCGACCATGGTGGACACGTTCACGATCGATCCCGCGCCGCGCGCGGCCATCGCCGGCGCGAGGGCCGCGACGAGGAAGTACGGCGCCTTCACGTTCAGCGCGTACACCGCGTCGAAGTCCTGCTCCGACGTGTCCTCGGTGGGGCCGAAGGGAAACACGCCGGCGCTGTTCACCAGCACGTCCACGCGTCCCGTTACCGCGAGGGCGCGCGAAGCGAGGTCCTGCGCCGAGGCCACGTCTGCGAGGTCGGAAGCCAGGAACGCGGCCTGCCCGCCCTCGGCGACGATCTCCTTCACCACCTGCTCACCACGGCCGGCGTCGCGACCGCTCACCAGCACGTGGGCGCCGAGCTTCGCCAGCGCCACTGCCGTCGCGCGCCCGATGCCGCTCGTCGCGCCCGTGACCAGAGCGGTGGTTCCCGACAGTTCTGCCGTCATTTCAGTCACTTCTCCCGAATCCGGCCGCGCCGTGGTGCGCAGCCGCCTCGTTCAAGCGAAACAGCCCGGTCAGCCTTCCGACCTGGCGATACCGCTCGCTTATGACCCTTATAAGACGTCCAGTGCCGCCACCAGATGCCCGAGGTCACGCCGGTGCGACGCCGCCGCCCACACCGCCCACGTCCGTCGCACGAGTGGGGACCCGAGCAGCGGACACCAAGCCAGGTGCTCGGGGATGGGCTGCGTCCAGTTCGGCGGCGCGAGCGTGAACGTGCCACCCGCGCTCACGGCGGCGAACTTGAGCTCGGAGATCAGCGAGTGCCCGGCCGTCGGATCGGGGCCGATTTCGAGACCGTGCGAACGGAAGATCGCGGTCACCTCGTCGTACCACGCCGGGCTGCCCTCCCTCGGGAACCCGATCCACTCCAGCCCGACCAGCGCGTCGAGCCGGATTCCGTCGGGCCCCGCGAGCTTGCCGGCCTGCTCCTTCGACAGCAGCACCCCGAGCTTCTCCTCCAGCACCGGCATCGCGTCGAGCTCCGGCCCCACCGGCCGCTCGCGCACGAGGCCCAACTCGAGCTCGCCCTTCTGCAACAGCCCGAACTGCCCGGTCGTCGACGCGTGCACCACCTGCACCCTCGTGTCCGGAAACGCGGCGGCCAGATCGGCCAACGCCCGCGCCATCAAATCCGGCGGCAACTCCAACGGCATCCCGACGCGCAACAGACTCCCCGACGCATGCCGCGTCACCGCCGCCACCGCCTGGTCATGCCGCGCCAGCACCGCGCGCGCCTCACCCGCCAACGTCATCCCGGCCTCGGTGGGCTGCACACCCGCGTTGCTGCGGACCAGTAACTGCACCCCCAGCTGCCGCTCCAGCGCCTGCACCGTCTGCGACACCGCCGGCTGGCTCACGTGCAACCGCCGCGCCGCCGCCGACAGCCCACCCTCCTCGACCACGGCGACGAAGGCGCGCATTTCTCGGATCTCCATGGTGTTCATCGCACCACGGCTGTCTATGAGGGGGTGGGGGGTGAGTGTCTCGGCGCCCGGGCGTGGTGGGGGACGGATCGTGTGGGCCTTGGTGACCGACCTATCCAACGGTCACATTCCGACCGTCACGCGGCTCAGCCACTCTTGGAACGCGCCGGGTCAGCGGGCCAACCATCTTCCCAATGGTCACCGATCGGCAGGCACGACTCCCAACTCAGCCACCCGACAAAGCCGTCGGTTTCTCCGGCCAACCTTTCCCCGGCCGGCCCCCGGCGAAGCACTATCTTCTACCATTGAGTGCAGCGGGGGCTAGCCATGTGTATCTTCTTTTAATCGTTTGTCTTTGGTTTTAAAGATCAAAAGATTAAAAGACAAACCTCCAGATGGCTCCCCGAAGTTCAATTGTCACTACGGCTCGGGGTAGCTTGTCAAGGCGGGAAAGAGTACCTTGACAAGCTACCCCGAGCCGTGTGGTTTCACCTTCGTCGGGGGCCGGCCGGGGAAAGGTCGGGGGATTGGTTGGGAGATCCTGGGTTGGGTGCACCCGCTGTCTGTCGGGTAGATGGCGTACCTGGCGGAAAGTGGGTGCCTGGCCGTCGGTGGAGGGTTATTGCAGGTTCGTGTGGCGACCGGTGAGCCTGGGTGTTACTCGAGAACCGAGGTGACCATGGTGTCCAAGACATCCATGCTCATCGGTTCCACATCATCCACATTGATCAAGTGGCCCAATCGCACTGCGTCGGGTGAGCTGTGGTCTGGGCCGCCGCTCAGTTCGTAGGCTGTCTTCAGTAGGTGTGCCGCGTGTTCCGTCTGGCCGATGCGAAGGGCGTGATCTGCAATCCCCACAACCACTTGTGATAAATACATCGCGTCGCCGGCTGTGGTGGTCAGGTCGAAGGCGGCGCGGCGGCGGGTTGCGGCCTCGGCGAGATGGCCGTTGTCGGCGTCCACGAATGCGCGTGACTGAGTCATCATTGCTTGGAAGAGGGGATGCAAGGGCAGGTGCTGGACCAAGCTCTCGGCCCGGTCAAAGAACCTCACCGCAGCGCCGGAGTCTCCGCGCCACCGGGCCAGGTCGCCCTTGGCCTGAGCGAGGCCGGCGAGTGCGTCCGGAGAAACTACTACCGCAGCATCACGGTCGGCGGCGGCGAGGGCGGCGTCGGCAGAAGCGGGGTCGCCCATCAGCCAGAAGAGTTGGGCTTGGCGGCCCCAGATGTACAGGACGTCTTCTAGCGTGCCGATTTCCGTGACGACGTCGATGGCTTCGGAGTAGTGGTCGACGGCTCGGTGGAGTTCGCCGTTGCGGGCGATGAGTTCGGCGAGGCTGCTCAGGGCCAGGGAGCGGCCCCAGCGTTCGCCGGTGAGGCGGAACAGGCGCACGGATTCTTCGAGGTCGACTTCGGTGGCGGCGCGGCCGTGGCTGGTGTTGAACTGCAGGCGGGCGCGGGTGAGGCGGGCGTGGGCGCGGAGCCAGGGGTCTTCGTCGGCGAGGAGGGTGTCCAAAGTGTCCAGACGTGGGGGTGCGCCGGTTGGGGTGCCGGACAACAGTTGTTCGAGCGGGGCCATGAAGCGGAGGGCCGGGTGGGCGCGCGGGCCGCCTTCCGTCAGTTCCATGGCGGTGTGGATCCAGGACTCGGCGGAGCGGTCGTCGGCCAAGCCGGCTGTGGAGAAGAGGACGCAGAGGGCGTTGGCGGAAGCGCGGTCTTCGTTGTCGACCTGACCGGGGACGGCGAGGGCGGCGACGATCAGTTCCATGCCTTCGGCGCGGTGGCCGCCCAGGAGCCAATACCAGCCGGAGGCGACGACGAGGCGGATCGCCGTGGCTGCGTCGCCTGCGGTGATGGCGGAACGGACGGCGGAGGTGAGGTTGCCGTGGTCGGCGGTGAGGCGGGCGAGCCATTCGAGCTGTTCGGCGCGGCGCAGGTGGGGATCGGCGGCTTCGGCGAGCTGGGCGAACCAGGTGGCGTGGGCGCGTCGCAACAGCTCGGGTTCGGCGGCTTCGGTGAGGCGCTCCAGGGCGTAGGCCTTGATGGTTTCGAGCATGGTGTAGCGCGGTTCGGGCGTGTCCGAAACGACGAGGAGAGACTTGTCGACAAGGGCTGTGAGCAGGTCAGGAGAATCCTCGGTGCCGCAGACCGCAGCGGCTGCTTCGGAGGTGGCGCCGCCGGAGAAGACGGCGAGGCGGCGCAGCAGGGTGCGCTCGGCGTCGGACAGGAGTTCCCAGCTCCAATCGACGACTGCGCGCAGGGTGCGGTGCCGGGGGAGCGCTGTGCGGCTGCCGGCGGTCAGGAGACGGAAGCGGTCGTCGAGGCGGGCGGCCAGTTGGGCGATGGTGAGGGAGCGCAGGCGCGCGGCGGCCAGTTCGACGGCGAGGGGCATGCCGTCGAGGGCGCGGCAGATGCGGGCGACGGCGTCGACGGTCGACGCGCTCACCTCGAAGCCCGGGCGCACCGCCGCGGCGCGGTCCGCGAGGAGGCGAACGGAAGCGCAGGCCATGGCGTCGGCGACGCTCGCGTCCTGCGGTGGCAGGGCGAGCGGCTCCACCGGCCACAACGCTTCCCCCGTGACGGCGAGCGGTTCGCGGCTCGTCGCGACGATGCGCAGGCGGGGGCATTCGCCGAGGAGCCGTTCGGCCAGCTCGGCGGCGGCGTCGATGACGTGCTCGCAGTTGTCGAGCACCAGCAGCGCTTCGCGGCCACGCAGGGCGCCGACGGCCCGGTCGACAGGCGTGCCGCCGGCGGTCAGGCCGAGCTGGCCCTGTTCGCGCAGGCCGAGGGTGGTGAGGACGGTCTGGGCGACGTCGGCGCCGTCGGTGATCGGGGCGAGTTCGACGAGCCAGACGTCGCCGCGCGTGCGATCGAGGAGCGTGCGGGCGGTTTCGGTGGCCAGGCGCGTTTTCCCGGCGCCGCCCGGCCCGGTCAGCGTGGTGAGGCGGTATTCGGCGACGAGCTTGGCGACCTGGGCGACGTCGGCGTCGCGGCCGACGAAGCTCGTGAGGCCGGCGCGCAGGTTGTTGCGCGGCTCGTCGTGACTGTCCGCAGGGGAATCGCGCAGGATTGCCGTGTGCAGCGCGGAAAGCTGCGCCGACGGGTCCGTGCCGAGCTCTTCCGCGAGGGCTTTGCGGACGCGTTCGTAGACCGTCAGCGCGTCGGCAGGCCGCCCGGCGGCGCGCAGGGCGCGCATGAACGCGGCGGCGAGGCGTTCGCGTAACGGGTGTTCCGACAGGAGCGTGGTGAGCTCCGCGACCAGCTCCTCGCCGCCGCCCAACCGCAGCGCCGCCTCGGCGTGGTCCTCCGCCGCGCCCAACCGCAGCTCGGTGAGCCGGGCGAGCGGGGCTTGGAAATAAGTGCTGTCGGCTTGACCGGGACCCCGCCACAGATCCAGCGCCTGCCGCAGCAGCGTGACGGTCTCCGCATCGCCCACCTGCCGCGCCTTCGCGACCAGTTCCTCGAACCGCGCCGCGTCCACACTCGCCGACAGCCGGTACCCCGTGGGCGTCGACTCCAGCGTCACCCCGGCCTTGCGCAGCCGCGAAACGAGCGCCTGCAACGCGTTGCTAGTCGCCGGCGGGTGCTCGCCCCACACCGCGTCGACCAGCCGAGCCGCCGACACTTCCCGGCCGGGCTCCAGCGCCAGCGCACTGAGCAGCGCCCGCAGCCGCGCGCCCGCGACCTCGACGGGCGCGCCGTCGTCCGTCCGGACCTCCAGAGGGCCGAGCAAGCTGATCCGCACCGCTCGATTCTGCCCGGTTCACGGCGGCGGCACCTCGGGGAGATCCCCGGAGTTCAACCGCGCGTTGCGCCTTGCCGCGCGTTCCGCCTTGCCGCGCGGATTCGCTCGGACGGTGGTGGTGTCAGCTGTCGATGAGCGGGATGCGCTGCTGATTCGGCCCTCGAGAACTCGCCCAGTAGCCCCGGTTTCCCGCTCGACGGCGGCCTGAACGGAAGTTGTCCACACCCACCCCGAGTTGTGGACAACTTCGCCCTCCGACTGGGTTGGCCACGGGTTTTGTCGGGGGTGGCCGATAGACTGGACAAGGGCACGCCCCCCAAGGGAGGGCGGGGGTCTGTCTGGCGGCGGAGGGGGCACTGAGGGGCAAAGTTCGGCGGCTGGGTGCTGCGCCAGCCTCGGCGAGAATTACGCTCGCGATGTGGGTAACTTACGTTCGGTGAGCTTCCGAGGACGACGATGAGTTACCCGCCGCAGCCGGGTGGGCCGTATCCGCAGCAGCCCTACCCCCAGCAGCCCTACCCGCAACAACAGCCCTACCCGTCCCAGCAGCAGCCATACCCGCAGCAACAGTGGGCCCAACCCGGCTACCCACCACCCGGCTACCCGCCGCAGCCCAGGAAGCGGAGCCTCCTCTGGCTCTGGATCACCCTCGGCGTGGTCGTGGTGCTGGCGGCCGGCGTCGCGATCACTGGCTTCGTCGCACCCGGGTTCCTCGTGAACAAGAACCACCCGGTCGGCGCCGCCGGCACTCTGCCTGAGCCGCAGTTCATGAACGAGCTTCTCGGCAAGCTCAATGCCCACGACCTCGCCGGAGCCGCCGCGTATGTGTGCGAGTCGGCGGACGAGAGTCCGGCCTCGCTGGTGCACGGGCATTTCGCGGACCCGAACGTGGGGCACTACCGCGTCCGGGAGGTCGAGCCGCTGCACGAGATCACGCAGTTCGTAGACGTCGACTCGGACTTTCCCGGAAACCCGACGCCCTACCGCGCCACGTTCACGCTGCGGCAGGGGCCCGACGGCGGGTTCTGCCTCTTCGGCGTCATCTGACCGGCGGCGACACTCCACGGCAAGCCGCGTCGTTCCCGGAGGTTGGCGCGGTTCGTACCTACAGTGGCCGGGTGACTACGCCAGCGCAGCACAAGCGCGAGCAGGCGACGGCGCGCGTCGCCCGGGTGCAGGAGACCATGCGGGCGCGGCTGGGTGCCCTGCCGGAAGCCGGGGATGAGCGGACGCGTGCCCTCGACAGCCTGGTCGACGCGGCGGAGGACCTGCTGCGCACGGAGCACGAGGTGGAGATCGCGACCGAGCAGGTGCGCGCGGCGAAGCTGGAGGCGCAGCGGACCGGCGCGCAGCGGCTGTCGCTGTACCTGGCGGCGGCGCCCGTCGCGGTGGGGATGGTGGCGGGCGCGCTGATGCTGTTCGGCGGTATCAGCGCGGTGTGGATCCTGTTCGCGCTGCCGCTGCTCGGCGCCGGCCTGCGGATCGCGCTCGGGTCGCTCGGGCCGACGCCGCTGATGGTCGACCGGCGGCTGCGCGCCGCGTACACGGGGGCGGCCGCGGCGGGGCTCACGGCCGCGTCGCTGCTGGTCCCGGGCGCCGTGCAGACGATCCTGGTGGTGCTCGCCGCCGTCGCGACCGCGGTCACCGTCGTGTTCCTGGTGCAGGAGGTCCGATGACCTACTCCGAGTACTACCCCGACACCGAGTACTACCCCGAAGGCGAGGAGGAAACGGACAGCGAGTTCGACGCGCTGTCCGAAACCGTCGACGGCATGCAGGAAACCGTCGTCGACCTCGAGTCGCGCACCGGGCGCGAGCTGACGGAGCTTCGCGAGACGTTCGAGTCCTTCTCCGACGCCCAGGTCCGCCACGAGTCCCGCCTCGTCCTCGCCACGCGCCAGCTCGAACGGCTGCGCCAGCGCCTGCAGTTGCTCGAACGCGCGGTGCGTGTGTCGGAGAAGGTGCCGGTGGTGGACCTCGACGACGTCGGCCCCGCGTTGCGCAAGCTCGCCGCCGATGCCGAACGTCGCCACGCGCTGGCCGCGCAGCTGATGACGGCCAACCAGCGCCGTCCGTACGAAGAGGACATCGCGCGGCTGCCGCAGGCGCGCGAAGCGTTGGCAGAGAGCGAAAACGCGCTCATCAACGTGCTCGCCATCCTCGCGGCCACCCAGCACGGCGACGAAAACCGCGGTAGCGCCGAGTCACGACTGTCCGAAGTGGTCGCCCGTCGCCGCGGTGTCCTCGATCGTCAGCTGCCCGCCGCGGTCAAGGACGCCGAGGCCGCGCAGCAGGTGCTCGACGCCGACGACGTCACGCGCACCCGCGTGCTGCCCCAGATCGAGAAGTCCGAACGCGACTGGGAAGAGCTGCACTCCAAGCTGCGCGAACGCATCACCGACGCGATCGGCTCCAGCGCGTTGTTGCCCGTGTGGTTCACGCACGCATTCGGCGTCGTCCCGCCGTCCGGTGCGGCGGGGGACCGGTGGATCCGCGCGGCGACGTCGGCACTGGCGTACCGCGTGACCCACGGCGTGGCCGACCAGGCGCTGCCGCTGGGCGAGCCCCCGGCCGACGACACCGACTGGACCCAGCCTCAGTGGTCCTGGCGCGCCCGGCTCGAGCAGGACATCGAGGACCTCGACATCAGTGGAGACTGACCGGGCCTGACTAGGCCTGGGCGATCCGCACGAGGTTCCCCGCCGGGTCGCGCACGGCGGCGTCGCGCACGCCCCAGAACTGGTCGGCCGGCTCCTGCAGCACCTCGGCGCCGGGCGCGGCGGCGACCTTGGCGAACGTCTCGTCGAGGTTGTCCGTGCGCAGGTTGATCGCGCCGAGCTCCCCCTTGGCGAGCAGCGCGGCCACGGTGTCGCCGTCGGCCTTGGACCGGCCGGCGTGCGGCTGCGACAGCACGATCTCGATCTCGGGCTGGGTGTCGGTGGTGAGGGTGACCCAGCGGAAGCCGTCGTTGGCGACCTCGTTGCGCACCTTGAAGCCCAGCGTGTCTCTGTAGAACGCGACGGCCGCGTCGGGATCGTCGACGATCACGTGCACGGCGGCGATGGAAACAGTCATGCCGTGAGATTATGCGGACGCGCCGACGGACGCTTCTCCAAAACTGCTCTGCCGCGGCGCGCCGCCGGTCTTGCGCGGCCGCGTCGCCACCATCGTCTGGCACGGCGGCACCGCGGCGACGTGCTCGTGGTCGCGCGCGCGGTAGGCCGAGGGCGTATCGCCGACGAGCTCCGTGAACCGAGCCGAAAACGACCCGAGGCTGGTACACCCGACGGCGAAGCACGCTTCGGTGACGGTGAGACCGTTGCGCAGCAGAGTCTTGGCGCGTTCGATGCGGCGGGTCATCAGGTAGGAGTACGGCGTCTCCGAGTACGCCTCGCGGAAGCGGCGGCTGAAGTGCGCCGTCGACATCAGCGCCGTGCGGGCGAGCGCGGGCACGTCGAGGGGTTCGGCGTACTCGCGGTCCATCCGGTCACGGGCCCGGCGCAGTCTGCGCAGCTCGTCGAGGTCGGCGCTCATGGGCTCCATTCTGCACTGCTCAGCGTGGTTCCTTCGGCGATTGGTCCGAATCGGGCACGAGCGAGCGCTGCGCCCACGCCACGTCCCGCCACGCTCCGTGTTTCCACCCGATGCGCCGGTACGTGCCCACGGGCTCGAACCCCAGCGCCGTGTGCAGGCCGACGCTGGGCTCGTTCGGCAGCGTCATTCCCGCGACGGCCGTCCGGAACCCGCGCTCCGCGAGGCGTGCGAAGAGCGCTTCGTACAGCGCGCGGCCGCCACCCGTGCGTCGCCGCCCCAGCTCCAGGTACACGCTCACCTCGCACGACCAGCGGTACGCGGCGCGCTCCTTGAACGGTCCGCCGTACGCGTACCCGGCCACGCGCCCGTCGATCTCCAGCACCAGCCACGCGTGCGTCTTCGCGGCGCGCCTGATGCGCTCCGCCATTTCCGCGCCGGTCGGCGGCTCCGTCTCGAACGTGATCGTCGTGTCGCGCACGTATGGCGCGTAGATCTCCGCGCACGCTTCGGCGTCGCGATCGTCGGCGTCTCGGATCAGCATGGTTCACTATAGTAGCGGCTATTGGCTGTTATAGTGTCATCTTGTGACGGACCCCCTGTCAGCCTCCCTGGCCTCGACCCTGCGCGACGCCCGCCTCGCCCACGACCTCTCCGCCGGCACCCTGGCCGAACGCTCGGGCGTCTCGCGCGCCATGATCGGCAAAATCGAACGCGGCGAGGCCCAACCCACGGCGGTGCTGCTGAGCCGGCTCGCGTCCGCGTTGGGCCTGACCTTGTCGGAACTCGTCGCGCGCGCCGAGGCCGGCTCCGACCGTCGCCTCATGCGGCTTTCGGACCAACCGACGTGGACCGACCCGGTCACGGGGTATGTGCGCCGCGCTGTCTCACCGCCGGGTTCCACGGAACTAGTCGAGGTCTCCCTGCCGGCCGGCGCTTCGGTCGGCTTTCCGGCGGATTCTTATGCGTTCGCGGACCACCTGATCTGGGTCTTGTCGGGCCACCTCCGCTTCGTCGAGGGCTCCACGGTGCACGAACTCGACGCGGGGGATTGCCTGCAGTTGGGCCGCCCGGCGCCGTGCACCTATGTGAACCCGACTCCGGACGTTTGCCGCTATCTGGTGGTGCTGACGAAACGCTGATCGCCGCTTCACCGGTAAGGTCTGCGTTCTTGGGGGGACACATGACCGACTCTTTGACCCGACGGCCCGTCGGCGCGGGCGAAGCCCTCGCCGTCGCCGGTGGCCTGGTATCCGGCGCCTTCGCGGCCTTCGCGTATTACAACGCCGGCCTCCGCCTCCTCGCGCACGCCTTCGTCCTGTGGATCGCGCTGGTGGTCGCCGTCTCCGCCGGCCGCGGGCCGCGCCGTGCGTACGTCCGCACCGTCGCCGCCCTCCTGCCGGCCGTGGTGGCGTTCTACGTGGGCAAGAAAGTCATGTACGGCCTCAAATACCCGGGCATGCCCTACTCGATCGACACCCAGACCGTGGTGCTGTGGTGTTTCCTGGCCGTCCTCGCAGGCGCCCTCGGCCTGGCCTTCCGCTTCGTCGGCGCCCCCACCCGTGCCGGCACCCTCGCCACGGCCGCCGCCGTGGGCCTCCTCCTCGCGGACGCCGCCCGCGAATGGCCTCACCTCGGCTCCGTCGCCTTGGCGGTGGCGACTCTGCTCGCTCTCGGTGTGGTGCTGGGGCTAGGGGTGCGTTCGCTGCGGCAGCTGGGGTTTGTGGCTTTGTGGGTGGTGCCGTTTGCCTTGGTTGCCACGGTGTTGGTGGCGCTTCCCGACGTTCTGGAGTCTCTGCTCTGACTTCCTGCAGCGCTTCGCGTCTGGCTTACCGAACTGCCAACAAAAGCCGGCCGGCACCCCGAACAGGCACCGGCCGGCAAACGACAAATTTCAGACCAGCTCCGGAATCACCTTGGACGCATAAAGCTCGAGGCCCGACCGGTCATACGCCGCCTCCACGAAGTAGGAGATCGCGTACGTCATCCCGAGATCTTCCATCTCCTTCAGCCGCTCCACGATCTGCTCCGGCGTGCCCACCAGCGGGCCGTTCTCGAAGCTGGTGACGGTGGACTCCAGCACATCCGCCGGCAGATACCGCTCGTAGTGCGAACGGATCCACGCCAGCCGGTCCTGCACGTCCTTCTCGGTTTCGCCGATCACGACGTTGTAGTTGGCCGAGCGGACGATCGAACCGAAGTCCGTGCCGAGTTCCTTGCAGTGGCCCTCCAGCACCGACGACTTGTGCTTGAAGCCCTCGACGTCGCCGACGAAGTTGGTGTACTGGGCGTACTTCGCAGCCGTGCGCAGGGTCTTCTTCTCGCCGCCGCCGGCGATCCACAGGGGGATTCCGCCGTCCTGCAAGGGAAGGGGGCGGGAGATGGCGCCGTCGACCTGGTAGTGCTTGCCGTCGAGGGTGGCTTTGCCCTCGGTCCAGAGCTGGCGCATGATCTCGACGCCCTCGTCGAGCATGCCGAGGCGCTCGCCGGCGCTGGGGAAGCCGTAGCCGTACGCGCGCCACTCGTGCTCGTACCAGCCGCCGCCGATGCCCATCTCCACGCGGCCGCCGGAGATCACGTCGATGGTGGCCGCGACCTTCGCGAGGTACGCGGGGTTGCGGTACGCCATGCAGGTGCACATCTGCCCCAGCCGCACGCGCGAAGTCGCGGCGCCGTAGGCCGCCATGAGGCTCCACGCCTCGTGGGTGGCTTCGTCGCTCGGCACGGGCACGGTGTGGAAGTGGTCGTAGACCCAGATCGACTCGAACGGTCCCGCGTCGGCGAAGCGGGCGAGGTCGAGCATCGTGGTCCAGTGGTCGGCCGGGTCGATATCGACGAGGTCGTGACGCCAGCCCTGGGGAACGAACATTCCGAATCGCATGGGCACGACCCTAGGCCTGGAGCGCACTCCAGGTGCTGCTGAACCGGTGATAACTCACAGTTTCGGCAGCTGCTGCTCCACCCCCAGCAACGTCGCGAACGGATCGCCGACGGTCTCGACTCGTTCGAGGACTGTCCGAATCGTCCAGTGGTCGGGAGTGAGAATTGGATCGTCGAGCTCTTCCCATCGCAGCGGCACGGAAACCGGCGCACCCGGCCGCGGGCGGATGCTGTAGGGCGCGACGAGCGTTTTGTTCAGCACGTTCTGCGTGTAGTCCAGCCGTGCCTTGCCCCCGCGGCGGTCCTTGTGCCACGCCCAGCTCACCAAATCGGGCAGCGTGCGCCCGATCGTCTTCGACACGGTCTCGGCCCACTTGCGCGTTTCCGCATACGTGTAGCGCGGTTCCACCGGCACCCACACCTGGATCCCGCGCTGTCCCGTGACTTTCGGCAGCCCGACGAGCCCGAGGTGCTCCAAAGCGGTGCGGTGCAAGCGCGCGAGGGCGAGCACGTCGTCGAACGACGTCTCCGGGCCGGGGTCGATGTCGAACAACGTCCACGTGGGGTGCTCGACGTCCTCGATCCGCGACGTCCACGCGTGCAGCTCGAGCGCGCCGAAGTTCGCCAGCCACGCCAGGTCGGCGACGCCTTCGGGCACGAGGTACTGCTGCACGTCGTCGGGATCGGCTTCCTCGTAGTGCCAGCGGTGCAGCCACTTCGGCGCGTGGTCGGGCACTTCCTTGTGCCAGAAGCCGGGTTTCTCGATGCCGCCGGGGAACCGGTGTGTGTTGAGCGCGCGGTTGGCGAGGTAGGGCAGCATCGTCGGGCCGATGCGCGTGTAGTATCGGATGAGGTCGCGTTTGGTGATCGGGTCCTCACCGTCACGGCCGGGGACGAGCACCTTGTCGAGGTTGGTCAGCGCCAGCTTCTGTCCGGCGACCGCCCAGCTGCCGCGCGCGTCGAGCTCGTCGAGCGCTTTCAGCTCCGAGGAAGACGCGGGGGTGAACTCGGGCGCGAGCCGCACCTCCGCCTCGGCCGCGGGCAGGTCGCTGCGCCAGAGCGCGGGGGGAGCGGCCTTGATCTCGTCGTTGGTGAGGCCGCTCTTCACGGACTGCGGGTGGTCTTCGGCGTCCCAGCCGGCGGTGGCGTGGTCGTCTTGCTTGTGCAGCAGCAGCCACTGCTTCCCGTCGCCGTCGCGGCTGGGGTGGATGAGCACGAAGCGGCCGGCGAGCTTCTCGCCGAACAAGTCGAAGTGCAGGTTGCCGTCGGCGAGTGCCTGCTCGGGATCGTCGGTGTCGACGGGCTCCCACGTGCCGCGGTCCCACACGATCACGTCGCCGCCGCCGTACTCGCCGTGCGGGATCACGCCCTCGAAATCGGCGTATTCGAGCGGGTGGTCCTCCACGTGCACGGCCATGCGCCGCACCTTCGGGTCGAGCGTCGGGCCCTTCGGCACGGCCCAGCTGATGAGCACGCCGCCCAGCTCCAGGCGCAGGTCGTAGTGCCGGCGGCGGGCGCGGTGGCGCTGCACGACGAAGCGGTTTCCCGGCGTGGTGGCCGCGTCGCCGCCCGCGGGCTCGGCGGTGCGCTGGAAGTCGCGCATCTCGCGGTACTTCTCGAGCCGCTCCGCCGCAGAGTCCATGATCCGCCCTCCTGAAGGCAGCGTAGGACACTTTCGATCAGCGGTCCTCCTCGTTCGCCGCCGCGGACTCGCTCGCGAGCGCCCGGTGGCGCCCGCCGCGGCGCACGTGGCCCTCCTCGCGCAGGCGCTCCACCATGTGCGGGTAGTGCAGCTCGAACGCCGGCCGTTCGGAACGGATGCGGGGCAGCTCGAGGAAGTTGTGCCGCGGCGGTGGGCACGTCGTCGCCCACTCCAGCGAGTTGCCGAAGCCCCACGGATCGTCGGTGTCGACGCGAGCGCCGAAGCGGTAGCTCTTCACCACGTTCCAGATGAAGGGCAGCACCGAGGCGCCCAGGATGAACGACCCGATCGTGGAGATGGTGTGCATGAGGGTGAACCCGTCGGTGGGCAGGTAGTCGGCGTAGCGGCGCGGCATGCCGGCGTCGCCGAGCCAGTGCTGGATCAGGAACGTGGTGTGGAAGCCGATGAACGTCGTCCAGAAGTGCCACTTGGCCAGCGGCTCTTCGAGCATGCGGCCGGTGATCTTGGGGAACCAGAAGTAGATGCCGGCGAACGTGGCGAACACGATCGTCCCGAACAGCACGTAGTGGAAGTGGGCGACGACGAAGTAGCTGTCGTGCACGTGGAAATCGAGCGCGGGCGCGGCGAGGATGACGCCGGTGAGCCCGCCGAGCAGGAACGTGACGAGGAAGCCGATCGACCACAGCATCGGCGACTCGAACGTCAGCTGCCCCTTCCACATCGTGCCGATCCAGTTGAAGAACTTGATCCCCGTGGGCACGGCGATGAGGAAGGTCATGAACGAGAAGAACGGCAGCAGCACGGCGCCGGTCGCGAACATGTGGTGTGCCCAGACGGTCGCGGACAGGCCGGTGATCGCGATCGTCGCGAACACCATCGTCCGGTAGCCGAAGAGCGGTTTCCGGCTGAAGACGGGAATGATCTCCGTGACGATGCCGAAGTACGGCAGCGCGACGATGTAGACCTCCGGGTGCCCGAAGAACCAGAACAGGTGCTGCCACAGGATGGCGCCGCCGTTGGCCGGATCGAAGACGTGTGCACCGATGTGTCTGTCGGCGAGCAGCCCGAACAGTGCGGCCGTGAGGATCGGGAACGCGAGCAGGATCAGCACGGCGGTGAGCAGGATGTTCCAGGTGAAGATGGGCATCCGCCACATCGTCATGCCGGGGCAGCGCAACGTGACGATCGTCGTCACCATGTTCACTGCGCCCAGGATCGTGCCGAGCCCCGAGATGATCAGCCCGGTGATCCACAGGTCGCCGCCGATGCCCGGCGAGTGGATGGCGTTGGACAGCGGCGTGTACGCGGTCCAGCCGAAGTCGGGCGGGCCGCCGGGCGTGAGGTAGCTGCTGATCACGATCAGCCCGCCGAACAGGTACAGCCAGTAGGAGAACGCGTTCAGCCGCGGGAACGCCACGTCGGGCGACCCGATCTGCAGCGGCACGATGAAGTTGGCGAAGCCGAAGAGGTTCGGGGTCGCGTACAGCAGCAGCATGATCGTGCCGTGCATGGTGAACAGCTGGTTGTACTGCTCAGGTGACAGGAACTGCATGCCGGGCTGGGCGAGCTCCGCGCGCATCAGCAGCGCGGTGAGGCCGCCGACGAGGAAGAACGCGAACGACGTCGAGAGGTAGAGGACACCGATCGTCTTGTGGTCGGTCGTGCGGGCGATCTTCAGGATCTGCCCGCCCTTCGGCCCGCGCCACGCCGGTCGCAGCGGAACCGGAACGGGCCTGGTCACGGTGTCGGCCATCGATCCTCCCCTCAGGGCGTACCCATTGTGGGCCGCGATCACGAGGAGGGGGTGGGGCCGGTTTTTCAACGCGCTTTCCGGTGCGCCGCGGGCTACCTCTGCAGCGGCTGATCGTCCTCCGCGACGCAGGCCTGCACGTGGGTGCGGACGGTGTCGTCGGCGGCGACGCAGGCTTCGACCTCCGTGGTGGCGGTGGCCTGCTGGAGGAGGCTGTAGAGCTGTTCGCGCTGCTCGACGCTCAGGGCGCAGAGCACCTCGTCCTCGACGGCGGCCATGGCGAACTCGGCCTTGGCCAGCTTCTTCGCCCCGACGTCGGTGAGCTCCACCACGTGCCGGCGGCGGTCCTCGGGGGAGCGGCGGCGCTCGATGAGGTTGTCGGCCTCGAGGTCGTTGAGCAGGCCGACGAGGTTGGTGCTGTCGATGCCGAGGGTGGCGGCCAGGGCCTGCTGGGTGCTGCTGCCGTGGTCGCGCAGCACGGTGAGCGTGAGCAGGTGGCGGGGGCGCAGGTTCATGGGCGTCAACACCGATTCCGCCCGCGTCCGCACGCGCCGCGAGAGATGGTCGAGCAGTGCGCCGCACCGGTGGGGCGGCTGGTTGACGACCGGGAGCGAGGCCATGAGTCCAGTATACGAGAACTCACGAGTCGTCCATGTGCTATAAATGATTTGTCCTACACAAACTATCCATGGACGGCGAACGAGATGCCTCATCTTCTCCACATCGACTCCAGCATCAACGGCGACCGCTCGGTCAGCCGAGCGCTCAGCGCCCGCGCTGCCGCCGCGTGGCGGGCCGCCCACCCCGACGGCACCGTCACCTACCGCGACCTGGGCGCCAACCCGGTCCCGCACTTCGACGCCGCGTCCGGTCTCGCCCGCCTCGTGCCTGCCGAGCAGCGCACGCCGGAGCAGAACGAGTCGTGGAAGCTCACCGAGGAGCTCGTCGGCGAGGTCCGCGAGGCGTCCACGGTGCTGCTCGGCCTGCCCCTGTACAACTACGGCGCCCCGAGCGTCGTGAAGGCCTGGGTCGACCACCTGATCGCCCCCGGTCTCGCCTTCGACCCGGCCACGGGCACCGGCCTGCTCGACGGCCGCGAGTTCCTCGTCCTCGCCTCCCGCGGCGGTGGCTACGGCGAGGGCACCCCGCGCTTCGGCTGGGACCACGCCGAATCCTGGCTCCCGCACGGCCTGGCGATCACCGGCATCGAGCCGCGGTTCATCGCCGCGGAGCTGACGCTGGCGGACACCAACCCGGCGATGGCCGACCTGCGCGATCTGGCGGCCGAGAGCATGGCGGCGGCGGAGCGGGAGATCGACGAGCTCTGGACTCCGGTCAACGCGTAGTCCATCGGGCTCTTGGGTCGGACGGCTCGCCACGGTCCCGAGGGGAGGCCGTGGCGAGTTTTCTTCGGTCCGGAGTCCATAGTGGACCTGGCGATCACCCGTGGTGCGACGGTCTTTGGCGGCGGGCGTACCTTGATGCCATGTCGCAGGGTACTGGGTTGTCCGACTTCGGGTCGTCACCGCTGGACGCCGCTTTCGCCCGGCTGCTCGTGGACAGCTACCGCCGCGTAGTCGGCAAACCGCTGATCGACGCCAGGTCGGACGCCGCCCGCCACCTCTACGAGGACGCCCCCTTCGGCCTCCTGGCCCACGACACCGCCGACGACCCCCGCTTCACCTACGCCAACCTCGTCGCCCAGCACGCGTTCGAACTCGGCTGGACCGAGTTCCGCGGCTTGCCCTCACGCCTCTCCGCCGAGCCGGACCGGCAGGAGGACCGTGACGCCCTCGTCGAGGCCGTCACCACCCACGGCTTCGTCAGCGGCTACCGCGGCCGGCGCATCGCCAAGTCGGGCCGTCGCTTCTGGATCGAAGACGTGACGATGTGGAACCTCGTCGACGACACCGGTGTGAAACAGGGACAGGCAGCCATTTTCGCGCGCTATACGGCTGCCTGACCCTGCTTCTCGGTCCGTCCTGTCCGCCCGCTCGTTGACGCTTTTTCCTTGCTGTTCGCCCGGAATTCACCGGCGCGAGCGTGGGAGGGCTTGCCCCGGCGGTTGCCGCGCGGGAACGCCGCCGCGCTGTTCGGCTGGCGCGCGGGAACGCTGCCGCGCTGTCGGACCGGCATGCGGGAGCACTGCCGCCCCTTCGGCGTGGCGCAGGCACATCAGCGCGTTGCCACTCTGTCTGGTGGGCGCGTCTGTTGGATGGGCGCGTCTGTCGGGTGGGCGCGCGCGAGCGCCGGCCCGCTAGATGATGTCGCTGTGGCGGATGCGGTACACCTGCAGCCGCAGGTCGTAGTACTTCGACGTTTCGCCGACCCACTGCATGCCGAGGCGCTTGGCCGTCGCGATGGCGCGCGTGTTGGAGGGCCGCGCCACGGCGAAGAGCTCCTCGGTGTCCTGCGTGAACGCCCACTCGATCAGCGCCCGCGCCGATTCCGTCGCGTAACCCTTGCCCCAGGCGTCCGGGTGTAGCTGCCAGCTCAGCTCCAGGTCCTCCTGGAACGGCGGCAGCAGCCGGATCCCGAGCCCGCCCACGACGGCACCGTCCGACGTGCGTGCCACGGCCCAGCGCCCGCGCGGCGGGGCCAGGTTCGGCTGGGCTTCCTGCCACGCTTGCAGCACCGAGCGCATCGCCGCGACGTCGGTGACGCGGTCCATCGCGGGCGTCAGCCAGTGAGTGACCTCGTCCGTGCCGTAGATGCGGAACGCGGCGTCGGCGTCGTCGATCGACCAGTCCCGGATCACGAGGCGGTCGGTGGCCAGAGGCATGTCCATGGATGAACGGTACGCCGAAACGACCCTCCACCGGCGGGTGATCCGTGGCACCCGTCGCGACCCGTGGGGCATTGGCCCTCGGGACTTCGTCCTAGTGGCCTCCTGACTCCATCGTCATAGCTTCCTCACAACCTCCTGCCACGCTCACAAACGTGCGTTCATCCATCTCCTTCTTCGTCGCCGGCGCCGCGTTCGTCCTGCTCAGCGCCTGCTCCGGCTCGCCTGCTGCCCCGCAGGTCGCCACGCTCGACACGGGCAGCGCGTCCGCAGGCGCCCCCGCCTCGTCGTCGGCCACCACGACCGACTCCGACGCCGGACGCCCGCAACTGCGCCTCGACAGCTCCCCCGAGGAGACACAGTCCTACTGGGACGCCTACGACTCCTGCCTCCGCACCAACGGCCACGCCGTCCTCGATGGACGGCACTCCGGCCCCGTCGGCGACCCGAACAGCCCGCCCGCCCTCGACATGAACGACGACAGCCCCCAGTCGAAGAAAGCCGAGGAGGCCTGCAAAGGAAAGCTGCCGCTGCAGCCGCCCGAGCTTTCCCCGCGGACCAACCCGAAGTTCAACGACCAGTTCCACGACATGGTCAAGTGCATGACCGACAAGGGCGCCCACGTGCACGTGGCCCCCGACACCAGCGTCGACGCCGACGGCCTCACCTGGCAGATCGACGACGGCTCGTCCGACACCTACGACAACCTCGACAAGCTCGCCGACCAGTGCCAGAAGCAGGCGTTCGCGAAGTAGGTCGCGTACGGTGACCCTCGTGGAAATCTGGGTCAACCCGCGTTGCTCGAAGTGCCGCTCCGCCGTGTCGCTGCTCGACGAGGCCGGCGCCACCTACACCGTGCGCCGGTACCTCGAGGACCCGCCGACTCCGGCCGAGCTCGAGGCCGTGCTGGACCGGCTCGGGCTCGACCCGTGGGACATCACGCGCACCGGCGAGAAGGTCGCGACCGAGCTCGGCCTGAAGTCGTGGCCGCGCACGCCCGCCGACCGCGCCCGCTGGATCGAGGCGCTGGCGGCGAACCCGGCGCTCATCCAGCGCCCGATCATCACGGCCGACGACGGCACCACAGTCGTCGCCCGTGACGAGGAGACGGTCCGGTCCGTCCTGGGCTGACGCCTCGCCCCGCGTGGGTGTCAGTGGTCTGCTTCGTCCATTCGCCTCCTGGTGTGTTCGAGGTGCGGTTTTCTCGGTGCTGTTCTCTCGAAGCTGCTGTCTCAGAGCTGTCGTGCCGGTGCCGTCGTGTGCCGTGCTGTCTCGTGCTCGTGGATGTGTGTTCGTTGATGTCTGCTGCGTCGCTGGTGTCTCAAAAGTATCATAAAGCGTCTCAATATTGCTAGACCTTCAGGTGGCGGTAGACCGTCGCCCGGGAAACTCCCAGCTCGTCGGCGATCTTCGTGGCCGGGAAGCCCTGGTCGTGCAGCTTGCGGCACATCACGAGCAGGTTGCCGGTCATCACGGTCGGCCGGCCCCGCCCGGCGTGGCGTTGTGAGTCGCCGAAGAGGCGGTGGACGCCGTCGAGCACGGCGGCGCGCAGCTCGTCGACGGGGTGGTCGGCGTAGAGGACCACCGGGTCGCTCAGCATGGCGATGGCCTGCGCGGCGCGGACGTTGGCGGCGAAGTCCGGGTCAGGGCCGGCCACGATCAGGTTCGCCCGCAGCATGCCGTCGCGGAAGCGGTCGAACACCGACTGGGACGCGGTCAGCCCCAGATCACGCAGGTTGAGCCGCAGCAGGTAGCGGTGGCGCAGCCAGACGTCGAGCAGACCTTCGACCATCGCGTCGCGGGCGACGTCGGCGTCCGACGCCAGGGCCTGAGCCGCGTCGACGGTGGCTTCCAGGTCGACCAGCATCGGCTCGGCCATCGCGGTGATGATCTCGGCCTTGCCCGGGAAGTGGTACAGAACCGCGGTTTTTGTGACACCGACGCGTTCGGCGATTTCCCGCACGGAGGTCGCGTGGTAGCCGTTCGAGGCGAACAAGTCCATGGCGACCTGCAGGATGCGCGCGCGGGTGTCGGGCGGCACGACTTCGTTCATGCTGTCGAATCTACCTCCTTGCCTGACCGGTGGACAGGCGTGTACCGTCGATCCTGACCGTTGGTCAGGGTGACCCGCGGCAGGAGGGATGGCAGATCATGACCACGAAGACAGTGCTGATCTCCGGTGCGGGAGTCGCCGGGCCCACGCTCGCCTACTGGCTGGCGCGTGCGGGGTACCGACCGACCGTGGTGGAGCGCGCGGCCGGACTGCGTTCGAGCGGCAGCCCGGTGGACGTCCGCGGGCCGGCCGCCGAGGTCGCGCGGAAGATGGGCCTCACCGAGCAGCTGCGGGAGGCGGCCACCTCGGTCCGGAGCATGAAGTTCGTGAACGACCGGGGGAAGAGCGTCGGGCGGGTGGCGATGGGCGACGGTGGTGGCACCGACGTCGAGCTGACGCGCACCGACCTCGCGCGCATCCTGTACGAGGCGAGCGCCGGCGATGCGGAATACGTGTTCCACGACTCGGTGGCCGGGCTCGCACAGGACGAGGGCGGGGTTGACGTCACCTTCGAACGCGGCTCGCCGCGGAGGTTCGACCTCGTGGTGGGCACCGACGGGCTGCATTCCGGCGTGCGCCGGCTGACGTTCGGCCCGGAGCCGGAGTTCGTGGAGCACATGGGTGTGTACGTCGCGACCATGCCGCTCGATGCGCCGGTGCCGGACCGGACCGAGATCGTCATGTACAACTCGCCGGGCCGCGCGGTGGCGGTGCACCCGTCGCGGGAGCGCGGGATCGTGGCGTTCATGTTCCGCCACGCCGCGGTGCCGGGCTTCGACTACCGAGACACGGAGCAGCACAAGCGGTTGCTGGAGACCGCGTACGCAGAGGCGGGATGGCGGGTGCCGGAGCTGCTCGACCAGGTGCGTGCTGCCGGCGACCTGTACCTCGATTCGGTTTCGCGTGTGCGGTTGCCGAGCTGGGCCGTGGGCCGGGTGGTGCTCGCGGGTGATGCGGCGTCGTGTGTCTCGCTGTTCGGCGACGGGTCCACGCTGGCGATGTCCGGCGCGCACACTTTGGCCACCGAGCTGGCCGCGAGCCCGGCGGATCCGGCGGCGGCGTTCCGGCGTTATGAGACGACGCAACGGAAACTGGTGAATCCGAGGCAGCGCAACGTTCCTGTGGCGGCCGCCATGCTGATACCCGCCACCCGGGCGGGAATGGCGGTGCGCAACTTCGGGACGCGGTTGGCGCCGTTGGTCAACGCGGCGCAGAAGCTGGCCTTGGCGAAGAGCGCGTGACTGGGTGGAAACTTGGCCGCCCGGGGCCGGCGGGTGGCCAGACGGCGCACCCGCCGACATGGCTTGCGGCGCCGCGCGGCTTGGCGGTGGGCTGGCAGGTGGGTTGAGTTGCCTGCCCAGTTGGCCACCAAGCTGCGCAGACGCTGAGCTGGTTTGCGCTGCGGCGTGGGCCTTGCCGGTGTTCTGGTAGGTCGGCGAGGTTGCGCGTCTTGGTGGTGGCAGGCGGCGTATCCGCCGTGGTGCGGGCCTTGGCCACGGGTGGTTAGGCGGGGTTGCCGTGCCAGGGCCAGGGCCAGGGCCAGGGCCAGGGCCGGTGCCGCGTCGGCGTTGGCGTCGGCGTGCGGCGGGGCCGAGAGCCGACGCTGGTTGGAGACCACGCGGCGTCGGCGTGCGGCGGGGGTGAGAGCCGATGCTGGTTGGTGATCGCGCGGCGACGGCGTGCCGGTGTGCGGTGCGTTGTCGTTGCGCGGGGAGGGGGTTGGCCGAGGGCCGCTGCGGTGGGAGAGGTCAGCCGACCTTTTCGCGTGGGAAGGGGTCGGGGGGCCAGTCCGGGGGCCACTCGGGTGGCCAGGCCGGTTCGGTCTCGGACGTGGGGGATGGGGCGGAGGGCGTCGGAGGTAGCGACGGGAGCGTTCGGCTGGGGCCGTTGCTGTGGGAGGGGATTGTGGGGCCCGAGCCGTTGTGCTGGGCGGGGAGGTTGCGAGGGAACGGGGACGGAAGAAGGCGAGTGCCGTCACCGGAACCGAGGCCGTTACCCGCAGCCGGGCCGGGGACTGCGGCCAAGCCGGTACCCCCAGGCACTTCGGTGCCCCCTGGCACTCGGGCACTCGCGGCAGCACCCAGGCCCGAACCCGAACCCGCACTCGCACCCACTTCGGTGCCCCCCGGCACTCCGGCACTCGCGGCAGCACCCAGGCCCGAACCCACGCCGGAGCCCACACCCACACCGGCGCGGGTGTGGATTGTGGCGAGGTCCGGGGTCGCGGAGATGTCGGTGCCGCGGCGGGTGGGGCTTTGCCAGCGGCCGGTGCCGTCGCGCCAGGCTTGGGGGAGGGTCCAGAGGGCGATGCAGGCGTCGAGGCACCGTACGGGGAGGTAGAGGGGCGCCATGAGCAGGTAGCGGGCGCGGCGTTCCGTCAGGACGACGGCGAGGGTGAGGAGGAGGTCCGGCACGAGGATGCCGAACGCGATGGTCGGGAGGTTGACGTAGTGGCCGATCGCCAAGGTCAGGTCGCCGGCGATGGGTACGGACAGGAAGCCGGGGATGAGGGCCAGCAACAGAAGCACGACCATCAGCGGCAGCAAGGCCATGAAGAGGCTGGCCAGGACCAGTTCCAGCACGTACAGCCCCAGCATGAAGCTGAACAGGTCGGCGTGCGGGCGGAAGCGGCGGACGCTTTGCCAGAAGCCGAGGGCCCAGCGGCGCGTCTGGCGGACGTAGTCGCGCAAGGCGTCCGGGTCTTGGGTGACGGCGATGGCCTTCAAGGAAAAACCGACTTTGCCGAGGCGTTTGCGGTAGACCTCGAACGTCATGTTGAAGTCCTCGATCACCAAACCCGGGGGGTTGATGTCGATGAGCGGCAAGGTTTCCGCGCGGTACAGGCTGGCGAAGCCGGGGACGATGAGGGTCGCGTTGGTGCGGCGCCACGTCTGGCCGAACTTGAGGAGGCGTTGCAGCAGTGCGTAAATGCGTGCGCGGTGCGCGGTGAACAGGAAAGCCAGGAAGCCGCGGCGGGAGGTGGACCAGTCGGTGGCGGCGCAGCCGGCCACGGCGACCACGTCGGGGTCGTCGAACTGCGGGAGGGCGGCGTCGAAGTAGCCCGGGTCGAGGCGGGTGTCGGCGTCCAGCAGCAGCACGGCGTCGTAGCGGGTGGCGAGGGAGAAGTGGCGCACGCCTTCCTCCAGCGCGCCTGCCTTGCCGATGTTGCTGGGCGTCTCGGTGACGTTCACGCCGCACGCCAGGGCGAGCTCGACGGTGCGGTCGGTGGAGCCGTCGGACACGACGTGGACGTTCGACGCCGGCACGAGGCGGGTGATGGCGGCCAGCGAATCGCCGATCACCACCTCCTCGTTGTGCGCGGCCATGAGCACGGCGACGCGCGAGCGGTGCACGCGGGCGGGCCGCGCACGAGGCACCGGTGACGGCCGCGGCGGCTGCGCTGGCCGCATGCGGTTTTCGAGCGCGCGCGCCAGACCGGCGGTGCCCCACAGGGTGAAGTTCACCCCGAAGACGAAGATTGCCAGCAGCCACAGGGGGATCATCGCTCCTCCGCAGGAGTCCAGTAGGTGTCGAGTTTCGACCAGACGAGGTCGTCCTCCGTGCCGAAGAGCCAGAGGTAGACCCCGCCGATCCCGAATTGCCGGGCCTGGGAGAACTTGATCGACGCGCTGTAGGCGTTCTCGAACCACACGTCGTGCCGCAACCCGGCGGCGTCGGTGTAGGAGAAGTGGGGCGATTCGCTGAACCCGTCCCACTCGACGGGCACCCCGAACTCCCGCGACCGCCCGTAGGCCTGCACCCACGTGACCGGCACGGCGGTGTGACCCACCCAGTCGTAGCCGTACATCGGCACGCCCAGCACGATCTTCGACCGCGGGATCTGCGACGTCGCATACGTGAGCACGTCGCGAACCCAGCCCTCGGGCGCGATCGGGCCCGGCGCCGACGTCTGCCAGTGGTAGTCGTACGCCATCAACCGCACCTGGTCGACGGCGCGGCCCAGCGCGGCGTAGTCCTGCGCTCGATTGCGCTCGTCGTAGCCCGCGTCGGTGGTCTTCGCGAACACGTCCACCGACAGGCGTTTCTCGTTGGCGTGCAACGCATCCGCCAGCCGCGTGATGAACGCCGTGAACGCGGCGCGGTCGCTCGAGCGCAGCTCCTCGTAGTCGATGTCCACGCCCGAGAAGTCCCCTTGCACGACCAGTGCCACGATGTCCGAGATGTGCCGCGCGGTCGCCGCGGGATCGTGCAGGATCGTCTGCACGATCTGCGGGTGCCAGCGCCCCTCGGTGACGTTCGCGATCGTCGGCGTGATCTCCACTCCCGTGGCGCGCAGCCGCGCGAGATCGTCCGTGCGCTTCGACTGCGCGACGAGCCGGCCCTGGGCGTCGAGGCCGTAGAGCCACGGTGACGCCTCGGTGACCTGTGACTCGTGCGCCTGCACCGTCGAGGTTCCTCCGGCCAGGTTCCAGTAGGGGAGCGACGCGATCGTGTGCGGCTGCACGGCCGCGCGCGCTCCTCCGTCTCGCAACAACGTCAACACCAGCAGCTCACAGAGGAGAAGCAAGGCGACCCGGACGCGGTGACGCGACGGGGACGTCCGGAGCGTCATCAACCGGCGACGGCGGTCCGCAACTGCGTCCGCCGGTCCTCGATGACCGCGTCGATGGTCTCCCGCAGGCTGTGCACAGCGCGGAACCCGACCTGCTGCGCCGCCCGTGCGCAGTTCGGCACCCGACGCTGCATGTCCTCGTAACCTGCGCCGTACGCCTCCTGGTACGGAACTCGAACGATCGTGCTGTCGGACGCGGTCGCCGCGATCACCAGCTCCGCCAGCTCGTCGATGCTCACCTGCTCGGGGCTGCCGAGGTTGTAGACGTTGCCGTGCGCCGACTCGTCGTCCAGCAGCGCCACGAGCGCGGGCACCACGTCGAGCACGTGACAGAAGCACCGCGTCTGCCGGCCTGTGCCGAACACCGTCAGCGGCTGCCCGGTCAGCGCCTGGTCCACGAACCGCGGCACCACCATGCCGTAGCGGCCGCGCTGGCGCGGGCCGACGGTGTTGAACAGCCGCACCAGCACCGTCCGCACGCCGAGCTCACTGCCGTAGAGGTAGGTGAACGTCTCGTCGAGGGCCTTCGCCTCGGCGTAGGACCAGCGGTTCTTCAACGGCGACCCGACCACGCGGTCGTCGTCCTCCTTCAGCCCGATCGAGGTGTTCTTGCCGTACACCTCGCTGGTCGACGTGACGAGGATGCGCGCGTCGTGGCGCAGCGCCGCGTCGAGCACGACCTCGGTGCCCAACAGGTTGGTGCGCAGGCTGTCGAGGGTCTTCTGCATGATCGTGAACACGCCGACGGCCGCGGCCAGGTGGTAGATCTGCTCGACCCCCTCCATGCACGACTCGACGGCGGCCTGATCGCACACGGAACCGCGCACGATCCGCAACCGCGGGTCGCCGGCGACGGCCGCGAGGTTCTGCTCGGTGCCGGTGCTGAAGTCGTCCAGCACCACCACCTCGCGGTTCTCGCCGAGCAGTCGCTCGGTCAGGTGGGAACCGATGAAGCCGGCCCCGCCGGTCACCAAGCACCGCATGGGGTACGCCCTTTCTCGCGGGGGTTGTTCAGACCAGTTCGCGGTGGGTGGCCGCGTCGAACGTGTAGGTGGCGTCGAGCACCAAGGGGCAGTGCTCGATCCAGTCGTAGGACTGTCCGGGGTGGACGGTGTGGATCAGCACGAGGTCGAAGTCCGTGCCGTGCGGGTCGGGGTTGCTCTGGTAGGAGCGCTCGCCCAGCTTCAGCTCCGGCACGAGCGGGTCGTGGTACTCGACCTTCGCCCCGCCGGCCGCCAGCCGCTCGAGGATCTCCAGCGCCGACGACTCACGCAGGTCGCGCACGCCCGGCTTGTACGTCACGCCCACCACCACGATCCGCGCGCCCGCGACCCCGCGGCCGGCGGCCGAGAGCGTGGCCGTGACGCGGTCGGCGACCTGGCCGGGCCGGTGCGCGATCGACGTCATGGCCTGGCTGATCAACGGCGCGTCGCCGTGGGCCTCGCGCAGCTGCCACAGCAGGTAGTGCGGGTCGCACGGGATGCAGTGCCCGCCGACGCCGGGGCCGGGGTAGAAACTCATGAACCCGTACGGTTTCGTGGCGGCCGCGCGCGTCACCTCGATCGGGTCGAGCTCCAGCGTCGAGCAGATGCCGGCGAACTCGTTGGCCAGTGCGATGTTCACCGCGCGGAACGAGTTCTCGTACAGCTTCGTCAGCTCTGCCGCTTCGGCCGAGGAGACTTCGTGCAGGAGCGGCGTCAGCTTCTGCAGCACGCGCCGGGCGTGGCCGGTGCACGCCGGCGTGCAGCCGCCGACGACGCGGGGCGTGCTCTGCTGCGTGTGCTCGGCGACACCGGGGTCGATGCGCTCGGGGCTGAACGCCACGAACACGTCATCGCCGACCACAAGACCCCGGTCCCGCAACGGTTGCACGAGCATCTCGCGCGTGGTTCCCACGTAGCTGGTGGAGGTGAGGATGAGCGTCTGGCCCGGGCGGGCGTGCTCGACCACCGACCGGCACGCCGCCCGCAGCGGGCCCAGATCCGGTGTCAGGTAACGGTCCAGCGGCGTCGGGACGCAGATGATCACGGCGTCGGCCCCGGCCAGCCGAGCGGGGTCGCCGGTGAGGTCGAACCGGCCGTCCCTGCGGGCCACGACGAGGCGCGCGAGGTCGGCCTCGACGAGGTCGGGCTCGCCGGCCAGGATCGACTCGCGCCGGTCGGCGCTCGTGTCGAGACCCAGCACCCGCGCACCGTCGGCGTGCAGGCCCAACGCGGTCGGCAGACCCACGTAGCCCATGCCGACGATGGCGACGGAGATGAGGCCCTCGGTCTCGCTGAGGGGGGATTCGGCCATGAGTGTCAAGGGGTTTCCCCTTTCCATAACGGCGCCTCGCCGTGAGGCTCGATGCCGGCAGCTCGGGCGATCTTGACGACTTCCAGTCCGCTGTGGACTTTCAGTTTGCGGAACAGGTTGCGGGTGTGTGTGCGCACGGTGTTGCGGGAAAGCTGGAGCCGAGCCGCGATCTGGTCGCTGCGGTCGCCGTCGACCATCGCCACCAGCACTTCGCGTTCACGCTCGCTCAGCACGTCGAGAGGGCTCGAAGCCGGCCGGTGCCGGGTGGCGCCATCGCGGCGCAACCGGTCGAACAGCACGGCCAGCAGCTCCGGCGGGTACCACGCGTGCCCGGCGCGAGCGCCGCGCACGCGGTCCAGCAGGTCTTCGAGCGAAGTTTCCTTGGGGATCCAGGTGTCGATCCCCGCGTGGGCAGCGCACACCGCGAGATCTCGGTCCCGGCTCGCGGTGAGGGCGACGAAGCGGGCCGTCGGCGCCGCATCGCGCCAGGTTCGGATCCGGTCACGCACGTCGGTGAGCGACTCCAGCTCCACGGTCACCACGTCCGGCTGCTGTGCGATGAGCGCGGAGCGCAGCGTCGGGTCGGAGGTGGCGCGCGTGCCGACCACCCTGATCCAGGGCACTGTGGCGAGGCTCGACGTCAGTACGTCGGCCACCATGCGGTGGTCCTCGATCAGGAACAGGCGGGTGATGTCCACGCCGCACAGCCAACAGGCCCCGATACGGGTTGTCCTCAGCCAGCTGTGCGAAAGACGGCTCATGCAGATGACGGAGATCCGGCATTTGCGGTAGGCGGGCTCGTCCCTTAGGGGGATCCGGGTGCAGGGTGTTAACCCTACGGTCAGCTGAGGTATCCCCGATCATTTTGGTGGCCACCCATGGAAAGAAGTACGCGGAAACACCGCAAAGCCCGCAAGGGATTGGACTTCCGGCGGGCACGCACGCGGCTCGCGATCTGCGCGGCCGCGCTGCTGTGCGTGCTGCCCGCGTTGGCGGTGGGGAGTTCCACGGCGAGTGCGTCGCTGACGCGGCCGCTGGGCGTGGTGCTCACCTTCGACGACGGCAACTCGGATCAGATGACCGCGCTGCCGATCCTGCAGAAGTACAACATGAAGGGCACGTTCTACATCATCAGCGGTTCGGTCGGCGCGCCCAATTACCTGACGCAGGCCAACCTGAACACGATCAAAAACGCCGGGCACGAGATCGGTGGTCACACAGTGACGCACCCTGACCTCACCACGGTGCCGGCTGACGAGGCGAAGCGGCAGATCTGCAACGGCCGCGCCTCATTGGCCGCGATGGGCTTCTCCGTGACCAGCTTCGCGTACCCGTACGCAGCGTTGAACACCTCGGTGAAGAACAACGTGAAGGCGTGCGGCTACAACAGTGCGCGTGGTCTCGGCGACCTGGCTTCGGCACACGGTTGTGCCGGCTGTCCGGCGGCCGACACGACCAGGCCCGCCGACGCGTATGAGATCAAGGCGCTCGACGAGGACGACAACACCTGGACCCTGGCCCAGATGCAGAGCGCGGTCACCGCGGCCGAGACCAACGGCGGCCTGCTCACCTTCACCTTCCACCACGTCTGCGACGGCACCGGGTGCGACGAGCTGTCGATCTCCACTTCACGGCTCGACCAGTTCCTCTCGTGGCTGAACGCGCGCAAGAGCGTGGGCACGACAGTGAAGACGATGCAGCAGGCCATCGGTGGCGCGGCGAAGGCGGTCGTGACAGCACCGGCGTCGACGAACACCGGCCTGGTGAACACGTCGCTCGAAACCTCGACCAGCGGCACCGGGTTCCCCGACTGCTACATGCCGGGCGGCTACGGCGGCAACACGCCGACGTGGACGAGAACCACGGACAAGCACACGGGTACGTACGCGCAAAAGCTCGACGTCTCCAACTACACAGACGGCGACGCGAAGCTCTTGCCCACGTTCGACCTCGGGTCCTGTACCCCGACGATCGCCGCGGGCAAGACCTACACGATCGGGGTCTGGTACAAGTCGACGGCGATCACGCAGTTCTCGCTGTACTACCGCAACACCCAGGGCTTCTGGGCGTACTGGACGTCCGGCCCGTGGCTCGCGGCGGCGTCGAACTGGACGCAGGCCACGTTCACCACTCCGGCAGCGCCCGCGGGCGCGACCGGGCTGAGCTTCGGCCTCGGGCTCATCGCCAACGGTTCGGTGACGACGGACGACTACTCGTTCGCCGTGGGTACCGGTGCTGCCGCGGCGGCCGCCATCCAGGCGTCCACCACGGCTCCGCAGCGGTTCAGCGTGACGAGCCGCAACTCCTCGAAGGCCGGCTCGTTCGGCCGCAACGCGAAGCCGCTCATCCCGGCAACGCGACCTGGGCAGGTCATCGCTCCTGTGGAGCCCGGTGACTGACGCCCGTTCCCCGTCGCTGCCCGGCGCTAGCCGCCCGGGGGCGTGCCCGTCGTGGTGGTGGGGGTGGGGGGTGGGGGCGGGGAATAGGAACGCCGAACGGCAGGGCGCG
>NZ_JBFAHL010000008.1:191145-418094 GCF_040654155.1 Amycolatopsis sp. NPDC050768
CTCCCTTTCCCCTCCTCCCGGCGGGGGCGGTTGCTGCTGTGGCTGGCGCCCCGGCACCGCCGGGCCCCGGCCCGCCGGGGGGCCCCGCCCGGGCCCCCCCCCCCCGACCCGGATCAGGTTCGCGGTGTGGGGTCTGGCGGCCGTACTGACCACCGCGTCCTGCACCGGCGCGCCCGTCCACTCCCCTGGGGCGGGCGCGCCGGCGAACCCGCCCTCGGCCGCACCGGTCGTGCCGCCTTCGGCGCCCTCGGCCTACCCCTGGCACACGAACATCGTGGCGACGACGTTCTGGGTCGGCGAGATCTTCGACCCGAACGCCGAGGACGGCAGCCAAGTGGAGTCCGCCTACGACGACCGGTGGCTCGACCACTTCGGCGGCTGCGACGGAGTGGTCACGCGCGGGAACTGCGAGACCGAACCGCGCACGGTGGCCAACGGATTCTTTCCCACGCGCATGACACCGCGGGAGAATCCGTTCTACCTCGACGTCCCTTTCGACGATGTGGGAGACGAGGTGGCAAATCGCCAACGCGCCGCCGTGGTTCCGTGGGCATCTGACGAACGCTATTCCGCACGGGTTTTCGACCCTGGCTTCAGTCTTCTGAAAAATCGCTGGGTACGCATCCGGCATGCGGGCAAGGTCTGTTACGGACAGATCCAGGACGCGGGCCCAGGTCAGTACGACGATGCGAAGTACGTGTTCGGCACCGACGATGCCCGGCCGGCGAATGATCGTTTCAACGGAGCCGGAATGGACGTCTCACCTGCGTTGAACGGATGCCTCGGATTCGCCGAGCTCGATGGGGAGAACGATCGGATCGACTGGCAGTTCGTCGACGACTCCGCGGTGCCGCCGGGGCCCTGGAAGATCATCGTCACCACGAGCGGTGTCACGCACGAGAGCTGATCCCCGCCT
Source organism: Amycolatopsis sp. NPDC050768 (assembly GCF_040654155.1). Taxonomy (NCBI): domain Bacteria; kingdom Bacillati; phylum Actinomycetota; class Actinomycetes; order Pseudonocardiales; family Pseudonocardiaceae; genus Amycolatopsis; species Amycolatopsis sp. NPDC050768. The sequence goes on from NZ_JBFAHL010000008.1 coordinate 192,062, forward strand.
ATTCGCCGACGCTTGGGTTATGCGCCAGTAACGTCCCCAAGATCGCGGACGACTCCCTTCGGTCGGGGAAAAGGTAAAGGCGAGGGAAAAAGCCATGGAAACCGTGCCGGAACGCCGGGCGGCCACCGGGCGCCGCAGCGAGGATCGGACCGTTCAAGCTCTGTGGGGAGTGTTGCACGATCTCGGCCACGAGATCACGACGTTGGCCTACCTGGTCGAGTCGGAGCTCAAGGACGTGGCCGGCGTGGAGCTGATCGGTGAGCAGGTTTCGCGGTTGCGCACTCTGGTCTCCCACGCGCTGGCAGCCGAGACGCACGAGGAGATCGTGCCGCTGCGGCCGTTGCTGGCGCAGCTGGTGAAGCTGGCCGATCGGGTCAGTGAGCCTTCGGTGGTGCTCGCGGACGGAGCGGCCGCTGCCGTCCGCGTGGACGGCACGGTGCTGTGGCGGATCCTCGCCAACGTGCTGGGCAACGCGGTACGCGCCGCGGGGCCCGACGGTCATGTACGCGTGGAGCTCACGGCGAACTCGCCGGTCACCGTGTCGATCACGGACGACGGGCCCGGGTTCGGGCGCATCCCGCCGGGTACGGCGTCGCTCGGCCTGGTCACGGTCGCGCACCTCGCCGAGGCGTCGGGTGCGCAGGCCCTGGTCGGTCCGGGTGAACCGGAGGGCACGTGCGTGCGGATCGTCTTCCCCAGCCACCTGAGTGAAGGGGAGCACGAATGACGAGCATCGTCCTGGGTGACGACCATAAGGTCTTTCTCGAAGCATTGGCCGGGCTGCTGGAACGGCACGGGATGCGGGTGGTGGGCACCGCCCTCACGCTCGCGGACGTGGTGGAGACCGTGCGCGAAACACGCCCGGACGTCTGCCTGCTCGACCGCAACTTCGGGACCGGTCCCGTGGAAGACGGCGTCGCGGCGACGCTCGCGGCGAGCCCGGGCACCAAGGTCATCATGCTCACCGCCAGCCCCGGCAACGGCGCGGTCGCCGACGCCCTCCGCTCCGGCGCGGCCGGCTACGTGCACAAGACGTGCGGCGTGGAACACCTCATCAACGCCATCGACCGCGTGATCGCCGGTGAAACCCTCGTCGACGTCCCCGTGCGCACCTCCGCGCCCACCGCGGACCGCTCGCGCGAGGTCGACCTGCGCGAACGCTTCCTCACCGGCCGCGAACGCCAGTGCCTCGCGATGCTCATCGACGGCAACACGACGGAGACGATGGCGCGCCGCCTTGGCGTGTCCACGGCGACGGTGCGCAGCCACGTGCAGGGGGTACTGGTGAAACTCGGGGTCCACTCGCGGCTGGAGGCCGCGGCGCTGGCGGTGCGGCACGCGCTGGTGCCGGCCGCGTCGGTGACTTCCGGGTTCGAGGCGCGGCTCGGGTAAGTCCTTTGTGGACTCAGCCGAGCAGCTGGCTCCGGAGCCGGTCGAGCCACCGGTCGACGGTGAGCTCGTACCGCCCGGGGTCGTTCGACGGCGCGGCCTCGGCGACGGCGGCGTTCACGTGGTCGCGCACCGTGTCGGCCCACTCGGGCAGCACCCACACGGTCTGGAAGTAGTCGGCGCGCATCCGCACGGCGGCGACTTCCTGGTACCCGGCGATGACCTCCCGGTTGCGCACCCCGTAACGGGATTCGGGGATCTGCGGCGCGCCCGACGTGATGATCAAGACGGTCGGGCGCGCCTTCAGGATGACCTCGGTCGGATCCGCGCCGCGGGAGATCTGCGCGTCGTTGAGGCCGATGTAGTCGATGGCCTGCCAGCCGCTGTAGTACGGGATGGCGCCGGCGTCGCCGACGGCCAGAGTGCGCTGGTGCTCCGGCACGTCGGCCGCGCCGAGGCCCTTGCCGATCGCCACGTGCGCGCGCTGCAGGTCGGGTCCGTAGTTCGCGATCGTGCCCAGGTCGGGTGCCGTCGCGCCGGCCACGGCCGACCAGCCCACGGCGACGACCCCGGTCAGCGCCGTCAGCCACCGCCCGCCCAGCGCGGCCGCACCGAGACCCGCGCCCAGGCACAGCACGGGCACGCCGTGGTCCGCGAAGCGGTCGAGGTAGTCCATGGTCGGCCCGGACACGGCGTAGGTCACGTACGTCAGCACGACGGTGGCCACCAGTAGTCCGCCCGTCGCGCGGGTGGCGCGGCGCAGCAGGAGCGACAGCGTCAGCACGAGCAGGGGGAGTAGGAGCCAGAACGTGTGCTCCGTCCACATCCGCCCGGACGCGAGGTCGCCGAACTTGACGTAAAAGGTGTTCGGCAGGAGTTGCCCGTAGTACTGCCAGCGCCACCCGAAATACCCGGCGCCGACCACGGCCGCGCCCGCCGTCCACCACCACGTCGCCCGGCTGCGTCGCGTCGTCCACAGCCAGACGGCTACGGTCGGCAGCGCGGCCAGCACGCCGTCCGGCCGCAGCGTGCCGAGCACGAGCAGCAGCAACGGCGGTTCCCACGGGTGCACGCGCTCACCGTCGAGCGCGCGCAGGCCCAGCACCACCGCGCGCAGGAGCACGGCCGCGAACACGGCCGTTTCGAGGCCGCTCGTGATGTGGAAGTACGTCGGCAGGAAGACCACATACGCGCCGCCCGCCACGAGCGCGCCGGCGAGGCCGCCCCGGCGGTGGCCGGTCGTCACCAGCATCAGCAGCGTGAGCACGCCGAAGACCAGCGACGTCACCTTCGTGAACAGCGGCAACGCGAGCCCCAGCCACGAACCGAGCCCCGACCACAGCACCCAGGAGAAGTCGGTGAAGCCCTCCACGCGCGGGCCGGTCACGTTCCACACCGGGCCGTGGCCGGCGGCGAGGTTGGCGGCGTAGCGGAAGCTGATGAACGCGTCGTCGATGGTGAAGAACCACGCCGACCAGGCGCCGGCGAGGAACAGCACGAGCAGCCCGAGGCCGGTGAACACCAGGGCGCGGCGGCGCGGTCTGGCGGCTTCGACGCTGCCGGTTGCTTCGGATGTGGACGTGATGGTCATGACGAACCCCGTGGCTGGACGAACCTGAGACCCCGACGGAGCGGCAACTTTAGCCGAGTTGCCCGAATGGTCCCACGATGGGCCCCCGTGTCGGGCTCGTCTCACCCGTCCGGATCCGTGCGCAGCCCCCGTCGTCAGCCGGCGGCTTCGATATTCCGATTCTTACGATGATCTTTCACGCACTGCGCACAACTTGATTGCACACAATTAAGTTGTAGTGTTCAGGACAAGCGAAGCCCGAACTTCCCGAGGAGCAAGAGATGCGCACACGTACTCGCCTGGCCCGGATCGCCGCCGCGACCGCAGCGTTGGCCGCGGCCGCCGTGTTCGTGGCGGTGCCGTCGTCTGCGGCGCCGCAGCAGGCCGACCACCACGCACCGGCGAAGGCGAAGCCGACGATCGTGCTGGTGCACGGGGCGTTCGCCGACACGTCGAGCTGGAACGGCGAGGTCACGCGGCTCGAGCAGCGCGGCTACAAGGTGGTCGCCGCCGCCAACCCGCTGCGCGGGGTCGCGTCCGACGGCGCCTACATCAAGGCCCTGGTCGACAGCGTCGACGGACCGGTCGTGCTGGTCGGGCACTCCTACGGCGGCTCGGTGATCACCAGCGCCGCGCTGAACGACCCCAAGGTGCAGGCGCTCGTCTACATCGCGGGCTTCATCCCGGACCAGGGCGAGTCCGCGCTCGACCTGACCAACAAGTTCCCGGGCAGCACGCTCGGCGACACGCTGCAGCAGGTCACCCTCCCCGGCGGGGAGACCGACCTCTACGTGAAGCAGGACCTCTTCCCGAACCAGTTCGCCGCCGACGTCCCGCTGTCGCAGGCCCGCCAGATGGCCGCCGGTCAGCGCCCGGTCGCCGCGTCCGCGCTGAGCGAGCCGTCGGGTGCGCCCGCGTGGAAGAACATCCCGGTGTGGGACCTGATCCCGACCGGTGACAAGAACATCCCGCCGGCCGCGCAGAAGTGGATGGCCGAGCGCGCCCACGCCCACACCGTCGTCGTGCCGGGTGCCTCGCACGCCGTGCTGGTCTCGCGCCCCGACAAGGTCACCGACATCATCGTGAGTGCCGCGAACGCGACCACCAAGTGACTCATAGCTGAAAACCTGAAAACACAGCCCCGGCCGCATCGGCCGGGGCTGTTTTCATCGTCCGATCAGCCGCTCGACCAGCGCGGTGTACTGCGCCACGATCACGTCACGCGTCAGCCGGCCGGCGGGGGCGAACCACTCGCGCACGCCGTTGAGCATGTCGAGCAGCGCCATCGTGGTCACGGTGACGTCCTCGATCCGGAACTCGCCGGCGGCGACGCCCTCGGCAAGGACATCGTGGAAAGCGTCGTGGTACGCGGTCTGCAGCTTGATCCCCTCGGCCTGCTGGGCGGGGTCGAGCGCGTACCGGATGGGGTTGCCTACCAGTAGCTCCGGGCGCCGGTCGTCGCTCAGTTCGAGGTGCAGACGCACGACCCGCCGCACGCGTTCGCCGGGCGAAAGGGACTCGTCGCGCAGCACGGGCACGGTCGCGTCCACGAAGTCGGTCATGAACCGCGAAACGATCGCGTGCAGCACTTCCTGTTTGTTCGTGAAGTGGTGGTACATCGTCGAGGACGAGATGCCCACCGCGTCGGCCAGGTCGCGGATCGACGTGGCGCTGTAGCCGCGCTCGTGAAACAGCTCACTCGCGCGTTCGAGGATCAGGACCCGGAGATCGGGCCCCTCGTCGAGCGACTTCTTCCTGGCCACGGCCCTCCTTCCGGTTTAGAGGTGGGGGTGTGAACGTGGCGATCGTACGATCGACACGTTGACGAGGCGAACTCCACCTGGTTAGCCTTGGTGTCGATCAATCGATCGACACGGGGACAAGGATCTCATGACCGAACACGACTGGTCGCCCCTGCCGCGGCCGGGCAGCCGCGTGGTGGTCACCGGCGCCGCAGGCGGTCTCGGCCGGGCGCTCGTCGCCGCGTTGACGCAGGTCGACGCCCGCGTGGTCGGCATAGACCGCGTTGCCGCCGAACCCGAGCACCTCGTCGCCGACCTCACCGACGAAACCGCCGCCGCGCAGGCCGTCGCCGAAGCCGTCGAACGGCTCGGCGGCCTCGACGCCGTGATCGGCGCCGCCGGGATCGTCGACACCGTCCACCGCGCGAGCAGGTTCCCGCTCGACGCCTTCCGGTCCGATGTGGACGCCAACCTCGTCGCGCAGTTCGTCCTCGCCCGCGCGGCCTATCCGGCGTTGAAGGAATCCGCCGGCGCGATCGTGTTCCTCTCCTCCGTCGCGGCGGAAGACGGCCTGCCGGGCCAGGCGGCATACGCGGCGGCCAAGGCCGGCGTGCTCGGCCTGACGCGCTCGCTCGCCGCGGAGTGGGGCGGCGACGGCGTGCGCGTGAACGCTGTCGAACCCGGTCTCTTCGCGACGCCCAAGGTGCTCGCGATGCCCGAATCGGCTCGTGAGCGGCTGCTCGCCGGCGTGCCGATGGGCCGCGTCGCGACGCTGGGCGAAGTCGTCGGCTCGGTCCTCTACCTGCTGTCCCCGGCCGCGGGCTACACCACGGGCCAGGCGCTTCGCCTCGACGGCGGCTCCGGGCTCACCCGCGGCGGCTTCTACCGCTGAGCACCCCGTCACCGCTGAGCATCCAGTACCGCTGAGCACCCAGGAGATCCCCGTGCCCGCCAGAACCCTGCCCGCCATGCTGCTCGACGTCGCCGGAAGACACGGCCCGGCCGAAGCCCTCGTCGACGGCGAGACCCGCATCTCCCACGCCGACATGGTGCGCCGCTCCGCCGTGGTCGCCACGCGGCTGCGCGAGCTCGGCGTGGAGCCTGGCGACCGCGTCGCGATCCTGCTGCCCAACGGCTGGCAGTACGCCGTGAGCTACTTCGGCGTGCAGCTCGCCGGCGCCATCGGCGTGCTCGTGAATACGCGCTTCGCCCAGCCCGAGATCGAGCACGTGCTCACCGATTCCGGCGCGAAACTCGTGATCACCGACCGCGACCTGCCCGGCGCCGTCGACTCGGCCGTGCTCACGGCCGACACCGGCGAAACCGTCGACCCCGCCGTGCAACCGGGTCAGCGGAGTGAACCGGGCGATGTCGCGCACCTGCTCTACACGTCCGGCACCACCGGCCGCCCCAAAGGCGCGATGCAGACGCACGCCAACCTGATGTTCAACGCCGGCACCGTGCGCGAGCGCCTCGGCGCCGGCCCCGGCGAACGCACGCTCGTGGCCGCGCCGATGTTCCACGCCACCGCGATCGTGTCGCAGTTCATCGGCTTCCTCGCCAACGGCGCGTGCTGCGTGTTCACGCCCGCGTTCAAGGCGGAGACCACGGTGGCGCTCATGGCGTCCGAGCGCATCACGTTCTTCGCGGGCGTCGCCGCCATGCTGCGGCTGATCCTGCTGAAGGCGGAAGACGCGGGCGCGGACCTGTCGTCGCTGCGGCTGTTCGTGATGGGCGGCTCGCCGGTGCCGGAGTCGTTCCCCGCGTTGGTGAAGGAGCAGCTGCCGGATCTGGTGCTGGGCAACGTCTGGGGCCTCACGGAAGGCACGTCGATCGTCACGTTCACCGCCGGCGCGGAGTACCTGAGCCACGCGTGGAGCGTCGGCCCGGTTGTCGAGGGCGTCGAGGTCGCGATCGCCCTGCCGGGCGAGCCGCCGCGCGACCTGCGCGACACCGTCGGCGAGCTGTGCGTGCGCGGACCCGTGGTGGCCGCCGGGTACTGGGGCAACCCGGAGGCCACCGCGTCGACCTTTGTGGACGGTTGGCTGCACACGGGTGACGTCGGCTCGATCGACGGCGACGGGTTCGTCCGCGTGCTCGACCGGCTCAAGGACATGATCATCCGCGGCGGCGAGAACATCTACAGCCTCGAGGTGGAGAGTGCGCTCGCGCAGCACCCCGACGTGGCCGAGGTCGCCGTGGTCGGTGTGCCCGACCCGATCTTCGACGAGCGCGTGCGGGCAGTGGTCGTGCCGCGGCCCGGGCGGACGCCGAGCGAGGAAAGCCTGCGCGAGCACGCGGTGAAGCTGCTGGCCGACTTCAAGGTGCCCGTGGAGTGGCGGTTCGTCACCGAGCTGCCGCGCAACCCGTCCGGCAAGGTCCTCAAGCGGGAGCTCTCGGATGCCGGCTGAATCCGTCGACGTCGTCGTGATCGGCGCGGGCTTCAGCGGCCTCGGCATCGCGGCGCGGCTGGACAAGGCCGGGTTCCGCTCGTTCCGCGTCCTCGAAGCGGCCGACGACCTCGGCGGCACCTGGCGCGACAACACCTATCCCGGCTGTGGCTGCGACATCCCGTCGCCGCTGTACTCGTACTCGTTCGCGCAGAAACCCGACTGGAGCCGGTTGTTCGCCGGTCAGCCGGAGATCCTGGAGTACCTGCACGACGTCGCGCGCCGGCGCGGGCTGCTCGACCGGCTGCGCTTCGGGCAACGCGTCACGCGCGCCGCGTGGGACGAGGCCGCCGGGCGGTGGGACGTGACCACGGCGACGGGGGAGACCTACCGCGCGCGGTTCGTCGTGTCGGCCGTCGGTCCGCTGCACCACCCGGCGTACCCGGAACTGCCGGGCGTGGAGTCTTTCCGCGGCGCGGTGTTCCACTCCGCGCAGTGGCGCCACGACGTGGACCTGACGGGCAAGCGCGTGGCGGTGATCGGCACGGGAGCGAGCGCGATCCAGTTCGTGCCGGCGATCGTCGACCAGGTTGCCGCGCTCACGGTTTTCCAGCGGACGCCGCCGTGGATCGTGCCGAAGGCCGACCGCGCCTTCGACGCCCGGCACAAGTTCTGGGCGCGCTGGTTCCCGCCGTTCCGCTGGTACGTGCGCGACCGGCTGTACTGGATCCACGAACGCCGCGCGGTCGGGTTCGTCGCCGACCCGGCCGCGATGGAGCAGACGGCCGGCCTCGCGAAGCGCTTGCTGCGCAAGCAGGTGCCCGACGAGGACCTGCGCGCGCGGCTCACACCCGACTACACCATCGGCTGCAAACGGCTGCTCATCTCCAGCACGTGGTACCCGGCGCTGACGAAGCCGCACGTCGACGTCCGCTCCGGCGGGGTCGCGTCCGTGCGGCCGGACGCGGTGGTCGGCGCCGACGGTGTGGCGGTGCCCGCCGACGTGATCATCTACGGCACGGGGTTCGACACGCAGCAGACTATCCGGTTCGAGGTCGAAGGCCGCGACGGCCGCACGCTCGCCGACGCGTGGAGCAAGGGCAACGAGGCCTACCTCGGCACGACCGTCGCCGGGTTCCCCAACCTGTTCCTCATGGTCGGCCCGAACACGGGGCTGGGCCACAACTCCCAGGTGTTCATGATCGAGGCGCAAGCGTCCTATGTGGTCGCCGCGCTGCGCCGGCTGCGCCGCGCCAAGGCGTTCGAGGTGCGAGCCGAGGTGCAGGACGCGTTCAACGACTGGCTCGACTCGCGGATGGCCGCCACCGTCTGGCAGACGGGCGGGTGCCGCAGCTGGTACCAGGACCCGAAGTCCGGCCGCAACACCGTGCTGTGGCCGGCGGGGACCGTGGAGTTCTGGCGGCGGACCCGGCGCTTCCGCGCGTCGGACTACGCGGTGACCTGATCGTTGGGCCGAACGGAGCAATTCGGAACGGCGGTGGAACCTCCGCCGGATCCTTCACGTAGGTAGCGGGTGATCCGTTCCCTACTGGAGGTGTGTGTGCGTAAACCTTTGACCGTGCTGGGGGTCGTGGCGCTCGTCGCGACAGGGGCAGGGGTCGCGGCCGCAGCGCCGCAAGTGGCACAACAGCAAGCAGATCAGCCGCACGACAGAACGGCGTTGCTCATCACGGGCGATGTCGTCACAGTGCACGACGTCGGCGGCGGGCGCGAGACGTACGACGTGGCCCCGGCCGCAGCCAAGGGCCCGGCTAGATCGTTGGTGCACCTCGGCCTCGGCGGGCGCAACTACGAGATCCCCGCCACCGCGGTGCCTTACCTGGGCAACGGCTTGGACCTCGGTCTGTTCGACGTCGACAAAGCCGCGAGCGACCACGTGACCACGCCGACGCGCACGTTCGACCGCGCGGCCGCGCAGAACTTCGGCGCGCAGCTGGCGAAGCAGTACACAGCGGACCGCGCCCGCGGCACTTTCGGCGGTCGTGGCCTGTTCGCCGGCGGCGCGACCTACGGCACTTCGGCGCCGGCGAAGAAACAGCCGCGCACAGTGCTGAACACCCTGACGTTCGCGGCGAACGAGGCGGATGGCACGCCGTCCGACACCGGGGTCGCGTTCCTCACGAACACCGACGACTCGACCTTGCTCGACAGCAACGAATCGGTCAACTACTTCTACGACGGCACCGCCAAATACAGCGTGCCGGCCGGGAACTACAGCGCCATCAGTGTTTTCTTCACCACCGCGGCCGACGGCACGGTCTCCGGGGTGCGTGAGGTGGTGGACCCCGAGTTCGCCGTGAAGGGCGACAAGACCGTGCGCATGGACGCCGCGAAGGCGTCGAGCAAGGTCACCTGGGTCACGCCGCGCCCGGCGCTGCTCGACGACAACGGCTTCCTCGTCCGCCGCGCCGCGAAGACCGGCCCCGCCTTCAGCCTCGACTACGACGCCGGGCCTGGCGTGCCCCTGTGGATCTCGCCGGTGGCGAAGCCCGTGCAGACCGGTGCGCTGCAGACCTACCCCTACGCGCGGCTCGTGTCGCCGCCCAGCTCCGGCACGCCGTACGAGTACTGGCTGCAGAAGGCGAGCATCGGCTCCATCCCGAAGCAGCGCTACACCGTGACCAGCGCCGACCTCGCCACGCTCGACACCTCCTACTACGCCGAACAGGAGTCGATCGGCCGCGTGCAGCGCAGCGGCCTGTTCGCTTTCGAGGACGGCGGCGGCCGGCCCGGCGTGCCGATCGACCTGCCGCGGCACCAGATCGAGTACGTTTCCGCCGCTCCCGACCTGCTGTGGTTCGGCGGGACGGCCAAGTTCGTGAGCCAGCCCGGCAGCTGGGTCGGCGGTCAGTTCATGACCGGCGAGGTCTACCGCGGCGGCCAGACCGCGACGGAGGGCTACGGCAAGTTCCCGCTGCACACCGCCGAGGCCGTCGCGGTCGGGACGCCGATCAAGGGCTCCACCCACGTGGCTCCGGGTGCGGTGCGCGCCGGCGACGACGTTTCGATCAGCCTCATCCCGTTGTCCGACAACCAGCCCGGTCACAGCGGCGGATTGCGCGGTGGGCCGAACGACACCGTGTCCGGTCACTACACGCTGACGCAGGACGGCACGATCGTGGCGCAGGGCGTGCCGGGTGACGACGTCCAGTTCACGCAGGCTGTGAGCCCCGAGCCGGCGACGCTCGGGCTCACCGTGGACGCCGCGCGCAGCGGGCCGATGTTCTCCTTGTCGACCGCGGCCCACACCGAGTGGACGTGGCGCTCGCAGCACGTCGAGGGCGCTGCCCTGCCGGCGCCGCTGCAATGCTCAGTGGTGCGCGGGGCCGACCCCGGCGCGTTGTGCCAGGCAGAACCCCTGCTCATGCCGGGCTACGACATCGGCGGCCTCGGCCTCGACGGTTCCACGGCCTCCGGTCCGCAGTCGCTCGACGTCACCTTCGCCCACGTGCAGACGTCCGCTGTGAGTGCGGTCTCCGCGGCGACGGTGCAGTTCTCCACCGACGGCGGGGCGACGTGGCAGGACGCCACCGTCACGCCGGGCGCGGACGGCACGTTCCACGCGGCCTACTCCGTGGTCCCCGACGATTTCCGGGGAATGGCCGTGGCCCTGCGTGTCACCGCCGCCGACGCCGGTGGCAGCACCGTCGCCGAGACGATCACCGCCGCCTACCGCGTGAACTTCTGAGGGGAGTGTCCACTGTGTTCAGTAAAGTCTTCACTGCCGCGGTGATCGTCGGGGCGGCGTTCACCGCCGTCACCGGCACGGCGGGTGCCGCGACCGCTCCCCGAGCGGCTTGCGGAGCCGTCGGGCCGACCATGGCGCGCTGCCTCACCAGCTACGCCACGGCCGTTGCCCCGGACGGCTGGGGTGCGACCGACCTCGCCGCCGCCTACCGCCTGCCCGCCGAACCGGGGCCAGGTGACCTCGTGGCGATCTCCATCGCCTACGACTCGCCGACCCTCGAGCAGGACCTCAACACCTACCGCGCCCAATACGGGCTGCCACTGTGCACTTCGGACACCGGCTGCTTCCACAAGGTGAACCAGCGCGGCGACGCGGCGCCCTTGCCCGGCCAGAGCTTTGGTTGGAATCTGGAGTCCACACTGGACGTGTCGATGGTTTCGGCGGCGTGCCCGTCGTGCCGGATCCTCGTGGTGGAGGGCGACAGTCCGCTGTTCCCGGATCTGGCCGCCACGGAGGATACCGCCGTGCGACTGGGTGCGAAGATCGTGACCAACAGCTACGGCGGGCGGGAGAACGGGTACTCGCTTTCCTACGCGAGCAGCTACCAGCACCCCGGCGTGACCACCGTCGTGTCCTCGGGTGACGACGGGTTCACCGCCGCCAGCTATCCGGCGGTGCTGCCGGACGCGGTGGCCGTCGGTGGCACGACGCTGAGCCGCGATTCGTCCGACCGCGCCTTCGCGGAGTCGGCGTGGCTCTCCGGAGGCAGCGGCTGCTCGGCGTACGTCGCGAAACCGGCATGGCAGCGGGATCCGCACTGTCGCAACCGGACGGTCGCCGATGTCTCGGCGGTCGCCGAGCAGTTGTCGATCTACTTCACCGATGCGGGTGGCTGGGCGACGGCGAACGGCACGAGCGCCTCGGCACCGTTCGTCGCCGGTCTGATCGCGCGGGCCGGGCACGCGGGCACCACGACGGCCGCCACCGTGTACGCCGGTGCGGGGCACTTCTTCGATGTCACCGACGGCTCCAACGACCAGGTCTCGGGCGGGGCCAAGTGCGGCGGTGACTACCTCTGCGTCGCCACCGCGGGCTACGACGCCCCGACGGGCGTCGGCACGCCGGACGGGCTCGCCGGCCTGTAGCGCGAAAACGACTTGCCCAGCGGACGCCGGGGCCGGTAGCTTGCCTCCGACCGCGATTCGGCTCGAGGAGGTGGGACCCATGTTCTGTGGATCGATGTGGGTGCTCCCCCTCAGTTTCGTGGTCGGGCGGTAGGTGTCGCCGGGAGCGCCATGAGCACTTCCGAAAGGCGGCATGCCATGTACTTCACTTCCGAAACCTCGGCGGACGGTCTCGTCGAACGCGAGTTCACCGTCGGCGATGTCCCCGGCGTTCTCTGGACCCCCACGGCGGGCCCCGGCCCGCTCGTGCTCCTCGGGCACGGCGGTGGCAATCACAAGAAGCACCCGGCCATGACCGGCCGGGGCGGGCTGCTCATCGCCGCCGGGTTCTCCGTCGCCGTGCTCGACGCGCCCGGTCACGGCGATCGACCTCGTACGGAAGCCGACGAACGCGAGGTCGCCGTGATGCAGCAGGCGATGGCGACGGGCGAGCCCGTCGGCCCGATCGTCGAGCGCTACAACGGCGACATCGCCGCTCGCGCGGTGCCCGAATGGCAGGCGGCACTCGACGCCCTGCAGGCACTGCCGGAGATCCACGGCCCGGTCGGCTACTGGGGGATCAACATGGGCACCGCGATCGGCGTGCCGCTGATCGCGGTCGAACCCCGCATCACGGCCGCGGCCCTGGGTCAGTTCTGGCCTTCGACGCTGGTCGACCTGGCGAAGCAGATCACCATCCCGATCGAGTTCGCCATGCAGTGGGACGACGAGCACATTCCCCGGGAAGGCGCGCTCGCGCTGTTCGATGCCTTCGCCTCGCCGGAGAAGACGTTGCACGCCAACGCGGGCAAGCACAAGCAGCTCCCGCGGTTCGAGGCCGCCAGCGCGGTCCGCTTCTTCACCCGGCACCTCGGCACGCCGTGACGAGCCACGCGCGGGAGTCCAACCACACACCGTCGGCACGCTGGTGGGTGGCCATGACCTCGCGCAGCCGGCCGAGTGCCCGCTCGATCTCGTCGTCGCCGAGCTGAGCGAGCACGTCACCGACCAGGCGTAAGGGCAGTACCGCGGAAACGGCGGTGGCGGGATCCGGCCCGTACCACAGGGGTTCGGACACGTCGGTGAGGCGGAGGTCGGTGAACCCCGCCGTGGTCAGCACCTCGCTGACCACCGCGGGGTCGCCGAGCGAAAACGGGCTGTCGTCCGGCACCGGGGGGTTTCCGACGGCGCGGCCGATTTCGGACACCCACTCCTGGCGGTCCCCGGTCTGCCACACGAGCTGCACCAGCCGCGCGCCCGGCCGCATCGCGCGTCCGACGTTGGTGAACGCCGCGACCGGGTCGGTGAAGAACATCGTGCCGAAGCGGCTGAAGGCGAGGCTGAACTGCTCGGGCGGGAACGGGTACGTCTGCGCATCGGCCTGCTCAAACTCCACATTGGTGACGTTCCCGGCAGTGGCCAGGCGGCGCGCCGGCTCCAGCCGAGCCGGGGAAACGTCCACGCCGAGCGCACTTCCGCGGACCGCGAGGCGCGCGGCTTCACACGTCGTCGTCCCGGCACCGCACCCGATGTCGAGCACGGTGTCGCCGGGACCCACGGCGACGGCCTCGCGCAGCCACGGCTGATAGCGGCGCAGCTCGGCGTCGTAGTCGAAGGATGGCCTGGCCATGGCGCCATCATGCCTCGTCACCGAGATGCGGCAGCGGAAAGTCGCAGGTAGATTGCGGTTCGTGATCTTGCGGGAAGTCGCTCATGCGTGAGGACGAGGTCCTCGCCCAGCTCACCACGCCCCTGGCCGCGCCGGCGTTCCCGCGCGGGCCCTACCGGTTCACCGACCGCGAATACCTGAACATCACCTACCGGACGGATCCCGCGGCGCTGCGGGCGCTCGTCCCGGAACCACTGGTCGTGGACGAGCCGCTGGTGCGGTTCGAGGTGATGCGAATGCCCGACGTGACCGGCCTCGGCGACTACACGGAGTCCGGCCAGGTCGCGATGGTGCGCCACGGCGACGAGGTCGGTGAGTTCACCCTGGGCATGTACGTGGACAGCCTGCCCGCCATCGCGAGCGGCCGCGAGGTCGCCGCGTACCCGAAGAAGCTCGGCAAACCCAGGCTGTACACGGATTCCGACACGCTCGTGGGCACGCTCGACTACGGCTCGATCCAGGTCGCGCTGGCCACGATGGGCTACAAGCACCGCGCGCTCGACGAAGCCCAGGCTCGGGCAGAGCTGACCGCGCCGACGTTCATGCTCAAGATCGTGCCCGGCTACGACGGCCGTCCGCGCATCTGCGAGCTCGCGCGCAGCCGGATCAGCGACGTCACGATCAAGGGCGCGTGGACCGGCCCGGCGCGGCTGCACCTCGTGGCCCACGCGCTGGCGCCGCTGGCCGACCTGCCGGTGCTGGAGATCGTGTCGGCTCGCCACCTTCTGACCGACCTCACACTCGGCCGGCTCGCGGTCGTGCACGACTACCTGGCTTGAGGGGAAACCATGAAGGCGACCATCGTCGGCGGCGGCGTCATCGGCGTGTCGTGGGCCGGGCTGATGGCCTCGCGCGGCCTCGACGTGACGGTCAGCGACCCGGCGCCGGGCATCGAGGACACCGTGCGCGCCGGGCTGGCGGAGCTGGAGCCGGCGTTGCGGGAGCTCGGCTTGCCCGGTCGTGACTTGGCGGTGAGCTTCGAGCCGGACCTGGCGACGGCCGTTGCCGAGGCGGACGTGGTGCAGGAGAACGGCCCCGAACGGCTCGACCTGAAGCATCGGATCTTCAGCACCATCGAGGCCCACGCTCCGGCGCACGCGTTGCTGCTCACATCCACGTCGGGCATTCCCGCGACCGACATCGCCACGGCTATGAAGCAGCCGGAACGGCTTGTGGTGGGGCACCCGTTCAACCCGCCGCACCTGATTCCGCTGGTGGAGGTCGTGGCGGGGGAGAAGACGTCGGCGGAGAACGTGGCGCGGGCCGTCGCGTTCTACGAAAGCCTGGGCAAGAAGCCGATTGTGCTGGCGAAGGAGGTGCCCGGGTTCGTCGCGAACCGGCTGCAGGCCGCGATCTTCCGCGAGTGCGTGCACCTCGTCGCCGAGGGTGTGGTGACAGAGCAGCAGCTTGACGAAGTGGTCACGTCCTCGCTCGGGCAGCGGTGGGCGGTGAGCGGGCCGTTCCTGAGCTTCCACCTCGGGGGCGGGGCCGGCGGGCTGCCGCACTTCCTCGAACACCTGGGCCCGGGCCTGCGGAAACGCTGGGGCCAGCTGGGTACGCCGGACCTCGACGAACCGACCGTCGCGCTGCTGAGTGCCCAGTCGGAGGACTTCGGCGGCACGATCGACGAGCTGGCCAAGGCTCGCGACGAGAAGCAGATCGCCGTGATGAGGGCGCTGGGGACCACACCGGGACAGGAGCAGCGATGACCGTCACCGACCGGATCCGCGAAGCGCTCGCCAACCCCATTCGTTTCGAAGCGGACGACCGGTTCGACATCCACGCCGCGCTGGCCGAAGTGCTCGCCGACGCTGGCTTGTCCGAAAAGGACTGTGGTGGCTCTGTCGAGTTCCTCGGTGCAGACCCGATCGTGCCGAGCGCGGTGCGGCTGGGCGCGGCGCCGGCGATCGGGCTCGTCGCCAAGTCCGTGGCGCTGTCCGCGTTGTGGCGCCACCGCGGTGGGCCGGGGCAGGACATCAGCATGGACGTGCGCACGGCGCCGCACCGGCTGTGCCCGTTCTACGACAAGAAGTGGGAGCTGATCAACGGCCTGCCGCCCACCAACACGGCCGACCCGGGCAGCCCGTTCACGCTCAAGTTCTACCGCGCCGGCGACGGCCGCTGGGTGATGCCGCTCAACATCTACCCCAAGCTGAAGTCCGCCGCGCTCAAGCTTCTTCGCACCTACGACGACGAGACCGCCGTGGCCAACGCCGTCGCCCGCTGGAGCGCGCTCGACCTGGAGGAGGCCGGCGCCGACGCGGGGCTCGTGATGCCGATGGTGCGCAGCACGGAGGAGTTCCTCGAGACCAGCCAATACCGCGACGTGCTGGCCGGCCTGCCGCTCATCGAGATCGAGAAGATCGGCGATTCCGATCCGGAGCCGCTGCCCGAGGGTGCTCGCCAGCCGCTCGACGGCGTTCGCGCGCTCGGGATGGGACACGTGATCGCCGGCGCCGCCATCGGCCGTGCGCTGGCGCAGCACGGAGCCGACGCGCTGAACCTCTGGCGCCCGACCGAGTGGGAAAACCCGGTGACGTACTCGACGGCGAACGTCGGCGTCCGATCGGCCACAGTGGACTACCTGCGGGACAAGACGGCGCTGGCGAAGGTCCACGAGCTGGTGCGGGGCGCGGATGTGTTCTACGCCAACCGCCGGCCGGGTCTCGTCGCCGGGCTCGGGTTGTCCGCCCAGCGTGCCGCGCAGCTGCGACCCGGGATCATCCACACCACCGTGTCGCTGCACGGCGAACGTGGGCCGTGGGCGCAGCGCGTGGGCTTCGACCAGACGGCGGGGTGCGTCGCCGGGATGATGACGCTGGAGGGCTCGCCGGACCAGCCCGCGCTGCCGCACATCGGCGTGGTCAACGACTACCTCGTGCCCTGGCTTGCCACCACTGGGATCTGCGCGGCGTTGATGCGCCGGGCGACCGAAGGCGGCAGCTACCGCGTGCACATCTCGCTGACGCGCATCGCGTTGTGGATCATCAGCCTGGGCGTGTTCGACAAGGAGTACGCGCGCACGGTCGCGGGCACCGGTGAACAGCACGCGTACGTCGACCCGGAGACGTTCACGGCCGAGACGCCGCTGGGGCTCTACCAGGGCGTGACCGACCAGGTGCGGATGTCGGAGACGCCGGGTGAGTTCTCGACGATCCTCGTGCCGCGCGGGTCCGGGCGCGCCGAGTGGCTGCCGCGGCCGGCCGGGCTACTGTCGTGATCATGATCCCGGACCTCGTTTCCCGCCTGCGCAAGTCGTTCGCCGCCGGCCGCACCAAGCCGCTGTCCTGGCGGCGCGAGCAGCTCGGCGCGTTGAAGCGCATGCTGCTGGAGCAGGAGGACGACTTCCTCGCCGCCTTGCACACCGACCTCGCGAAGAACGCCACCGAGGCGCGCCGCACCGAGCTGATGTTCATCGTCAACGAGGTCGACGACACCCTCGAGCACCTCGACGAGTGGCTCGCGCCGCAGCCCGCGGGCTTGCCGGAACGCTTGCTGCCCGCCGAGGGCCGCGTGGTGCGCGAGCCGCTGGGTGTCGCGCTGATCATCGGGCCGTGGAACTACCCGCTGCACCTCGCCCTGGCGCCGCTGGTGGGGGTGCTGGCCGCGGGCAACGCCGCCGTCGTGAAGCCGAGCGAGCTTTCGCCGACGGTGTCGGCCGCCATCGCGCGCCACGTGCCGGCGTACCTCGACCCCGAGGCCGTGGCCGTGGTGGAGGGCGCCATCCCGGAGACGACGGAGCTGCTGGAGCAGCACTTCGACCACATCTTCTACACGGGCAACGGCGTCGTCGGGCGGATCGTGATGACGGCCGCGGCGAAGCACCTCACGCCCGTGGCGCTGGAGCTGGGCGGCAAGAGCCCGGTGATCGTGGACACGGACGTCGATCTTCAGGTGGTGGCGCAGCGGATCGTGGACACGAAGTTCATGAACGCCGGCCAGACGTGCGTCGCGCCCGACTACGTGCTCGCCATCGGCGACACCGCGGCCCGCCTCGAACCGCTGCTGACTGAGGCGCTGCAGGCGAAGTTCGGCGACGACGCGGCTTCGAGCCCCGACTACGGGCGTATCGTGAACACCCGGCACTTCGATCGCCTGTCTCACCTCCTGACCAGTGGCCGCGTGGTCACCGGCGGCCAGACCGACCGCGACGCCAAGTTCATCGCACCGACCGTGCTCGCCGAGGTCGCGCCGGACGCACCCGTGATGGGCGAGGAGATCTTCGGGCCGATCCTGCCGGTGCTGCCCGTGTCGTCTTTGGACGACGCCATCGCATTCATCACGGGCCGCGACAAACCGTTGGCGCTGTACGCGTTCACCGGGTCCGAAGAGGTCAAACAGCGCATCCTCACCGAAACCTCCTCGGGCGCGGTGACGTTCGGCATGCCGGTGCTGCACCTCGTCGCGCCCGAACTCCCGTTCGGCGGCGTCGGCGAGAGCGGGATGGGGCGCTACCACGGGAAGTACTCCATCGACACGTTCAGCAACCTCAAGGCGGTGCTCGACAAGCCACTGTCCTGAGGACTCGGTGGAATCCCCCGGGGGCGGCTACGATCCTGGATCATGAGCCACCCAGGGGGTCAGCAACCGCAGGGTTATCCGCAAGGTCAGCAGGGGTATCCGGCGGGGTATCCCGCGCCGGGTCAGCCGGGCTTTACGGAGCAGGGTCAGTCGCAGCCGGGATTCCCCGAGGCCGGCCAGGCGCAGCAGGGTTTCGGCCAGGCGGGCCAGCCGCAGCCGGGTTATCCGCAGCAGCAGGCCCAACCGGGTTACCCGCAGCCGGCGGGACAACCGGGTTACGCGCAGCCGCAAGGTCAGCCTGGTCAGCCGGGATATCCGCAGCAGCAAGGGCAACCGGCTCCGTCGGGCTATCCGCAGCAGGGTCAGCCGGGCCAGGCCGGCCACCCGCAGCCCGGTTACCAGCAACCCCTCCCGCAGCACGGCCAGCCGCACCAGTGGGGCGCCCCGCAGCAGCAGTTCTCCCAGCCGCCACAGGGCTTCCCGCCGCAGCCGGGCTCAGCAGCCGGCCCGCTGACCCTGCCCGGCCTCGGCGCGATCCCGGCGGTGCTCGGTGTGGTGCTGGAACTCGTCGCCCTCTTCGGTGTTTCGTGGATCACCTTCACCAACGGCACCCAGTCGGTGACGATGTCCTTCCTCGACCTCGTCAAGGCCGCCAGCGACAACGCGGCCGCCTCCGGCTTCGCGGCGACGTACGTGCAGTTCCTCGCCTTCATCATCACCGCCGCGACAGCCGGGTCGGTGCTGCCCTGGACACTCGGCGCACTCCGGGCCAAACGCTCGGCGTTCCTGCTGAGCGGCATCCGCAGCCGCGAACTCACCCGCGCCGGCTTCTGGTGGTACCGCACGGTCTTCAGCGGCCGCGCGGCCGTCATGCTGATCTTCCACGCCGCCGGCATCGCCATCCTCTACTGGGGCAACTTCTCCTCCCTGGGCCTCGGCCCGATCCTTCTCCTGGTCGGCGGCCTCCTGGTCCTCGCCGGCGCGGCCATGGGCCCACGCCAGGCCCCGGCTATGCCCTGACCCTCCACAAGGGAGCTTCACCTCCAGGACCAGCGCAACGGCGAGTGCGCCCGCGCGATCACAGCCCCGGGCGCACTTGCCGACATGAGCCGTGGGCAAGGCCGTGCTCGCGTTCACCCCGCACGCCGACCCGGGAGCTCGGCGCGAGCCGCTGGCCGGTGCCGGTCGACCCGGCGAACTGAGCCGTCAGGCCGGCGCGAGCACCAAAGTGGTGTGTTGCCCGTTCAAGCCCTCGTTCATCACGAGCGCGCACGCCACCACGGTGCCCAGCCAGACGGCCGACACGGCGAGGTCCGATCGGGGGACCACCGGGTAGAGCACGGGGGTGAACGTGTTCCCGCCGTTGCCGCCCGTGGACGCGTGGACGTGGTTCATGTACCGGATCCCGGTGGTGCGGTCGAACAGCACCGGGTGCCGGAAGGCCTCGCTCATGTCGAACCCGCGGCGCTTCTTCTCCTGGCGAGTGTCGGCGAACTCGGTCACCTCGACGACGTGGCCCACCGGGATCGGCGCGGGGTAGTTCACCGCGATCGTGCGATTCACACCGGCACCCTAGCAACCGCCGGCCGTTCCGCTGACGGGAAAAATGACACTCCACAGTGGACGCATCCTACGTCCGGTTCCGCCGCTTCGTCCGGAAATCGAGTTGCGCACGTCACTACGCCACGGCGAGTTCGGCCGAAGTTCAGCCACTGCTCATCAACTCCTGGGCGAACGGCTCACCGCGGCAGACGAGTGTTCCCCGTGGCTCCCACCCCGAAAGGACCTCGATGACCGAGAACACCGACCAGGGCAACGGTTTCACGCGCAGACGCCTCCTGGGTTCAGCGGCCGCCGCGGGCGGTCTCGCCGCCGCCGCGATGGCGTTGCCGGCGAACGTCCGCAAGGCGATCGCTTCGCCCGCGCCGAAGAACGGCCGGATCTCCGACCTCAAGCACGTCGTCATGCTGATGCAGGAGAACCGCAGCTTCGATCACTACTACGGCACGCTGTCCGGCGTCCGCGGCTTCGGCGACCCCCACGCGGCGCGCCAGTCGGACGGCAGCTCGGTCTTCTACCAGAAGGACGCGAAGAACCCCAAGGGTTACCTGCTGCCGTACCACCTGGACACGAAGTCGACCGCCGCGCAGGCGATCCCGTCGACGAGCCACGAGTGGGCCGTGCAGCACGCGGCTTGGAACGGTGGCAAGAACGACCAGTGGCTGCCCGCCCACCGCGCCGCCGACGGCGAGACCAACGGCCAGTACACCATGGGTTACTTCACCCGTGAGGACATCCCGTTCCAGTACGCGCTGGCCGACGCGTTCACGATCCTCGACTCCTACCACTGCTCGGTGCTCGGCCCCACGGGCCCGAACCGCCACATGTGGATGGCGGGCACGATCGACGCCGCGGGCGACTTCGGTGGCCCCTCGCTCACCACGAGCGCGCCCAACGGCGCGTACTCGTTCAAGACCTACCCCGAGCGCCTCACCGAGGCCGGCGTGAGCTGGAAGATCTACCACTCGCCGGGCGGGACGACCGGGCTCGCCTCGCTCGCGCACATCGCCCAGTACTTCAACGCGAAGCCGGGCGACGACCTGTTCGAGAAGGGCATGAACCCGCAGCCGCTCGGCCAGTTCGAGTACGACGCGGCCCACGACCAGCTGCCCACCGTGAGCTGGATCCTGCCGCCCTCGGGCTTCGACGAGCACCCGGCCGGCCTGCCCGCCGCCGGCGCGACCTTCGTCGCCGGCAAGATCGACGCCATCGCGGCCAACCCCGACGTGTGGGCCAAGACGGCGTTCATCCTGTCCTACGACGAGAACGACGGCCTGTTCGACCACGTCGTGCCGCCGACCCCGAAGCCCGGCACCCCGGGTGAGTTCGTGTTCAAGAAGTCGGTGACCGGCGTCGACGGCGCCGGCCTGCCCACCGGTCTCGGCTTCCGCGTGCCGTGCATCATCGTGTCGCCGTGGACCGTCGGCGGCTGGGTGTGCTCGGAGACCTCCGACCACACGTCGCAGCTGCGGCTGCTGGAGCAGGTGACCGGCGTGCGCGAGCCGAACATCACCGACTGGCGGCGCCGCAGTGTGGGCGACCTCACCTCGGCGTTCCGCTTCCACGACGCCACCAAGCACGCGCCGACGCTGCCCGACACCACGGGCCAGTACAACCTCGCGCAGTACGAGGTCAGCCAGTTCAAGCTGCCGCCCATCCCGACCACGCAGCAGAGCTTCCCCCACCAGGAGCCCGGCCACCGGCCGAAGACCTCCTGACCTCGGCGTTCGTCACCCGTCCGTCCATTCGCGACGGACGGGTGGCGGCACCGGCGACCGAATTTGAGCGGCGCGTGGACAGGCGTGGCTGATAAGGTCGTGGTGATCGTGAACGCGAAGGATCAGGGAGTTGACCACCGAAATGGTGGCTGAGGACGACATCTCCGGGTGAATCCGGCGACGACAGCGGTGCGCTCGGTGCTTTTTGCAACCACAGCGACACCGCATCTTGTCGTTTCCTGAAACCCTGCCCTGTCGTTCTCCGGGCGGCTCACGCACGCCCGCTCCACCCTGAGAGTCCTGCCATGTCCAAGTCCTCCGTCGTCTGTTCCGGCCTGTCCTTTTCCTGGACCGACGGCACCCCCGTCTTCGAAGACCTGTCCTTCACGCTCGGGCCGGGTCGCACCGGTCTCGTCGCGCCCAACGGCGCCGGCAAGAGCACCCTGCTCAAGCTCATCGCCGGCGAGCTCCACCCGCTCGCCGGTTCGGTGACCACCGACGGTGTGCTCGGCTACCTGCCGCAGACGTTGCCGCTCGCCGGCGAACCGACCGTGGCCGAGGTGCTGGAGATCGAGCCGATCGTGCGCGCGCTCGCGGCCATCGAAGGTGGTGACGCGGGCGAGGAGCACTTCGCGAAAGTCGGCAGCGACTGGGACATCGAAGAACGCGCCCGCGCGGAGCTGGACCGGCTCGGGCTCGGCGACGTCGCGCTCGACCGCCGGCTCGACACGCTCAGCGGCGGCCAGATCGTGTCGCTCGGCCTGGCCGCGCAGCTGCTGAAACAGCCCGACGTGCTGCTGCTCGACGAGCCCACCAACAACCTCGACCGCGACTCCCGGCGCCGCCTGCACACCGTGCTCGGCGACTGGAAGGGCACGCTGCTGCTGGTCAGCCACGACCGCGACCTGCTCGACCGCATGGACCGGATCGCGGAGCTGGACCACGGTTCGCTGCGGCTGTTCGGCGGCAGCTTCACCGAGTACGAGGCCGCGAAGAAAGCCGCGCGCGAGGTCGCGGAGAAGAACGTGCGCACCGCCGAACAGGAGGTCAAGCGCGAGAAACGCGAGCTTCAGCAGGCCCGCGAACGCGCGGCGCGGCGGGCGTCCACCGGCGCCCGCACCGGCTCCGACATCCCGCGCATCGCGCTCGGCAACATCAAGCGCCGCGCGGAATCGTCGGCCGGCAAGGCCAACGACATGCACTCGCAACGGCTCGGCGCCGCCAAAGCCCGGCTCGACGAGGCCGACCGCGCCGCGCGCGAAGACGACACGATCGTGCTGGAGCTGCCCGACACCGCCGTGCCCGCCGGGCGCACGGTGTTCCACGGCGAGCGCCTGCACGTGCGGGAGCTGTTCGCCGGCGAAGGTGCGACGCTGGCGATCCGCGGGCCGGAACGGATCGCGTTGATCGGCGCCAACGGAGTCGGCAAGTCGACATTGATGCGGCTCGCCGCGGGCCTGCTCGAACCCGACAGCGGGCTGCTGACCAGGGCCGACGGCCGCGTCGCGTACCTCTCGCAGCGTCTGGACCTGCTCGACGACGACCGCACCGTGGCGGAGAACCTGCGGGCGGCCGCGCCTCAGCTGCCCGAGGCCGACCTGATGAACCTGCTCGCGCGCTTCCTGTTCCGCGGGCCGCGGGCGCACCTGCCGGTCCGGGTGCTCTCGGGTGGCGAACGGCTACGGGCGACGCTGGTGTGCGTGCTGTGCGCGGAGCCGGCGCCGCAGCTGCTCCTGCTCGACGAGCCCACGAACAACCTCGACCTCGCGAGCGTGGAGCAGCTCACCGGCGCGCTCAACGCATACCAGGGCGCGTTCGTGGTCGTGAGCCACGACGACCGCTTCCTCGCCGAGCTGGGCATCAGCCGCTGGCTCACGCTCGCCGAGGGCAAGCTGACGGAAACGGGGCCGCCGTCGGATTTCTGACAAATGTCATGGGCGGTTCATGCGCCGGCTCACTGCTGTGGGCCGGCGCACTCGCCCAGCATGGGTGGAGAACAAGGGGAGAACTCCACACCGTCCGGAAAGGACAGTCATGAACGCCAGCTCCGCCGCCGTGTCCCACGAAAGCCTCAACCACCCGCGCAGCCTCTCGGCCTTCCGCACCACGAGAGCGCTCGTCATCGCCTACCTCACGCTCAGCGTGCTCACCGTCGGAGCGGTGGTCCTGCTGCGGAACAACGCCACGATGGTCACTGACGCCGTGTGGGTGCGCACGGTCATCGTGGTGGCCAGCGCCCTGCTCACGTTGTCCTTCACCCTCCGGACGAGCAAGGGCTCGCGCCGCGCCTACCTGCGGCTGCGGTTGGTCACCGCGATCATGCTGGTGGCGCTGGTCGTCATCGCGGCGCTGCCCGGCGCGTTCCCGGTGTGGCTGCGAGCCGAGCAAGGCGTGTGCGCGCTGCTGCTGCTGGGTGTCGTGCTGATCGCCAACGGGCGGCACGTCCGCTCGTTGTTCGCGCGGGCCTGACCAGGATCCCGGTAGCGTGCCCGACGTGGACGACAACGTCGATCGCTGGGTGCTCGGGCGGCGCCGGTTCGTGCTCGACGCCGGCATGCTCGTGTACCCGGCGGTGACCGTGGCCGGCCTGGTGCCGCGCGGCGGCACCACCGCTGTGGTGGGCTGCGTGCTCGTGGGGTTGTTCAGCTGCTGCTACGTGGTGGCCGCGATCGCCGCGGACCGCGTGGCCCCGCGGGTGTTCTGGTGGTCACTGGGCGCCCAGGCGGTGCTGTTCCTCGCCGTGTTGCCCTTTGCGCAGGCCGACGCTTTTTTCCTGGCCGCGGTCGTCGTGGCGTTTCTGATGCGGCTGCTGCGCGGCAGGGTGGCGGTGGTGGTGCTCCTGGGGGCCGGGCTGGCGGCGATCGTGGTGCCGCCGGCCGTGCGGCCGTGGCACTCCGGGCCGGCGTGGGCGCAGGCCATCGCACTCGTGTTCACCGCGCTGATGGTCTACGCCTTCTCCGAGGCGGTCCGTACCAACCGGGCGCTGGTCGAGGCTCGCGCGGAGGTCGAGCGGCTCGCGGCCGAAGCCGAGCGCACCCGCATCGCCCGCGACCTTCACGACCTGCTCGGCCACTCGCTCACCGCGATCACGGTGAAGAGCAATCTCGCCCGCCGCCTCGGGGAGACGGACACGGAACGCGCGTTCGAGGAGATCGGCGAGGTCGAACGCCTCTCCCGGCAGGCACTCGCCGACGTGCGCGCGGCCGTTTCGGGCAGCCGCGACGTGACGCTGGCCGGGGAGCTGGCGCGCGGCCGGGAGCTGCTGCGCGCGTCCGGGGTCACGGCCGACCTGCCCACCGCGACGGACGTGGTCGACGGCGCCCACCAGGAGCTGTTCGGCTGGGTCGTGCGGGAGGGGCTGACCAACGTCGCGCGCCACGCTCGTGCGACGAGCTGCACCGTCCGGCTTTCGGCTTCGGAGGTGGAAGTGCGTGACGACGGGGTGGGCGCGGTGGCTTCTTCGGGCAACGGTCTGGACGGGTTGCGCTCACGCGTCGCCGAGGCGGGTGGGCGGATGGAGGCCGGGCCGGCGCAGCCGCGGGGGTGGCGGCTGTGCGTGTCGATGCAGGCTCCGCGTTCGAAGAACGGAGCGGCGGCATGACCATCCGCCTGCTGCTCGCCGACGACCAGGCCCTGGTGCGCCAGGCGTTGTGCGCCCTGCTGGAGCTGGAGGACGACTTCGCGGTCGTCGCGTCGGTCGGCCGCGGTGACCAGGTGGTGGACGCGGCGCTGGCGGAGCAGCCGGACGTCGCGTTGCTGGACATCGAGATGCCGGGCCTCGACGGCCTGGCCGCGGCGGCCGTGCTCGCCAAGAAAGCGCCGGGCTGCCGCGTGGTCATGCTGACCACGTTCGGGCGCGCGGGCTACCTGCGGCGCGCGATGGAGGCGGGTGCCGTCGGGTTCGTGGTGAAGGACGCTCCGGCCGAGACGCTGGCCGACGCGATCCGCCGCGTGGTCGCCGGTGAGCGCGTGGTGGATCCGGCGCTGGCCGTCGCGACGCTGGCGGCGGGGGAGTCGCCGCTCACTGCGCGCGAGCGCGACGTGCTGATCGCCGCCCGGTCAGGGGTCTCGGTCGCCGAGATGGCGGCCACGCTGTACCTGTCGGAGGGCACGGTGCGCAACTACCTGTCGGCGGCGATCGCCAAGACGGGCACGCGCAACCGGATGGAAGCGCTGCGGGTCGCCGACGAGCGCGGCTGGCTGTGACAGCCTGTGCCGTCCCCCGCCGTGGGTACCCACGGTGTGGCGAGGTGCCGTCCGGAAAAGAGGGACAACCTGGAACTCGTTCGGGAAACATCCGACGAGAGAGGCAGGAACCCGATGACCGACAAGAAGATCATTGCCGTGGTGGGGGCGACCGGTTCGCAGGGCGGTGGTCTGGCCCGTGCGATCCTCGACGACCCGCAGGGACCGTTCAGCCTTCGTGCGCTGACCCGTGACGTCGAGTCCCCGGCGGCGAAGGAGCTGGCGGCGCGCGGGGCGGAGGTCGTGGCGGCCGATCTCGACGACGAGACGAGTGTGCTGCGCGCGTTCGAAGGCGCGTATGGCGCGTACGTGGTCACGAACTTCTGGGTCCAGCGCACCCCCGAGGAGGAAGCGGCGCGCACGCGGGCGCAGATGGAGCTCGACCAGGCGGAGATCGCCGCGCGCGCCGCGAAGAAGACCGGTCTGAAGCACGTGGTCTGGTCCACGCTGGAGGACACCCGCCCGCACTTCGAACACCAGGGCCTCGAGCTGCCGACGCTGCTCGAGAAGTACACGGTGCCCCACTTCGACGCCAAGGGCGAGGGCAACCGGTTCTTCACCGAGCACGGCGTGCCGACCACGTTCCTGGAGACGACGTTCTACTACGAGTCGCTCCTGCAGGGCCAGGGCGTGCACCGCGGCGCCGACGGCAAGCTCGCGCTGACCAACCCGATGGGCGACTCCGTGATGGCGCTCGTCGCGTCGGAGGACATCGGCCGCACGGCCTACGGCATCTTCCTGGCGGGCCCGACGTACATCGGCCGCACGGTCGGCCTCGCCGGCGCGCACTACACGGGCGTCCAGCTGGCGGAGCTGTTCACGAACGTGCTGGGCGAGGAGGTCGTCTACCGGCCCCAGACCCACGACGAGGCCCGCGCCGCCGGCTACCCGGGTGCGGTCGAAGTCGGCAACATGTACCAGTTCTACGCAGACGCCGCCGACTCGTTCGTCGAGTCCCGCGACCTCGAGCGCGTGCGCCGCATCAACCCGCGGCTGAAGTCGCTGGAGGAGTGGCTGCGGGAGCACAAGTCGGAGTTGGTGACCGACTGAAGCCCGCTCCGGGCCACCGTGCGACGTCGTCGGGGGACGGTGCGCGGTGGTCCGGGTTTCGTGCGGTGGCGGTGAGGCGCCGCCGCACGAAACCCGGAACGCTCGCCGGCGGGGCTGGTCGCGCTGTGCCGCCGGCGAGCACTTCCGGGTTCGCCGGGCGAAAACGTCAGTCCCAGGTGGCGGTCTCCGGGTCGACGCCGTGGGCCGCGGCGTTCGCGTTGATCACCTCGCGCAGCCACGGCGCCAGGTCCGGCGAGAACCCGCTGTAGTAGCCCGCGAACCCCTCGTCCTCCGCCAGGAGCCGGCCGAGGCAGACGTGGCGGGCGTGGGGGCAGTCGAAGTACGTCGTCATGGACGCGCGGTGGCGTTCGGCCAGATCGTTGGCCTCGGCCGAGCCCGGGGTGACGCCGGTCTGGTGGGCGGTCGCCAGGTCGGCGTTCAGCTTTTCGACGCGCGCCACCACTTCCTGCCAGTCGGCGGGGCTCAGCTTGGCGGCGCGTTCGGTGTACTGGGTCCACTGAGGACTGTCGCCCCAGCGGGTTTCGGCTTCACCGACCCATTCCGGGCGCCAGTCGGAGCCGAAGATCTCCACCTGTTGTTCCGGGGTGAGCCGAATGCCGGTCTTCGCGGCGGCCAGCATGCGATCGACGGCCGACACCATCGTCTCCAGACGGGAAATCCGGTCGACGAGCTCGGTGCGCTGGCGCCGAAGATGCGCACGGGCGTCGACGGCCGGGTCGTCGAGCAGGCGGCCGATCTCGGCGAGCGGGAAACCCAGCTCGCGGTAGACGAGGACCCGGTGCACCCGGGCGATGTCGTCGCCCGAGTACACCCGGTACCCCGCAGACGTGCGCTCGCTCGGGCGCACGAGACCGATCGCGTCCCAGTGGTGCAGCGTCTTCACGCTGACCCCGACGAGCGCCGCTGCCCGGCCGACAGTGAGGCCTTCGCTCATCAGGCCAGTGTGGCTCACCCGCGCGGAATGTCGAATCCGACGGCCCGCAGTTCGTCGGCCTGGGCGCCGTCCGGGTCGATCGGCCGGGCGGCGGTGAGCACGATCCGCACCCGTTCGGGTGTCTCCACCGTGAGCTCGACGGAGTTCCACGGCTTCTCCTCCGGGCCACTCGTGCAGCCCGGCCGCAGCTGTTCGCACCGCGCGGCGACCTCGTCGATCTGGGAGAGGACGCACGAGAAGCTGATGGCCAACGCGGAGCCGGGCGTGACTTCACCCGGCACGAGCAGCACGTCCTGGAACGCCCACCGCCGCAGGTGGGTGAGCCGGCCGGGAATGGAGAAAAGGTCGATGAACCCGAGGCCGCGCAACCAGAAGTCCTTGGACTCCTCGAGGTCGGCCGTCGGGATCATCGGGAACATGGGCATGCCGTAGATGCCGCGGTAGGGCTCCGGCGCGATCGCGTCGAGGGCCGGCATCGGGACGGGGCTGGTGTATTCGTTCACGCCTTCGATGCTCGACCCTCCTGTGACGTCAGGGTCAAGGCCGAAGCAGGATCCGGATCGGGTCGCCTTCGTGTTCGCGCAGGCGCCGCACCCCTTCGGCGGCCTCCTCCAGCGGCAGGATCGCGCTCACGGAGCCCGACACGTCCAGCCGCCCGCGGGCGACCAGCTCCACCAGGTCGGACAGGTGCTTCATGCGATAACCGAGGTGCCCGACGACGGTGTGGCGCCGCCGCACGAAGTTCAGCTCGGCCCCCAGGTCCAGGTGGTCGGGCGACATCCCGACGAGCACCAGCCGGCCGCGGTGGCCGAGCGCGCGGTCGGCCTGCTTGACGCTGGCACCCCGGCCGACGCAGTCGAACGCGACGTCGAGCCCGTGACCACCGGTGATCTCGGCGAGCTTGTCGGGAGTCGCTTCGTCGAGCGGGTCGAGCGCGAAGTCGGCGCCGAGGCCGAGCGCGCGTTCGCGGGCCGCCGGCAGTGGGTCGAGCGCCACGATCGGCGACGCGCCGCAGAGGCGCGCGAGCTGCACCAGGTGCGTGCCCAGCCCGCCGAGACCCCAGATCCCCACGGCCTCCGCGGGGCGCAGCCCGGCCGTGTCGACGGCGCCGTACGGGGTCGAGACCGCGTCGGCCAGCACCGCGGCCTGCTCCAGCGGCACGTGCTCCGGCACGCCGACCAGCGTCGTCGCGGGCGTGACCACGTACTCGGCCCAGGCGCCGTCGTAGTCGAAGGCCATGATCTCGAGCTTTTCGCACACGTCGATCCCGCCGCCCTGGCGGCATTCGCGGCACGTGCCGCACGGGCGGCCCGCGGCCACGACCACGCGGTCGCCCGGCGACCAGAAGCCGACCTCCTCGCCGACGGCGGCGACAGTTCCGGCCGTCTCGTGTCCAGGCGTGATCACCGGCAGTTTCGGGGTGAAGTGCCCGTCGAGCTGGGTCAGGTCCGAGTGGCAGATCCCGCACGCCGCGACCTTGACCACGACCTCACCGCGCCCCGGGGCCGGCACGGGCACCGTCTCCACGCTCAGCTTCTTCGACGCCGCGTCGAACCGCGCCGCTCGCATCGTGGCCGGCAGGCCGCTCATGGGAACTCCTCTTCTGGTCGGCTTATGCGCCGACACTAATGATCAGCGGCCGCCAAGATCAACGACCGCTGACCGTCCGTACCGGCATCCGTGCACCGGACTGTCCTGAGCGGACTATTCGAGCGCCGCGGTGAGCTCCAGGTGGATGCCGTCGGGATCGTTGACCGACAGGATCGCGATGCCGAACGCGGGCAGCTCGCGGATCGTGCCATGCACGACGTCCGTGGCGTCGAGGCGCTCCTGCGCTTCCCGCAGCCGGGCCATCGAGCCGAGCTGGAAGCTCAGGTGGTCGAGGCCGACACGTTCGGACTCGAACCGGTCGGCCTTCTCGGCCACCGGACGCAGGCCGAGGATCAGGTTCTCGTTGGCGAGCACGACTCCGCCGTAGAGCGCGTCGCGGTCGGCCCGGATGGCCGGGTCGTCCGGGCTGCCCGGCGATTCGGCCGCGACGCCGAAGCCGAGCACCTCGGTGTAGAAGGCGCGCGAGCGGTCGAGGTCGGTCACGGTGAGCCGCAGGTGGTGGACGCCGCCCAGGGCGCTGAGGATCGGCATGGTGGCCGCCTTCCGGTTCGGCCCGCCACCCCCTCGGGGACGGTGCCTGGTTCGAACGCTAGGTCCACAGTGGTCACGTCGGAAGTGTCGGTTCCGACGCGTTCGGAACCGTTCCCGACATGGACGTCGCGGTGTTCGTCGTCGATGGCGTGGCTGATTTCGGCCTCACCGCGGTGCTGGAAGTGCTCCGGACGGCCAACTGACTCGCCTCTGACCTGCCGGATCCGCCGCGTCCGTTCGGCATCCGCACGGTGTCCGCCGGTGGCGCCGTCCGCTCGGCCCACGGGTACACGATCCCCGCGGAACCCGTGAAAACCGTGTTGGCCGAAGGTCCCGACCTGCTGCTGGTGCCCGCCGTCGAAATCCCGCAGCCCGAAGCGCTCGTGCGCGAGGTCAGCGGGGCCTCGGGCCGCACCGTGGTGCACGCCCTCAACGCCGCGCGCGAAGCCGGCGTCCGCGTGGCCGCGGCCTGCACGGCCACGTTCTACCTAGCCGAGGCCGGCGTGCTCGACGGTGTGCGCGCCACCACCAGCTGGTGGCTCGGCCCGATGCTGCGCCGTCGCTACCCGCGCGTCGAGGTCGACGAGACGCGCACGCTCTGCGTCGGTGAGGACGTGATCACCGCGGGCGGGGCGCTCGCGCACCTGGATCTGGCGTTGTCGCTGGTCGCGGCCTCCAGCCCGGCGCTGGCCGACCTCGTGAGCCGCTACCTGCTCATCGGCAAGCGCACCACGCAACAGGACTTCGCGGCCACGGAGATCCTCGCGCGCGGCAACCCGCTGGCCGCCGCGTTCGAACGCCGCGTGCGGTCGCGGCTGGGGGAGTCGTTGCAGGTGGCGGCGTTGGCGGGCGAGCTCGGCGTGACCGAACGCAGCCTGCAACGCACCCTGCAGGCCGAGCTGGGGATGTCGCCGCGCGAGTTGATCACAGAGATCCGGCTGCAGCGCGCGATTCACCTGCTGCGCACCACCGGCTTGACCGTCGACGCCGTGGCCGCCCGCGTCGGTTACCTCAACGGCGGCACGCTGCGGACGCTGATCCGCCGCCGGCGTGGTCTGAGCGTCGGCGAGGTGCGTGGCTCAGGCTCGCCGTGGCTCAGTGCTCCGCTGCCGGTGCCTTCGCCGGACTGACCGGCATCATCACGGCCGGGCCGAGGGCGCCCCATCCCGGCACCGGCGCGACCTGCGGTTCGAGGTGCTGCCCGAGCCCTTCGCCCGAGTGGTTCCGCAGGTACCGCAGGCCCCGGCGGAAGCGGCGGTAGGTGCGCGCGGCGATCAGCCCGACGAGCCCGAACACGATCCCGCCCGCGACGTTGGTGTGCGACGCGGGGCCGGTCAACACGAGGTCGGGCAGCGCGGGGAAGAAGGACATCACCGCGATCGTCAGGCACGCGATGGCGACCACGAGCACGAACACCGGTGCCTTGAACCCGGGGCTGCCGCCGGCCATCGCGGTGGCGCCGGCGCGGACGTCGGCGACGGCCTCGCCGTGGCGCTGCACCGCCACCGCGCGGTCGGCGTTGTTCTGGCCGGCGAGCTTCGGGTCCTTCCGCGCCTGCTCGGCCCGGGCGACGACGAGGTCGAGCACCTGCTGCGGGTTCGCGTGCTCCAGGTGCAGCAGCCACTGCCGCCCTTCACCGGCCACGCGCAGCACCGTCTGGTCGCCGACCTGGCCGAGTTGGGCGTAGGCGAGCTCGCTGTAGAGCAGGCCGGGACCGTTGGCGCGCGCGTTGCCGAGCTTGCCGGTGCTGCCGTGCACGAGCCGGTCCCGCTGGACGAGCAGTCGGCCGTCGGTCAGGCGCACCACCACCTCCGTGCGGGCGCCGGCCAGGTCGCGCCCGAGCGGCCGGTTGAGCACGAGCTGCGCGAGGCGACCGCACCCGTACGCCACGACCACGGCGACCGGCGCCGCGACGAGCCCTCGCCAGCCCCCGCCGAAGCCGACGGCCATCTGGATCGCCCCGGCGGAGAGCAGCTCGAACCCGAGCAGCAGCCCGCACCACCCGAGCGCCACCGGCCACACCGTCGGGCGCCGGTGGTATACGAGCACGAAGCCCAGCACCAGCAGCACGTACGGGCTCAAGCCCCGCAGCACCGCCAGCGCGTCCAGCCCGGGTGTCGTGCTCCACCCGAACGCCGCGAACGGCCCCAGGAGCCCCACGAGCACCAGCACTCCCGCGGCGATCCGACGCACCGCCATTCCCGGCCCCGAGGGCAGTGATTCCACCACCGCGCCACCTTGCCACGACAGAGGCTCCCCGCGTGGGTGATCTGTCGTATGCGAACTGTCTATTGTGGACATTTCTGGCGGGTGAATCCCGGATTACCTTGTCGTAGTGGTGCAACCACGAGGCGTCACGCGGAGAAAGGCGCGGTGTGATCTGGGAAGGATGTCGGAATAGGCGAGCCCCGTTCGTCGTAGGAGTGAGGTGGCTACCGACTGAGGGAGATGCTGTGACGAACAGGCTGGAAGCCGCACCCGGCGCAGGAGTGTCCGCTGGGGGCGGACAGCTCAAGCTGGTGCTGATCCTGGGTGTCCTCGTGGCACTCGGCCCGCTGTCCATCGACATGTACCTGCCCGCGCTGCCGACCATCGCGCAGGACCTGCTCACGTCCGAGTCCACCATCCAGCTCACGCTGACCGGCACCGTGCTCGGGCTGGCGCTCGGGCAGCTGCTGGTCGGGCCGCTGTCCGACGCGTTCGGCCGGCGGATCCCGCTCATCACCGGCAGCTTGATCCACGTCGCCGCCTCGCTGCTCTGCCTGGTGGCGCCGAACGTCGAGCTGCTCACCGGCGCGCGCATCCTGCAGGGCCTCGGCGCCTCCGCGGGCGCGGTGCTGGCGCTGGCCGTGGTGCGTGACCTCTACACCGACCGCAACGCGGCGAAGCTGCTGTCGCGCCTGATCCTGGTGATGGGTGTGTCGCCGGTGCTCGCGCCGACGCTCGGCAGTGCCCTGCTGAGCTGGACCGAGTGGCGTGGCGTGTTCGTGGTGCTCGCCGTGATCGGGCTCGCAAGTGCGATCGCCGCGGCGCTGGCCCTGCCGGAGACGCTGCCGAAGCAGCGCCGCCAGCCGTGGGAGCTCAAGGCGACGGTCCGCTCGTACCGCGGGCTGCTCACCGACCGCTCGTTCATCGGCCTGGTGATCGTGGCCGGCCTCGCGATGGCCGGGCTGTTCGCGTTCATCAGCGGCGGCTCGTTCGTGTTCCAGCAGGAGTTCGGTCTCAACCAGCAGCAGTTCGGCCTGCTCTTCGGCGCCAGCGCGATCTGGCTGATCGCCGCGACGCAGGTCAACGCGCGGCTGATGAACCGATACGAGCCGGCTCAGGTGCTGGTCGTCGCGAGCGTGGCGGCCGTCGTGGCCGCGGCGGTCCTGCTGGTCACGGCGCTCACCGGCTTCGGCGGGATGTTCGGCGTCGCGGTGCCCGTGTGGGCGGTGCTGTTCTTCGCCGGCCTGATCCTGCCCAACGCGCCCGCGGTCGCCCTCAACTCCCACGGTGACAACGCCGGCACCGCGGCCTCGCTGCTGGGTGCCGTGCAGTTCGGCATCGGCGCGGCCGTGTCGCCGGTCGTGGGCCTGATCGGCAACAACGCCGCCGCCATGGGGATCGTGATGTTCAGCGGCATCCTGCTGGCCGGCGTCGTCCTGTGGGTTGTTGCCCGGCCGTGGGAGCTCACGGTCCCGGACGAGTCGGCCGGCGACGAGCGGGTGACCGAGCCCTCGGCCCAGCCCGAGCCCAAGGCCGTCGCCTGCGCCGACGCGGTCTGACCGCCTCACGATTGCGGGCATTCTGCCCTCCCTGCCAGGCAGGCTGTATCAAAGGGGCACCAACGAGTCAATAGCCCATCGCGCAAGCGATCAGCCCGTTCGGCGCTGCTAGCTTGACGCGGTGAGTAATCCGCTGATCGCGCCGACGCAAGACTCCACCAAGGCGTATTCGGGTATTTCGCTGCTGGAATCCGCGAATGACTTGTCGACGGCCATCGAGTCGGGTGACTGGGCGTCGGTGGCGATGGGTGCGGTCGGGACGGCGCTGGATGCGTTGTCGATGGCGATGGACCCGTTCGGCGCGATCCTGGCGGCCGGTGTGTCGTGGTTGATGGAGCACGTCGGTCCGCTCAAGGACGCGCTCAACGGGTTGACCGGCAACGCGGATCAGATCAAGGCGCAGTCGGAGACGTGGGGCAACGTCGCCAAGGAGCTGGGCAGCGTCGCCTCCGACCTCAACGACGCGATCAACGCGGATCTGCAGTCGTGGTCCGGTTCGGCGTCGGACGCGTACCGGCAGCGGGGGCAGGATCTGGCGACGTCGTTGCAGGCGGCGCAGAAGGGCTGTGAAGGCGCCTCGTCCGGGGTGAAGACCGCGGGCGAGGTGGTGGCCGCGGTCCGCACGCTGGTGCGCGACATCATTTCCGAGCTGATCGGGCACATGATCAGCTGGGCGCTGCAGGTCGTGTTCACCCTGGGCATCGGTCTGGCCTGGGTGGTGCCGCAGGTCGTGAGCGCGGTGGCGAAGACGGCGTCGCAGATCACCGGCCTCGTGACGAAGCTGGTGAAGGCGCTCAAGGCGCTGGTGCCGTTGCTGAAGAAGGCCG
The DNA here is from genome assembly GCF_040654155.1 of Amycolatopsis sp. NPDC050768. Taxonomy (NCBI): domain Bacteria; kingdom Bacillati; phylum Actinomycetota; class Actinomycetes; order Pseudonocardiales; family Pseudonocardiaceae; genus Amycolatopsis; species Amycolatopsis sp. NPDC050768. Next base: position 226,479 of record NZ_JBFAHL010000008.1, read on the forward strand.
GGACGCTGTTCGAGGACGCGGGCAAGGCGTTCAAGGGCCTCAAGGGCGGCAAGGTCACTCCGCCGCCGAAGACGAAGGACCTCTCCGGCACCCCGAAGGCCCCGCCGGTGAAGACCCCCGGCGGCGACGGTGGCGGCACGCCCAAGGGCGGCGGCTACGAGGGCACGCCGAAGGACTACACCCCACCCCCGGGCAAGTCCGGTGCGGACGACTCCACGAAAAGCTCCGGCTACGAGGGCACGCCGAAGGACTACACGCCGCCGCCCGGCAAATCCAGCGGCGACGACAGCACGTCGGCCTCGGGCTTCAGCGGCGACGCCAAGGACTACACCCCGCCGCCGGCGTCGAAGGGTGGCGACGACTCCACCCACGCATCAAGCTCGGGCGGCGGTGGCTCTTCCGGAGGTGGTGGTGGAACTCCGCCGCCGGTGAAGAGCGACCCGCCCCCGCTCAAGACCGATCCGGACCCGGTGCCGGCGGGCGCCGGCGGTGGCGGCACCCCGAAGGGCGGCACGCCCAAGAGCGCTCCGCCGTCGAACAAACCGGACAACCCGCGCGACACCTCAGTCGACAAGGACAGCCGCTTCTGTGCGTCGGACCCCGTCGACGTCGCCACGGGCGAGATGATCCTCGACCAGACCGATCTGGTGCTGCCGCTGGACCTCGAGCTCTCGCTCGAGCGCACGCACGTCTCCTCGTACCGCGCCGGGCGATGGTTCGGCCGCTCCTGGGCGTCCACAGTGGACCAGCGCCTGGAGGTCGACGACGAGGACGTCTGCTACTTCTCGCCCGACGGCATGGTGCTCGTGTACCCGCTGCCGGCGCCGGGCGCCACGGGCCTGCCGGTGGAGGGGCCGCGGCTACCGCTGACCCGGCGGCTCGACGGCGGCTACGTGCTGGAAGAACCGTTGCGTGGCACCAGTCTCCGCTTCGACCCGGTGGTGGGAGAAGCTCCCGGCGTGCTGCCGCTCACGGCGGTGGCCGGGGCCGGGCAGCGCTTCGACGTCGACTACGACCGGACGGGGCGCCCGGCGCGGATCCGCCACTCCGACGGGTACGAGGTCGCCTTCACCGTGACCCGCGACCGGATCACCGCGATGTCGGTCGTGAACCCCGCCTCGGGTGAGAGTGTGCTGGTCACCCGCTACGGCTACGACACCGACGGCCGGCTCACCCAGGTCGTGAACTCCTCGGGCCGCCCGATGCTGTTCGACTACGACACCCAGGGCCGCGTCACGGGCTGGCAGGACCGCACCGGCACCTGGTACCGCTACGTTTACGACGCGGCCGGCCGGTGCGTGAAGACGGTGGGGGACAAGGGTTTCCGCGACGGCACCTTCGCCTACGACCGCGAGCGCCTCGTCACCGTCTACTCCGACTCGCTCGGCCACCGCACCGAGTACCACCTCAACGAGGCCAACCAGGTCGTGCGGGAGGTCGACGCGGCGGGCCACGCCACGGAGTCCACTTGGGACCGTTACGACCGGCTGCTCATGCGCAGCGACAAGCTCGGGCGCACCACGTCCTTCGAGTACGACGACGCCGGCGCGCTGAGCCGCGTGGTCCGGCCCGACGGCAGCGTCGTGCAGGTCGCGTTGCGCGGCGGACTCGTCGCGGCCATCGCCGTTCGCGACGGCGAGCGCACCTGGACCCGCACGTACGACGAACCGCTTGACCCGTTCTCGGCGCGCCTCGGCGTGGCGGGGGAGTTCCGTCCCGAGGGTGTCGGCAGCGCGGCCGTGCTGCCCGACGCGGTCGCGGAGGCCGAGCGGACCACCAAGGGCTACGTCCCCGACTTGTTCGGCCGGCCGGCGCTCGTCGACACGCCCGGCGGGCAGGTGCGGCTCGACTGGACGGTCGAGGGCCTGCGGGCCGCGCGCACCGGCCCCGCCGGCGGACGCGAGCAGTGGTCGTACGACGGCGAAGGCAACGACGTCGCCCACGTCAGCGAGACGGGCGCCGTCACGCGGCGCGAGTACGGCCCATTCGACGTGGTCGTGGCCGAGGTCGACGAGGCCGGCGGGCGCACGACGTACGCGTACGACACCGAGCTGCGCCTGCTGGCAGTGACCAACCCGCTCGGCCTGACCTGGCGCTACGTCTACGACCACGCGGGCCGCGTCACCGAAGAGCGCGACTTCGACGGCCGCACGCTGCGGTTCGAGTACGACGCCGCCGGACAGCTCGCCCGCGCGTTCAACGGCCTCGGCGAGCTCACCGAGCTCACCTACGACACGCTGGGCAACGTCGTCGCGCGGCGCGCGCCCCACGGGCTCACCACGTACTCCTACGACCCGGTCGGGCGGCTCCGCCGCGCGGAGAACGCCGACGCGGTCATCGAGTACGAACGCGACGACCGGGGTCGCGTCATCGCCCAGACGACCAACGGCCGCACCACCACGTTCTCCTACGCGCCGGACGGCACCCTGGTCACCCGGCGGACACCGTCCGGAGTGGACAGTTCGTGGTCGTTCGGCGAGCGGGGCGCTCCGGTCGGCCTCGCCGGCGGGGGACACGTGCTCGCCTTCGACCGTGACCCGGCGGGCAAGGAGACGGGCCGTTCGCTGGACGGCACGGTCGTGCTGACCCAGGCGTACGACGCCGAGCAGCGGCTCACCGCGCAGGAGGGCCCGAGCCTGCGCCGGCGCTACGACTACCGGGCCGACGGTCACCTCGTCCGCACCTCCGACAGCCTCTCCGGCACCGCGGACTTCCGGCTCGACCCGGCCGGCCGCGTCGTCGAAGCGATCGCGGCCGACCGGCGTGAGGGCTTCCGCTACGACGTGGCGGGCAACATCGTCTTCAGCGGCGTGGCGGGACAGGCGGCGCCCGAAAGCGGCCCGCGGGCCTACCTGGGCAACACCCTCACCTCGGCGGGCGCGATCTCCTACCGCCACGACGCACAGGGCCGGGTCGTCCAGCGCCGCGTCGGCGAGCTCGTGTGGAGCTACGGCTGGGATGGTCAGGACCGCCTGACGGGCGTGACGACTCCGGACGGCACGCGGTGGCGCTACCGCTACGACCCCGTCGGCCGGCGCATCGCGAAGCAGCGGTTCGGGCCGGGCGGCGAGATCGCCGAACAGGTCGAGTTCGTGTGGGACGGCGGGAAACTCGTGGAGGAGTCGCATCGGCTCGCCGACGGCACCACCCGCGTGCGCACGTGGGACTACGACCCGGACACCGACGCCCCGGTGGCCCAGCACGAGAGCACCGGCGGCGTCCGGCTGTTCCACACCATCGTGACCGACCCCGTCGGACGGCCCGCCGAGCTGCTCGACGCCGAGGGCCGGCCGGTCTGGTCGGGCCGCACCACGGTGTGGGGCCGCGACCTGCCGGGCAACGGTGGCGCGACGGCCACCCCACTGCGTTTCCCTGGGCAGTACCTCGACGCGGAAACCGGGCTGCACTACAACCTCTACCGCTACTACGACCCCGCTTCGGGCCGCTACGTCAGCCAGGACCCGCTGGGCCTCGCGCCCGCGCCCAACCCGGCGGCGTACGTGAGCAACCCGCTCCGCATCGCCGACCCGCTGGGGCTGGCACCGACGAGCTGCAAGTCGGGAGGCGGCACCGGCACCACGTCGAGCCGGGCGGGCAGCACGGACGAACCCGCCCACGTCGGCGACACAGGCAGCACGCCGAACCCGTCGCGCGAGCCGTCGCCGGAGCCCGGGCCGTCGCACAAGTCGGGTGACGCGGACACCTCGGCCGATGCCGGTCCGTCGAACTCCGCGGCCGACGGGAAGAAGCACCAGGACGCGCCGGACTTTTCGCACAACCCGGGACCGGACAAGACGCCGAAGTACGTCTACCACGGTTCGGGCGCGCCGCCGGAGACCATCTTCAAGGACGGCCTCACGTCCGACGCGATCAGGCAAGGCGCGGGCCCGAAGGGTCCGAACTACGACATCGCCGGGCACCAGCACCGGTCGTACGGTTCCGGGAGTGGGTACGTGTCCACGTCGGGCGACGTCGAGACCGGATACCAGTTCGTGCCGCAGAAGGTCGGCGGGGAAATCACGCAGTCGACCAAGACCGGGTTCTGGGGCAAGTCCGACGACACGATGTTTTTCAAGCACGAGGGTTACATCTACGAGATCGAAACCGATCCCGGAAAAATGGTCCACCTGCCCTCGCACCCGGACCACGTGCCCACCATGGACGGTCAGAACGAATGGGCCGCGGTTGACCACATCCCGGGCTCGCAGATCTCCGGCGCGTACAAGGTGGACGGGTACTACAACGTCGGCGCCGGGCAGCCGGGCGCGCACCCGAACATCATCTATCCGAACGATCACAAGCTCGTGCCCCAGCTGCAGTACCAGGAGAATCCCGGCTTCGTCCCGAGGCCGGTGCCCAAGGACACGCCGCCTCCGCCCGTGCCGCCCAAGGACTGAGCACACCGAGCTAGCCTGAGTCTGACGACGGATCGGAGAAAGTTGTGGATACCGCCCCGGACCCGCTGCCCGCGGAGCTGCGTGAGCGTGCGCGGCAGTCGCCGGACAGCTGGCTCTACGTGGTGGACCCCGCGATGGAGGGCGCCGAGAACGTGCCGGGCGCCGCGATCGCCGGCGCCTACCGGGTCGACGAGCACGGCGAGATCGCGGGTGAGTTCGTCCCCAACCCGGACTACCGCCCGAGCCCGCTGGCGCTGGGCATTCCCCAGCCCACCAACGAGCTCGAGGCCGCGCTGCAGGCGGTCGTCACCGGCACCGGCGACAACGCGGGCGTCCACTCGGCACTGGTCGACGCCACGGTCTACGTGGTGACCGAACCGGACCGCCCGGTGGTCGCGACGCCGTCCGAGAACGGTGAGGTCGTGCCGGCCTTCACGTCCGAGGGTTACCTGCCCGAACCGCGGCCCGGCCAGGAGTTCCGCGCGGTGGCGGTGCGTGAGCTCGCGGCCGAGCTGGCCACCCGGGATCTGCTGCTCAACCCGGGCAGCGCGCTCAAGGTGCAGGTGCCGGGAGCCAGCCTGGCCGGCTGACGCGTCACAAGTTCAGCTGCGCGAGCCGTTCCGGGTCGGCGAGGATGTTGATCTCGACGATCCGCCCGGCGCGCACGGTCGGGCAGAACACCGACATCGGCTTGCCGTCCACGAGCGCGACCAGGCCGGCCGCGCCGTTGACGAGCACGGGCCGGCTTTCGGCGCCGAGCTGCTCGAACAGCACGGCCTGGTTGGCCACCGCGGCGGCACCGCGAACGAGCCGCGAGCCACCGGCGACGCCGGCGTCGGCGCGGAGCACGACATCCGGGTCGAGGACCGCGAGCAGCGCGTCGAAGTCGCCCGAGCGGGAGGCGGCCAGGAACGCGTCGATCACCTCGCGTTGCGCGGCGACGTCGGCGTCCGGCAGGGCAGCGCCCCGGACGCGGCGGCGCGCGCGGCTGGCCAGCTGCGCCGCGGTGGCGGGAGTGCGGCCGACGATCGGCGCGATGTCCGCGAAGGGCACACCGAACAGGTCGTGCAGCACGAACGCGAGCCGCTCGGCCGGCGACAGCGTCTCCAGCACCACGAGCAGCGCGAGCCCGACGGAATCGGCGAGCACAGCCTCGTCCGCCGGATCCGGGTCCGCCGCGGCGACGATCGTGTCCGGCACGTGCGTCTCCAGCGGTTCCTCGCGACGGGACTTGCGCGAGCGCAGTACGTCGAGGCACACGCGGCTGACGACCGTGGTCAGCCAGCCGCCGAGGTTCGCCACGCCGCTCGTGTCGGCGCGCGAAAGCCGCAGCCAGGCCTCCTGCACGGCGTCCTCGGCCTCGGTCACCGAGCCCAGCATCCGATAGGCGACCCCACGAAGGTGGTCGCGGTGCGCTTCGAACTGCTCCACCAGAACTGCGTCCACTGTCATGTTCCTCCGTCGTGGTCCGTCAGAGGGTTGACGGACCACGGACGAAGGATGTGACAGGAGAACCATGACCGACTTCCAGGCCATCGCCGACCGCGTCGAGCTCGGCGCGCTGTGCGCGGAGTTCACCGACGCCGGGATGATGCGCGACTTCGACCGCCTCGCCTCGCTCTTCGACGAGGACGGCATCTGGCGCATTCCCGAGGCCGGCATCGAGCTCGCCGGTAGAGACGGGATCCGCCACGGGATCGAGCGCTCGCGGCAGATGTGGGAGTACTTCCTGCAGACCGTGCACCCGGGCTCGATCCGCCTCGACGGCGACACCGCCACCGGACGCGCGTACATCGTGGAGTTCGGGCGGCTGCGCGACGGCACCTCACACCTCAACCACTCCGTGTACCACGACAGCTACCGGCGCACGGCCGACGGCTGGAAGTTCACCGAACGCGCGTACGAGATGCACTACGTCGACAGCACCCCGCTCACGGGAAAGGCCTCACCCGCGCTGGGTGAGGTCTTGCCCGGGAAGCTCTCAGACTGAAGTTTCGGGTTGCGAGGAGTGGGCGATCACGGCCCAGATCACGAGGACGTCGAGCACGATCACGATCAGCCCCCACGCCGGGGCGGCCGAGAGGAACGCGAGCATCGCCAGCGCGTTGAACCCGGCGAGCACCACCACGACGACCTTGGCCCAGCCGGCGCCGCTGAACAGGGCGGCGCCGGCGGCGGCCGCGAGCGCGCCGACGATGAGGTGCAGCCAGCCCCAGCCGGTGAGGTTCAGCACGAGGTAGCCGCCCGGCGCGGCCACGTAGTAGTTGTTCTTGAACAGCGCCACGAGCCCGATGATGATGTTGAAGAAGCCGGCGAGCATCGCGATCGTGGCTGCGAACGCGGTCCACCCGTTCGCCGCGCGCGGTTCGGCGAAGCCCGGCCGCGTCGAGTCCATCGCCCGCGGGTCCGTTCCCTGCATCCGGATGTAGTCAGACATAGCGGTGCCTCTCGTCGGTTTCCCGTCGCCCCACGGTGGACCGGCCACGCGTGGGAGTCCTCGCCCGTGCGGGATGAGGTGGGCGTCGCGTTGGTTAGTTTCGGTCAATGTTTCAAGTGTCAACTGTATCTAATGATACGATCTTGCGTGCCGGAACAGCGAGGGGAGCGGGTCATGTCCGAAGGGTGCTGCAGGATCGCTGTCGTCTACTACTCCGCGACCGGGACCGTGTTCACGCTGGCGGAGGCCGTGCGCGAAGGTGCGGTGGCGGCGGGGGCCCAGGTGCGGCTGCGGCGCGTCGAGGAGATCGCGCCGGCGAGCGCGATCGCCCGTAACCGCGACTGGCGTGAGCACCTGGCCGCGACCGGGCACGTTCCCGTTGCCACGCAAGAAGATCTGCTCTGGGCCGACGGGATCGTGTTCGGCACGCCCGCGCGGTTCGGCAACGTTGCCAGCCAGCTCAAGCAGTTCTTCGACACGCTGACCGGGCTGTGGGCGCGCGACCTGCTCGTGGACAAGGTCTACAGCGGGTTCACCTCGAGCGCCTCGGCCCACGGCGGGCAGGAGACGACGTTGCTCGCGCTGTACAACTCCGTTTACCACTTCGGTGGCGTGCTCGTGCCGCCCGGTTTCAAGGGCCACGCCAACGACTCGGGCGGAAACCCTTACGGCGCAAGCCACAGCACGGGCGAGGACGGCTCGATCGCGGTCGACGAACCGGCGCTGGCCGCGGCCCGCGCACAGGGCCACCGCGTGGCGACGATGGCCGCGGCGTTGAAAACCGGCCTCGCGCAGCCCCGGCTCGCGGCCGAGGCTGCGCGGTAGATCAGTCCGCGGTGGGTCAATCCATCGTCGAGTTCTTCGTCTCCGGCGCCCACAGCAGCGAGACGACCAGGCCGCCCACAAGTACCAGCGTGAGGATCAGCATGGTGGGGGAGAAGCCGATGCCGTCGAGGGCCAGAGGCAGCAGGAAAGTGCCGATGGCCGAGCCGACGCGGCTGAGGCCGTTGAGCAGGCCGACGCCGGAGCTGCGCAGGTCGGTGGGGAACAGCTCCGGCGGGTAGACCTGGTCGAGGTTCACGGCGGCGGACATGGTGAACGTGAAGACCAGGAACAGCGGGAAGACCAACGCGGTGGGCGCGTCGGGCCAGATCGCCATCGGCGCCATCGTCGCGATGAGGACCACGAACGACCAGATCGTGAGCCCGCGCCGCGACATCTTCGCCACCAGCCACAGACCGCCGAGACTGCCGGCGAGCAGGAACAGGTTCAGCAGGCCGTCGCTGGTCGTGTCCTCCTCGCCGACGCCCATCTTCAGCAGGACCAGCGGCAGGAACGTGTAGATGGCGAAGTACGGCACCACCTGGGCGTTGTAGAAGATCGTGCCGAACGCCGTGTTGCGCCAGTACTTCTTGCCGAACAGCTCGCGGTAGCGCACGCGCCGCGCCGAGACGTGGTTGCGCACCAGGTCTTCGAACGCCTCGACGTCGCCGCGCAGCCGCTCGACGACCGCCCGCGCCTGGTCGACGCGGCCCTGCGACAGCAACCACCGCGGCGACTCCGGCACGCCGATGCGCAGCAGCACCACGGCGATCGCGGGGATGCTGCTCGACGCGAGCAGCCAGCGCCACGACTCGCCGCCGAGGCTCACGACGTAGTTGCCGAGGAAGAACGCCGCGACGTAACCGACCGTCCACAGCACGGTGAGCGAAGCCAGCAGCCCGCCGCGGTACTTGCGGGGCACGAACTCCGCGACGAGTGTCGGCCCGAGCGCGTAGTCGGCGCCGATGCCGATGCCGATCAACAGTCTCAGGATGAACAGCTGCGTCGGGCTGGTCACGAAGAACTCGGCGGCCGACGCCACAGCAATCAGCAGGAAGTCCACTGTGTATAGCCGCTGGCGGCCGATCTTGTCCGCCGCCCAGCCGACGACGATGCTGCCGAGGAAGATCCCGATCAGCGCCGACGCGCCGAGTAGCCCCTCCCACACCGTGCCGAATCCGAGCTGCGCCGCGATCAACGGCAGGGCGATGCTGATGATGCCGAGCTCGTAGCCGTCGGAGTAGTTGGCGCAGAAGGTCAGCGCGGTGATGCGGAGGTGGAAGCGGTTGAGCGGGACGTCGTCGAACCCTGAAGAATTTGACGCTGCGGACCCTCCTCCCTCTTTACTCGGGGAGGAAGAGGTCTTGCTCTGCGGCATAGTCTTCGAAGCCTTCCAGTCGTTGCCGGGCCAGGGCGCCGGCCGCGTCGGCCATCGCCTCGACGAGCGCCACGGTCAGGGAGGTGACCGCGGCGTGGGAGTCGAACACGAACTCGGAGGCGACGCCCGCGTGCAGCACGTCGTCGGCGAGCGGAGTGAGCGCCGAGACGGGCCGGTCCGTGATCAGGAGCGTGCGCAGGCCCAGTGCGCGAGCCTGCTCGAGGGCCGCGGCGCTCTCCCGGGGGTAGCGGGGGAGCGAGACGAGGACGAGCGTCCGAGCGCCACACCGGTGGGCGTGGCGCAGGGCGTCGCCGAAGACGCTGCCGGGGTCCGTGAGCAGGCGGACGTCCGGGTGGATCTTGGTGGCGAGGTAGGCGAACGACGCGGCCTGCGCGGCCGAGACGCGGTAGCCGGCGACGACGAGCGGCACGGAGTCCATGAGGTTCGCGGCGATCGTTCTGAGGCGGGTGTCGTCGGCCAGCTGCGCGCGCAGGGCGGTGAGGTTGCGCAGGTCGGCGTCGATGGCGTCCTGGAACTTGTTGCCGCCGCACTCGGGCTCGGGCTCGGCCGCGGCCTCGCGCAGGTAGCGGCGGAACCCGGCGTAGCCGTCGAACCCGAGCAGCGCGACGAACCGCGTGACCGACGGCTGGCTGACCTGCGCGTACTCCGCGAGCTCGCCGCTGGTGAGCGCTGCCGCCTCTGCGGCGTGGTCGGTGAGGTAGCTGGCGATGCGCCGCTGCGCCGGGGTCAGCCGATGGGCGGTGAGCAGCTCGTGCAGCGACCGGGACAACCCGGGCCTCCCTTGCCAGCGGAGCGAATGAATAGTTTCATGTCACCATAGGAATGAATGAAAACTTGTCAAGAGGGGTGGCGATGACCGACTCCAGCCGCATCGAGATCAGCGGGTCCGGCCTCCGCTGTGCCGACGTGGTCCGCGTGGCTCGTCGCAGCGCGTGGACGGAGCTGGCGCCCGAAGCCGTGACCGGCGCCGCGGCGAGCTACGAGCTGGCGGTGGAGCTGGGCGCCAAGCGCGCGGTCTACGGCCGCACGACCGGCGTCGGCGCGAACCGGCACACGGTCGTCGACCCGGAGTCGGCTGACCACCACGGGTTGCGCTTGCTGCGCAGCCACGCCGGCGGGACGGGCGAGCCGCTGGCGGACGAGGTCGTGCGCGCCGTGATGGCGGTCCGGCTCAACCAGCTGGCGGCCGGCGGCAGCGGCGTGCACCCGCGGCTGCTGCGTGCTTTGGAGACGGCGTTGCGGGTCGGGGCTCTGCCCCTGGTGCACTCGCGCGGCGCCATCGGCACCGGCGACCTGACCGCGTTGGCCGAGGTCGCCCTGACGCTGGCCGGCGAGCTCCCGTGGGCCGCCGGCGACCTCGACCCGCTGCCGATCAGCCCCGGCGACGCGCTCGCGTTCATCTCCAGCAACGCCGCCACTCTCGCCGAGGCCGTCCTGGCCTGGCACGACCTGCGCCGCTTGCTGTCCGCGTCGCATGTGGTGACGGCTCTGACCTTCTGCGCTCTCGGCGGCTCTGCCGAGGCCTATTCGGCGCGCGTCCACGCCGCCCGCCCCCATCCCGGCGCCGTGTTCTGCGCCGCCGAACTCCGCCGGCTGCTGTTCGAAGGCGACGAGGTCGTGGAGGGCCGCCGCCTGCAGGACCCGTTCGGCCTGCGCGCTTTCCCCCAGGTCCAGGGCCCGGCCCTCGACGCGGCGGCCTCGGTGGAGCGCGTCCTGGACATCGACATCAACGCCGCGGCCGAGAACCCGCTGATCGACGTGGAAACCCAGCAGGCCTACCACCACGGCCAGTTCTCGACGGCCCACGTCGCGCTGGCTTTCGACCACCTGCGTGCCGCTCTGCACCACGTCGCCGAGCTGTCCACCGCCCGCCTCGGCGACCTGGTCGAGCCGGATCTCAGCGGCTTGCCCCCTTTTCTCGCCCAGGGCCCCGCCGGAAGCTCCGGAATCATGATCCTGGAATACGTCGCCCACGACGCCCTGGGCACCCTCCGCCACGCCTCGTCCCCCGTGACACTCGGCACCGCGGTCATCTCCCGCGGCCTCGAGGACCACGCGAGCTTCTCCACGCACGCCGTCCGCAGCACGGTCGCCGCGACCGCCGCCTACCGCACCGTCCTGGCCTGCGAACTCCTCGCCGCCGTGCGCGCCCTGCGCCTCTCCGGGGTCGCCCTGCCGAACACCCCGCTGCGCGAAGCCTTCCGCCTCGCGGAGGGGACCCTGCCGTACCTCGCGGAGGACCACCCGCTGAGCGCCGAGATCAGCCTGGCGGAGCGGTTGTTGGACCGGCTCGCTGTGCTGTGATGTTTCGCCTCCCGGACGGCATTGCCGTCGCGAGTTGGCGCGGGGGCCGGTTCATGCCCGAACGTCATCGCCGGTAGCGGCGTTCTTGAGATGACCTGAGGCGCTGGTTAGCCTGGCCGCACCCGAGTCACGTGGGCGGCCCGTCGGTGTTCGCGGTGCGGCGTTCTTGGGACTGGAACGTCGAGGACAAGCGCGGTACCGCGGAGGACGAGCATGGAACTGCAGCCAAGGCGACAGGCGTGCGGGCTCGTGACCGACGGAGGGTACGGCTCACGGTGAGCGGCAGAGCGGAAGGCGCCGACCAAACAGCGACCACGGAACCGACACCCCACCCTACGATCACCCGTCGCGAACGGCACTGCCGAACCGACCCGACCGGGCCCGGCACCTCGCGCTGGGCGCGGCAGCCCGGGCTCGGCGTGGCGGGCCTCCTGCCGGTGGTCGTCGTCGCGGTGCTGATCGCCATCGGGGCCGGGGGTGCGGAGTCGTCGTTGCTGGTGCTCGCGCCGATCGTGACGTTCGCGCTGCCGGTGGTGTCGATGATCGCGTTCTGGTGGGAGGACTGGCCGGGCACGCGGCTCGGGCCGGATTGGGCCGGGTGGGCGGACACGGCGCTCATCGTGGTCGCCGGGATCGGGCTCACGCTCTTCGGCGAGGCCGTGGTGGGCCACCTGTCGTTCGCCGCGATCTTCGACCCGACGCCGGAGAACCTCGAGCTGAGCACGTTCCCCGTGACGATGCCGCTCGCGGGCGCGGCGTTCGTGGTGATGCTCGAACTGACGCTGGTGAGCGAACACTGGCCGCTGCGTCTGTGGCTCAAGCCCATCCCGGGCGGGATCTGCGCGGTGGTGCTGTCGTGGGCGATCTCGATCCTGCTGTACGTGTTGCTGCTCGGCGGAACCCCGTTCAAGGGCGGCGGCCAGGGGCTGCTCGATCCCGGCGTGTTCGGCGCGGTGCTCACGTTCATCGGCGTGTGGCAGGTGCTGCTGTTCGTGATGTGGCGCGGCTGGCCGTTCCACTACGTGCGCAAGCAGTGGGTGCGGTTCGTCTGCGCGAACGTCGCGACGATTGGCGCCGGCATCCTCACCTACGTGGTGCTGCGATGGTTGCCCGTCCCGACGTTGTCCGCGCTCGCCGGCGACTTCGTGGCCGCGGGGCTCGTGGTCGGCATGCTCTTCGAAGACGCCCTGCCGGCGCGCTGGCCCGCATGGCTCGAACGAACCGTGTCCCTGCTCCTGACGCTGGCCCTCGCCGCGGTGCTGCACGTGGCCCTGCTGGCGCTGGCCGAAGAACTGCACTGGAACCGCGGCACGCCGATCGGCTGGGTCGGCCACGTCACCCTCAACGCCATCGGCGTGTCGGTGATCCTGCACGTCGCGATCGGCCGCCGCTGGCCGCTCGCGCGCAAGAACTGAGAGCTAGGCGGGTTTGCGCGCGACGTAGTAGAGGTCCATCACGTCGTCGGGACGCTTGCCGGTGGTCACGTCGGTGAAGCCCGCCTTCGCGAGGCGCGCCAGCGCGTCCTGCTCGCCCCACATCGTGCCGAGGCCGACGCCGCCTTGGGCGAGGGAGACGCTCATGCAGTAGAAGACGGAGAACGTGTACAACGCGGGCGCGAGCGGGTGCGCGATGTTGTCCTCGAGCCGCGTCGAGCACGCGGTGTCCTGCATGAGGTAGGTGCCGCCGGGGCGCAGCACGCGGTGGATGGCCGCGAGGACGTCGTCGGGCGCCGCGGAGTCGTGGATCACGTCGAAGGTGGTGACGAGGTCGTACTCGCCTTCGAGACGGGTGGCGTCGGAGACGGCGAACGAAGCGTTCGTCAGCCCCCAGTCCCGTGCTTCTTCCCGCGCGGCGGCGATGCCGGCTTCGGAGACGTCCACGCCGGTGAAGGTGCTGGCGGGGAACGCGCGTGCCAGTAGGTTGACGGCGTGGCCCTGGCCGGTGCCGACGTCGAGCACCGCGATCCCGCGGGTCAGCCGCTCTGCCAGGCCGGGCGCGAGCGGCAGGACGGTGGTGAGCAGCTCGGCGTCGAAGGTGCGCGCGGACTCTTCGCCCTGCAGCTTCTGGAACCGCGGGTACGCCGAGTACGGCACGCCGCCGCCGTCCTTGAACGCGGCCACCACCTGCTGCTCGACCTCGCCCATCATCGCGAGGTACTGCAGCATCGAGGCCTGGTTGCCCAGGCCCGCGGCGCGGGTGAGCGACGCGGCGTGCTCGGCCGGCAGCGTGTAGCGACGAGTCTCAGGGTCGTAGGAGACGATGCCGCTGACTGTCATCGCGGCGAGCCATTCCCGGACATAACGCTCGTTCAGGGCGGCGGCCCCGGCGATCTGCTCGCTCGTCGACGGGGCCAGGCCGGCCAGCACGTCGAACAGGCCGGTCTGGTGCCCGACGCTCACCTGCAGGGCGAGGCACGCCTCGTTGAGCATCGTTTTCATGCGCTCGGCGAAGGCCGGTGTCTCGGTCACTGCTGCGCTCCTCTTGCCGTGGTCCACTGTGGACGAAAGTCTCGTGGCGAGCCTACGCCGAGGACAGTTTCCGGGTCAGCGCATGGGCTTCACGCAGCAGCAGCGCGCCCAGCTCGGTGAGCCGCTCCGGCGGGAAGCGGAACTGCACGCCCGTCAGCGAAAGCGCCCACGCGGGCGCGCCCGAGCGGCCGAACACCGCGGCCGCCAACCCCCAGCTGCCCTCGACGACGAGGCCCGGGTTGAGCGAATAGCCCGTCTCGCGGGTGCGCGCGATGCGGGCGCGGAGCTCGTCCGCGCTGTGCGCCGCGCCCCACTTCTGCGTCAGGTCGACGCGGCCGAAGTACTCGTCGATGTCGCGGTCGGGCAGGAAGGACAGCACGACGAGTCCCGCCGAGACGACGCCGAGGGGAAAGCGCGCGCCCTCGTACAGGACGAAGGAGCGGATCGGGAAGCTGCCGTCCTCGCGGAGGAGACACACGGTTTCGTCGCCCCGGCGGGCGGAGAAGAACGCGCTCTCGCCCGTGGCCTCGGCCAGGCGGTGGACGCTCGCGCGCGCGTGCTCGGTCACGTCGTAGCGCTGGGCGGCGACCTCGCCGAGCAGGTACAGCTCCGGGCCCAGGTGCCACTGCCCGGTGCGCTGGTCACGGTCCACGAACCCCTCGTCGCCCAGCGCGGTAAGCAGTCGGTGCGCGGTCGGGCGGGCCAGACCGGCGGCGCGCGCGACTTCGGTGGTCGTGGAGCCCTGGCCGTGAGAAAGCGCGCGCAGCACCGCGGCCGCGCGGCCGACGAGGTGGTCCGGGGCGTTGCTCATGCTCTGCAGCATACGTTCACGCGTTCACTGAGTGAACGCCGCTCTCGACCGGCGACCATCGAGTGAGAGGCCCAGGCGACGTCGTTGACCAGGCGCAAACCCATGCTCTTGAGTGACGCCGTCCGATCATTCAGTGGACGGAAGGAACACCTTGCCGACGATCTACCCCAGCGCCGCCGAAGCACTCGCCGGCGTGCTCACCGACGGCGCGACCCTCGCCGTGGGCGGGTTCGGCCTGAGCGGCAACCCGACGGACCTCATCGAGGCCGTGCGCGACTCCGGTGCGCGCGACCTGACCGTGGTGTCCAACAACATGGGCGTCGACGGCCAGGGCCTCGGGATCCTGCTCGAGAACCATCAAGTGTCCAAAGTGGTCGCTTCCTACGTCGGTGAGAACAAGCTTTTCGCCCGCCAGTTCCTCGACGGCGAGCTCGACGTGGAGCTCGTCCCGCAGGGCACCCTCGCCGAACGCCTGCGTGCCGGCGGCTCCGGCATTCCCGCGTTCTACACGCCGACGGGCGTCGGCACCCCGGTGGCCGACGGCAAGCCCCACGCGGACTTCGACGGCCGGACCTACGTGCTCGAACGCGGCATCGTCGCCGACGTGTCGCTGGTCCACGCCCACACGGCCGACCGCGCCGGCAACCTCACATACCGCTTGGCGGCACGCAACTTCAACCCGCTCGTCGCTTCCTGCGGACGGGTCTGCCTCACCGAAGCGGAGATCCTGCTGGACGACTTCGTCGACCCGGAAAGCGTGATGACGCCGGGCGTGTTCGTCCAGCGGCTCGTCCTTGCGAGGCAACGGGAAAAGGCCATCGAGAAACGCACCGTCCGCCCGAAGGAGGTGGCCCGCGCATGAGCTGGACCCGCGACGAAATGGCCGCCATCGCCGCCCGCGAACTACGCGACGGCGACTACGTGAACCTCGGCATCGGCATCCCGACGCTGGTCGCGAACCACGTGCCCGACGGCGTCCACGTCACGCTGCAGAGCGAAAACGGCATCCTCGGCCTGGGCCCGTTCCCGGTCGAGGGCGAGGAGGACGCCGACCTCATCAACGCCGGCAAGCAGACCGTCACCGTGGCCCCCGGCGCGAGCTTCTTCGACTCGGCCACGTCGTTCGCCATGATCCGTGGCGGCCACATCGACCTGGCGTTGCTGGGTGCGTTGCAGGTCGCCGCCAACGGGGACCTCGCCAACTGGAGCGTCCCCGGCACGCTGGTCAAGGGCATGGGCGGCGCGATGGACCTGGTCGCCGGCACGAAACGCGTGGTCGTGCTGACCGATCACGTCACGAAGGACGGCGAGCCGAAGCTGGTGTCGCGCTGCACGCTTCCACTGACCGGTACCGGCGTGGTCGACCGCATCATCACCGACCTCGCCGTCCTCGACATCACCCCGGACGGCCTGCGGCTGGTGGAAGTGGCGCCAGGGGAGGACGCGGCCGGTGTTCGGGCGCGGACCGGTGCCCCGGTGGTGTGAGAGTGTCTTCGGCAGATTCATCGCGGCCGATTCCCCGGCGCCGACCCGGTGTCCCAGCGGCTCAGAAGGCCAGCGACACCGGGTATGCCCCCGCGAGGAGCACGATCACCACGCCGTTGAGGATCCGGTAGTCGCGCAGGATGCCGATGAACTCGCGGATCGTGGCGCTCGGCACGTAGTACCAGGCGGTGTGGGAGCCGACGACCTGGCCGTTGACCTTGAGGCGTCGCGCCAGCATCGCGGTGCGGAAGGCGTGGAAGTTGTTGGTGATGAGCAGGCAGTGGTAGCCGGGTTTGCGTTCGGTCATGAGCTCGCGGCTGTAGATCAGGTTCTCGCGCGTGGTCGTGGAACGGTCCTCCAGCACGATCTCCTCGCGCGGAATGCCTTGCGCCACCAGGTAATCGGCCATCGCCTCGGCTTCCGGCTGCGTCTCGTCGGCACCTTGACCGCCGGACGTGACGAGCGTGGGCGCCGCTCCTCGCGCGACTCCCGCGTCGTACAACGCCCGCCCCCGGTCGAGCCGGCTGGCCAGCAGCGGCGGCACCGCACCGCGGATCAGCCGCGACCCGTGCACCACGATGAAGTCCGCGCCCTTCGGCGGCCGCAGCAGCCCGTACCCCACCGAACACAGCACGAACGCGGCGAACGCGAGGCTGAGGTAACCGAGCACAATGGACACACTGATGATCACCACCTCCACCGCGCGCGGCACCGCGTTCTTCCCCAGCACCAGCAACGCGGGCGCGAAGGCGAACATCGCCAGCCCCGCGAGCAGCGACAGCAGGTTCCCCAGCCGCCGCCCCTCGCGGCGCACCATCTGCAGTCCGTTGAGCACCAGGAACGCCGGCAGCAGCACCGCGACCACGAGGAAGAACGCGATCGCCAGCACGCTGCCGTCGACCACGTCGTGTACCGCGGGGATGTCCAGCAGCGCGAAGATCACGCCGATCGCGAGGAACAACAGTCCGGCCAGTAACAACACGCCGTTCAGCAGCCGCCGCCGCTCGAAGCGGAAGCTGATCGCGAAGCCGGCGAAGAACGGGATCGACGTGAGCAGGTAGGCCACGCTCCGAAGATAAGGCGATCATGGCCGGGCAGGCGGCCCGAGTGGCTTCCCGTTCGAGTGAACCGGGCGGGTCAGCCGCACCAGCCCCAGTCGCTGTGGACGTAGGCGTAGGTGCCACCGCTGTTCGCACGGCTGTAGATGTAGCCGCCGAACATGACACAACGAGCCCGGCGCGGAGACGTAGTCGCTGGCGTAGTGGGAGAAATTGCCGCTGTCGTAGCCGCCCGCGCCGTTCTGGGCATCAACGTAGGCCGTGGTGGTCATGGCGACGCCCGGCCTGAAGCCGATGGTCGTCGCCTTCGCTGCCGGGTAGCCTCGATGCCGTGATCCACCACGTGCAAGTGGCCTGCCCGGCCGGGGCGGAGGACGCGCAGCGCGCCTTCTACACCGGGGTGCTCGGGTGGCCCGAGCTGCCGAAACCGCCGCTGCTCGCCCGGCGCGGCGGGTGCTGGTTCCGCGTGCCCGGGGTCGGCGGGCCGGACGGGGAGCTGCACGTCGGCGTCGAACAAGACTTCCGGCCCGCGGGAAAGGCGCACCCGGCGTTCGTGGTCGACGTGGACGCCACGGCGGAGGCGGTGGCGGCCGCCGGGCACCGGGTGGTGTGGGCGGATCCGGCGGAGATCCCCGGACGGCGCCGGTTCCACACGTTCGACGCGGTGGGCAACCGTCTCGAGTTCCTGGAAGGCTGATGCAGAAAATCTTCGCGTTGGCCGGTGGCGTGGTGCTGGGCGCCGGCACTTACCTGACACAGCTGACGCCGTTCGGCTGGACGACCAACTCGATCGCGACCTGGTCCGCGCTCGCCTTCCTCGTCGGCTGCGCCGGCGGGCGGCCGTCGTGGCGGGTCGCCGCGGCGGCGGTGGGTTCGCTGCTGCTGGCGCTCGTGGTCTGGTACGGCGTGGCCCAAGCCGTGAACGGCCTCTACTCCGCCGGTGCACTGGTCACCGCCGCCGTGTGGGCGGTCGGTGCGGTGCTCGCGGGGATCGTCTTCGGCCTCGGCGCGGCGTGGTGGCGGCACCGGCCGGACAGCCGGCCCGGCGCCGTCGGCCTCGCGCTGCTGGTCGCGCTCTTCGCGGTGGACGGGCTGTACCGGCTCGTGGTCCTCGGCTCGCCCGGCGCGGGCGTGACGATGCTGGTCGTGGCCGCGGTGCTGCTCGCCGTCCTCAGCCGACACTCGTGGCGGCCCGCCGCGGCCACCCTGCCGCTCGTGGCCCTCGGCGCCGGCGGTTACGCCTTGCTGGGCTTGGTGTTCGGCGGCGGTTCGTAGAACTTCAGGAACATCGCCACCCCGGACTCGATCACGTCTGGCGAACCGGGCTGCACGCACAGCGCGTACAGCTGGCTCACCGCCGCGGCCGGGTCGGGAATCCGGATGCCCGGCAACGCGCGCACCGCGGTTTCGAGCACCCGCCGCAGCTCCGCCGGCACGCGACCGAGCCACGCCGCGGTGTCGTCGGGGAACCGCTTTGCCTCCGCCTCCAGCACGGAGTGCAGGTTGACCATCGCGGGTGACGTCAGCACGTCGACGCACGCTTCGCACAGCGCGCGCAGATCGAACTCGCCCGACGACAGCTTGCGCGCCGCCGCGACTGCCTCGTCGAGCTGCTCGGTGATCACCGTGCGGAACAGGGCTTCCTTGCTCGTGAAATGGCTGTAGATGGTCACTTTCGACACGCCGGCGCGCTCGGCGATCTCGTCGAGGCTCACGCGGAACCCGTGCTCGGCGAACGCCGCGAAGGCCGCGCGCACCACGGCGTCGCGCTTGCCCTGCTGCGGCGCCGGTTCGGCCACGACGCCCCGGCGTCCGGCGGTGCCGAACGCGAGCGCGGACATCAGCTCCACCGCGACGTCGTCGCTCAGCCCGCCGCGCGGCACCAGTGAGCGCCAGGTGCTGAAGTCCAGCGCGTGCCGAGCCGTCGCACGAGCCGGCTGGTCTTCACCCGCGATGTGCGCGATGTCCTCGAGCAGCGCCCGGTACTCCTCCAGTGAGCGCTCGACGACCGGCATGAACCCGGCGTCGCGGGTCAGGTTCGCGAGCATGTCGGCTGTTTCGCCGTAGTACGCGTACACGGCGCTGAGGGCTTCCTCGAACCGGCACTGCGGTTCATCGACCTGGCGCCACCGTGCGGGGTCGGGCAGCGGATGCAGCGACCAGAAGTGCTCGGAGCACGCTGCGAAGAGCTCGTCCTCGGTGGGGAAGTGGCGGTACAGCGTGTTTCGCCGGACGCCGGCGAGCTCGGCGACGGCGGAGATCGTGGTGCGGGCCGGGCCCAGGCTGCCGTGCAGCTGCATCGCGGCCTCGGCGATGCGCGTGCGGGTAACCAGCACGTCGTCGGCGCGCTTGCCGAGGTCGTAGTTGCGCGACCGCACTACCTGAGACATCGCTGTTAGTCCAAATCCTTGACTATACCCGCCGGTCCCGGCTAGGTTCCGTATTCACTATACGCAGGTGATCCGCGAAATCCGGGACGAGGAGCTGGTCATGGGCGCTGTCGGACGGAAACACGCGATGCTCAACGAGCTGGGCCCGGACGCGCCCGGCGAGCGCACGCCGTACGCCGCCTACGTCCGCAACGAGGAGCTGCACACCCTCCAGGACCTGGTCAGCGACAGTCCGGCCGAGCCCGCGTTCCTGGTGAACGCGCAGGTCATGGAGCTGTACTTCGGTCTCGTCGTCCACGAGCTGCGCACCGCCCAGGTCGAGCTGCGCGCCGACGACCTCACCCGCACGCTGGCCACCCTCCGCCGCGCCGCCGCTCACCTGCGCGCGTTGAGCGGGATGTGGGACTCGCTCGCCTGGCTGACGCCGGCCGACCTCCTGCCCGTGCTGCGCGGCCTCGCCGAACGCCACGGCAAGGACAGCGCCCTGCAGTCGTGGATGTACCGCCGGCTGGTCTTCCTGCTGGGCCTCAAGACGCGCGACGACCTCACACCGTTCGACGCCACGCCCACCCGTCAACACCAGCTGCGGGCCGCGCTCAGTGAGCCCAGCCTGTACGACGACGTGCTGGCTTACCTCGCCCGCCGCGGCCATCCCGTGCCGGATGAGCAGCGCGACTTCGCCGAGCCGTATGTCCCCGACGCGGCCGTCGTCGAGGTCTGGCGCGAGGTCTACGAGAAACCTCGCGGCGACCTGTTCGCGCTGGGTGAGGCCCTGGCGGACGTCGCCGAGCAGTTCACGAACTGGAAGTACCGGCACCTCATGTCCGTGCGCCGGACGTTCGGCGACCGCGCCGCGTACCACGGCGAACCCGGCGTGACGTGGTTGTCGCCGACGCTGGACGAGCTGCCGTTCCCGGAGTTCTGGACGGCCCGGGCGGCCGTCGGATGACCTCAGCCCATCAACCGGATCGGCTCACCGGCCTGGAACGCGGCGATGTCCTCCGCGGCGTCGCGGTAGAACGTCGTATACAGCTCCTTCGCGACGTATCCGATGTGCGGCGTGAGGATCGCGTTGTCGAGGCCGCGCAGCGGGTGGTCGGCGGGCAGCGGCTCGAGGTCGAACACGTCGAGCGCGGCGGCCGCGATCACCTTGCGGCGCAACGCGTCGAGCAGTGCAGCCTCGTCGACGATCGGGCCGCGCGAGGTGTTCACCAGCAGCGCGGACGGCTTCATCCGCGCCAGTTCGCCGGCGCCGATGAGGCCGCGCGTCTGCCGCGAGAGCACCACGTGGATCGACAGGACGTCAGCCCGTTCGAGCAGCTCTTCCCTGGTCACGGCCGTGGCGCCGTGAGCCGTGGCGCGCTCCGGCGTGAGGCTGCGGCTCCAGGCGAGGATCTTCATGCCGAACGCCTGGCCGATGCGTGCGACGGCCGACCCGACGTCGCCGAGCCCGAGTACGCCGAGCGTCTTGCCCTGCAGCGTCGTGCCGACGCCGACCTGCCAGCCGCCCTCGCGCGTCGAGCGGAACTCGGCGGGGAGGTTGCGCGCGGCGGCGAGGATCAACGCCCAGGTCAGCTCCACCGTCGAACGCCCGTCGTAGCCGGTGCCGGACACGGCCACGCCGTTGCGCTCTGCCGCCGCGAGATCGATGGCGGCGTTGCGCAGACCGGTGCTGACCAGCAGTTTCAGGTCCGGCAGGCGGTCGAGCACCTCGGCGGGGAACCGGGTCCGCTCGCGCATCGCGACCACGACGTCGAAGCCGGCCAGGCCGGCCACCACCTCGTCCGGTCCGGTGAACGGCCGGGTGAAGACCCGCACTTCTGCGCCGAGGGAGTCCCAGTCGGCGAAGGTCAGCGCGACCTGCTGGTAGTCGTCGAGGATCGCGATCTTCATCGGGCTCTCCTTCATCGGGTGCGGCGCGCAGAGGGCGTAGCGCTGAGCCTAGATCGACTGTACGGTGCAGTACATGCCCGACGGGATGAGTCCCCTCACACCGGGCGGAGCACTTCCTCCGCCCTCGTCCGCGACCGCCCTGCTGGCCGCCTTCCGTGCCGGTCACCTGTCCCCCGTGGAGGTGGTCGAAACACTCGCTCGCCGCGCGGCGGAGTGGGAACCGAGCCTGAACGCCTTGACCACGGCGAACTTCGAGGCCGCGGCACGCCATGCCGCAGGCGCCGAACTGCGGTGGTCCGACGGCACCGCGCGGCCGCTCGAAGGCGTCCCCGTGCTCGTCAAGGACCTGATCGACACCGAAGGCCTGCGCACCACATACGGATCAGCGATGTTCGCCGACCACGTGCCCACCGCCGACGCCGAGGTGGTGGCGGCCATTCGCCGCGCCGGGGCGATCGTGCTGGGCAAGACGGCCACGCACGAGTTCGCGTGGGGCCTCACCACCGACAACCCGCACTTTGGCCCGACCCGCAACCCGTGGGACCCCTCGCGCACGCCGGGTGGTTCGAGCGGCGGCTCGGCGGCGGCGCTCGCGGCCGGGTACGCGCCGCTCGCGCTCGGCACGGACACCGCGGGGTCGGTCCGGCTGCCGTCGGCGTTCTGCGGGCTGACAGGTCTTCGGCCGACGTTCGGCGCGGTCCCGGTCACCGGCGTCCGGCCGCTGGCACCTTCGGCCGACGTCGTGGGCCCGATGGCGCGGACGGTCGAGGACCTCCGTCTGTTGTGGACGGTCATCGGCCCGGCATCGCCACCGAACACCACGACGGTGCGCGTTGGACTGCTGCCGGCCGACCCCACCACCGAGGCCGCGCAGGTGTGCACCACCATCGCGGACCTGCTGGCGAACGCCGGATTGCCCGTCGTCGAGCTTGACGCCGGTGCGCTCCCCGCCGCGAACCCGTTGCTGGGCACGACGATCCTGGCCGAAGGCCGCCGCGGCCACCTGCGGGAGGGCCTCTGGCCGGACCGCGCCGACGAGTACGGCGCCGACGTCCGCGCGAGGCTCGAACTGGCCGACGCGGCCGACCCCGCCGACTACCTCGACGCCCAAGAGGGCCGTGCATACGTGCGCGCCACCTGGGCCGAGCTGTTCACCCGCGTCGACGTGGTCCTCTCGCCCGCCGTCCCCATCGCGCCGCCACCGATCGACGCCATCCCGCCCGACTTCCGCGCCATCATCCTCCCGGGAATCGCCGCGCAAAGCCTCGCCGGACTACCCGCCCTCGTCGTCCGCGGCGGGTTCGATCCCGCCGGACTACCCATCGGCATCCAGCTCACCGCCGCGCCGTGGCGCGAAGAACTGCTGCTGGACACCGGCGAGCTCGTGCAACGGCTGACCGGGCCTGTGCAGCACCGGTGGCCGGAAAACGTGAACACCACAGAAAAGGAGAGCCTGAATGTCGTACCTCAACGGTAGCCACCACATCACGATGTCGGTGGCCGGCGCGCAGGAGGACGTCGACTTCCACGTGAACGTCCTCGGCCTCCGCCTGATCAAGCGGACCGTGCTGTTCGACGGCAAGATCCCGATCTACCACCTCTACTACAGCAACGCCGACGGCGACCCGAGCGCCGTGCTCACCACGTTCCCCTTCGGGCAGGCCGGGATCAACGGCCGTCGCGGCACCAACCAGGCGCGCGAGGTGCTGCTCGCTGTCCCGTCGGGTTCGCTGAACTTCTGGGCCGACCGGCTCAAGGACCGCGCGGCCGACGTGCACGACGCGACCGTGTTCGACCGCCGCCGCGTGCTGTTCCGCCACCCGTGCGGCATCGAGTACCAACTCGTGGAGGTCGACGACGACCCGCGGCGCGGCTTCACCGGAGGGGGAGTGCCGCAGGAGTACGCCATCCACGGC
Source organism: Amycolatopsis sp. NPDC050768 (assembly GCF_040654155.1). NCBI lineage: Bacteria > Bacillati > Actinomycetota > Actinomycetes > Pseudonocardiales > Pseudonocardiaceae > Amycolatopsis > Amycolatopsis sp. NPDC050768. The sequence continues at coordinate 249,859 of NZ_JBFAHL010000008.1, forward strand.
ATTTACGGCGTCGGTGTGCACGTGACCGGCCCGGACACCGCCGTCGAGTTCGCCGCCAACCACCTCGGCGCGCGGGAAGGCCTGGCCGAGGGCGACCGGTTCGCGCTGGAGGCGGGCCGATCCGGGCTCGGCGGCGCGGTCGAGCTCGTGGTCAACCGCACCGACGGTCCCGGCACGTGGATCTACGGCGCCGGCACCATCCACCACTTCGCGTGGAACGCCGACAACCTCAAGAACCAGGACGAGCTGAAGTTCGAGATCGAGGGCGCCGGCTACACGGACCTGTCGGAACTGCGGGACCGCAAGTACTTCAAGTCGATTTACGTCCGGTCGCCGGGTGGCGCGCTGTTCGAGCTCGCCGTGACGCACAACGAGGGCGGCTGGGACTGCGACGAGTCACCGCAGGAGCTCGGTAAGCGCTTCCAGCTGCCGGAGCAGTTCGAGTCCCGCCGCGACGAGATCCTCGGTCGGCTGGAACCGATCGACAGCTGAGCGCGTGGGGCCGGGCCCGAGCCCGGCCCCGTGGCGCTCACTCGTGGTGGCGGGTCGCGGCCTCGTCGACCTCACGCCAGATGGCGGGCGCGGTCGGCCTGCGGATCTCCTCCAGCACGTGGCCGACGAGGCCGACGGCCCGCGCCATCACGCCGATGCCGCGCGCGGCCCGCCAGTCGATGCCCAGCCGCGACGCGATGGCGCCGATCGCGCCGGTGACGTTGACCGGGAGCTCCTTGCCCAGCGCGATTCCCGCCTGGCGCGCGACCTCCCGGATCAACGCGACCTCCGGCCCGGTGAGGCCGGCCTCGTCGAGCAGCGTGAACAGCCGTTCCGCCCGCGGGTCGAGCGGCTTGTGGATGGGGTGGCCGATGCCGGGGATGAGCGTCTTCGCGGCGACGAACCGTTCGACGATCACGCCCGCCTCCGCGGCGAGGTCGCCTTCGAGGTCCGCTTCCTGAACGTACCGCGCTGCCCCTTCGATGGACCCGACGAACGTCGTCCCGAGTCCGAGCAGCCCGGCCGCGACGGCGCTCTGCAAGGAATCCGGCGCGCCGTAGTGCGTCAGCCGCGAAGCGATCGCGCTCGGGGTCATGCCGTGTTCGACCAGGCTGACGGTGAGCGCGTTGAACACGGTGGACTCACCCGGCGTCGGCAGGCGGCCCGTCAGCTCCAGGAACCCCATGTCGCCCAGGTCGACCTTGCCCACGAGATCGTCGACCAGGTCGTGGCCGAACACCGTGATGCTCTTCGACGTGCTCCAGCTGATGTCGGAGCGGAACTCCGGTGAATCACCCAACATGCGTGTTCCTTCCTTCGACGCTCAGGCTTGCTTCTCGAGCTCGCCGCGGACGACCTTCCCGGACGCGTTGCGCGGCAACGTCTCCGGCGCCACGAACCGGATCTCGCGTGGCCGTTTGTACTTCGCCAGCCGCTCGCCGCACAACTCGATCAGGTCTTCGGCGGACACGGCCGCCTCGGCGGCGCGCGCCACGAACGCGACCGGCACCTCACCCCACGTCGGGTCGGCGCGGCGGACGACAACGGCTTCGAGCACTTCGGGGTGGCGCAGCAGGGCGCGCTCGATCTCGGCGGGGTAGATGTTCTCGCCGCCGCTCTTGATCAGGTACTTCGCGCGGTCGACGAAATCGAGCGTGCCGTCGGGGTTGCGCACGAAGACGTCGCCGAGGTGGAACCAGCCGCCGCGGAAGTCGTGCGCGGTGGTGGCCGGGTCGTTCCAGTAGCCGCTGAACACGGTGGGCCCGCGCATGCAGATCTCACCGGGTTCGCCGTCGGCGACGTCTTGGTCGTCCGGGTCGACGAGCCGGATTTCGCAGTAGCCGCTCTGCACTTTGGACAGTGACCGCGGCTCGACACCGACGGCAAGGGCATCGCCCGAACACGGCGGGCACCCGGTTTCGGTGGTGCCGAAGGTGTTCGCGAACGGCGCGTCGAGCCGCGCGGTGATCTCGGCGATCTCGTCCGGCCCGATGAGGTCCGGCATCACCCCGCACAGGCGCACCCCGGCGGGCGTGATCTGCTTGTCCCGCAAGACGTCCGCGAAGCGCCGGACAGTGCCGGGCATGAGCAGTAGCCACCCGAGCCGTTCGGTGGCCACGACGTGGGCGAGCTCGGCCGCGTCGAAACCGTCGACGACCACGACCTTGCCGCCGCTGATGAGCGTGCTCACCGAGTTGTCGAACGCGCCCATGTGGCTCAGCGGCGACCAGGCGACGAACGCGTCGTCACCCGCGAGCCGGTACTCCGCACGCGTCGCGGAGCTGCGCGCGATCTCGGCGCGGTGGCTGATGGCCGCGCCCTTCGGCACGCCGGTGGTGCCGCTGGTGTAGATGATGATCAGGACGTCTTCCGGCCGCGCGGCAGACGGTCCGGCCCACGGGGTCGTCGCCGCGAGCTCCGCTTCGAAGGCCTCGCCGAGCAGCAGCCGCGGCCGGGAACCCAGTGGTGCGGCGAACTTCTCGTCGGCTCGCGGCGACGTCACCAGCACCGTGGGTTCGACGAGGTCGAGGCAGGCCACGAGTTCGTCCGCGCCCGCCCGCAGGCCGGGGCACGCGACGATCGCGCCCAGCAGCGCCACGGCGAGCGTGATCTCCAGGTACTCGGTGCGGTTCTCCGAAACCAGTGCCACCCGGTCGCCGCGCCGCACGCCCCGGCTCGCCAGCAGCGCGGCGATCCGGCGGCTGCGCTCGGCCAGCTCCCCGTAGGTCACCTGCCGCTCGCCGGACCGCAGCGCGACGCGGCCGGGGTGCGTCCGGGCGCGGTCTTCGAAGAGCGTGCCCACCGTGCTGCCGGCGGCGTCGAGCACAAGGTTTCCCGTTGTCATACGCGGTTTCCGTTCAGATCAGGGCCGAACCGGCGCGGCCGGACTCGGTGACGACGTCTTCGGCCGCGTGGTGCGGGCGCACCAGCAGCACTCCGCCGATGCCGATCAAGCTCGTCAGCGTCATCCAGCCGGCGATCGCCCAGGGGCTGCCGTGGAGCCAGCCCAGCAACGCCGTGGCGATCAGCGGCGCGAGGCCACCGCCCACCACGGTGCCGCCTTCGCGGCCGACGGAGATGGCGCTGTAGCGGCTGCGCGTGCTGAACAGCCCGGCGAAGTAGCCGGCCTGGATGGCGTCGGTCGCCGCTCCGGCACCGGCGATCCCGACCGTGACGGCGATGATCACCGGCGCGACGCCCTTGCTGTCCACGAGCAGGAAGAACGGGAACGCGAACACAGCCTGGAAGAGCAGGCTGACGATCATCACGCGGCCGAAGCCGAAGCGATCGCCGAGGTGGCCGTAGACCGGGCAGAGCACGCACGCGACGGCGGCGCCAATGACCGTCGCCCACAGGATCTGTGATTTGCCGAGGCCGAGTTGCTTGGTCGCGTAGGTGAGGATGAAGACGGAGACGATGTTGAACGTGGCGTTCTGGCCGACCCGCATGAGGAAGATCGCGAGCATGTTGCGTGGCTGCTTGAACGCTTTGACCAGCGGCGCGCGCTCCTGCTCGCCGGCCTGCTTGATGCGGGCGAACTCACGCGTCTCCGGCAGGCCCTTGCGCACCCACAGGCCCACGCCGACGAGGATGACGCTGAGCAGGAACGGGATGCGCCAGGCCCACGACAGCAGCTGTTCGTTGTTCACCAGCGCGCCGATCACGACGTAGACGACCGACGCGAAGATCAGCCCCACGAACACCGCGCTGGACAGGAACCCGCCCCAGAACCCGGGCCGGCTGCTGCCGTTCTCCTTGGTCAGCAGCGCGGCGCCGCCCCACTCGCCGCCGGTGCCGATGCCCTGCACGATCCGCAGCACCACCAGCAGGATCGGGGCCAGCGCGCCGATCTGCCCGTACGTGGGCAGCAGGCCGACGGCCAGCGTTGCCAGGCCCATGGCCAGCAGCGTGATGACCAGCGCGTTCTTGCGCCCGATGCGGTCGCCGACGTGCCCGAAGATCGCCCCGCCGAGTGGCCGGGCGACGAACCCGGTGGCGAAGGTGGCGAACGACAGCAGCGAACCGTTGAGCGAGCTGGCGGACGGGAAGAACAGGCTCGGGAAGATCAACGCGGAAGCCGTGCCGTAGAGGAAGAAGTCGTACCACTCGACCACGGTGCCGAAGGTCGCGGCGATGGTCGCCCGTCTGGTCAGGTGTGCCGATTGTTCATTGGTTCGCACGCCGAGCCTCCTCGTTGAGCCGGAGCAGTGCTAAAGTTTCGCCTAGCGAATATTTTTCCGCTAGGCGGCAAACGGAGATTAGGAAGGGCAGCGCGACGATGTCAAGCGCGGACAAGGAACAGTTCGTCACCTCGCTGGCCAGGGGATTGACCGTATTGCGGGCGTTCGGGCCCGATCAGCCCGAAATGTCCCTGAGCCAGGTCGCCGCCGCCACGGGCCTCAGCCCGGCCGCCGCGCGCCGCTTCCTGCTCACCCTCGTGGAGCTCGGCTACCTCGCGCAGGTCGACAAGCGGTTCGTCCTCACTCCGCGCGTGCTGGAACTCTCTGCGGGCTACACGCGCGCGATGAACCTGAGCAGCCTGGCGCAGCCGCTGCTTCAACGCGTCCGCGACGAAACCGGCGACAGCGTTTCTTTGACGGCTCTGGCGGGCACGGACATCCTCCACGTCTGCCACGTGCAGACAGACCGGTTGATGCGCTTCGCGATTACGCCCGGGGCTCGGGTGCCGGCTTACGTCAGCGCTTCCGGTCGCGCGATCCTGGCGCACGAGCGTCCGGCTGTGGTCGATGCCTTTTTCGCCGCCGCCACGCTCGCCCCCCGGACGGCCTCCACGATCACCTCTGCCGAGTCGCTGCGTGGTTCGCTGGCGCAAGCCCGCCAGGACGGCTACGCGGTGGTCGTCGACGAGCTCGACGTCGGCATCACCGCTCTGGGCTGCCCGGTGTTCGGCGGCACGGTGGTCGCGGGCGTCAGTTGCTCGACGGTGTCGGGCTACCTGCCAGTGGACGAGTTCGTGGCCACGCGGCTGCCTTTGCTGAAAGAGCTCGCTTCGCGGCTGGGGGAAGCATTCGAGCGTTTTCCGGCGTTGCTGCACTCATTCGAAATGCAGTGAGCCTGGCGCGAAAAGGTTGTGTCCGAACCGCTGTTTTCCCCTGCCTGGCTCAGAACTTTCGTCGGTCGTTGTTGACGACCGGTCCAGACCTAGTACTTTCGGCTACGCGAACCCGCCGAATGGTGTAGGCCATCTCGGGGGTCTTCGAGTGACGCCCGTTTCGGGGCCTGAGTCCGTCCTAAGGTGATCTTGCTTGTCGATCTTGATCCCGGGTCTTTTCTCAGGAGGGGAACACCTGTGCCAAAACTTCCACGCACGCTCAGCAGAACTCTGGCCGCGGCGGGCACGCTGTGCGCGCTCACGGTGGCCACGGCCGTGCCGGCGTTCGCGGCCGAGCCGGCGCCGTCGACGGTCGAGCAGGACGTGACGCAGCTGTACCAGAACGTCGTGGACCTGTACAACGGCATTCCCGCGAGCGCGCGGGCCGGCGTCGACGCGTTGATCGACTCGCCGATCGACCACATCGGCCAGAAGCAGGGCAACGCGAAGCAGAAGCCGGCCGCGGACTGCACCGAGGGCGCGCTGCTCACGTATGCGAACCAGCTCGCCTCGCAGCTCACGCCGGTCGAGGGGCAGGCCTTCGACGCGCTTTCCGCGCTCGGCCAGCTCTACGCGCAGGGCGTCGCCACCGACAAGCAGCCGCAGGTGTTCGGCACCGACGGGCAGTACACGTCGCGCGCCACCTCGGCCATCTCGAAGCTGCGCGGGTTCTGGGACATCGAGAGCTGGAACGTGCAGCTCGTCGCCTGGAAGGGCACCGACCTCGGCAGCCCGGCGAAGATGGCGCAGACCTTCGGCCTCGGCCTCGCGCCGGCCCGCGTGAAGGACGCGGCCGCGCTCGCCAACAAGGTGCTCTTCGAGCTCCCGGTGCTGCAGGGCGGCCGCAACCCGCTGCTCACGCTCAACGCGTTCTCCGCGCCCGCCGACAGCTTCGGCGGCAAGCGCGTGATGCTCGGTGACGGCATCCTCGACACCACCAACCTGCTCGGCTTCGACGACGTCGCGGTGGAAGCCGTGCTGGGCCACGAATACGGCCACCAGGTCGACTTCGCCCACGACAACTTCCCGCGCAACGAGTCCGGCGAGATGGGTCCCGACGCGTACGGCGGCTACTTCGTCGCGCACGCCAAGGGCGAGGCGTGGGACGCCCGCACCCAGCAGGAAGTGACCTACCTCAACGCTTCCATCGGCGACTGCCAGCACAGCCACGGCACCCCCGATCAGCGCAAGGCCGCCGGCGCGTGGGGCGAGAAGCAGGCCACCGGCCAGGGCAACCCGAACAAGATCGTCCCCTCCGCGACGATGATCACCAAGTTCCAGAAGGAATACCCGAAGCTCGTCCCGCCGGCCACCGACCAGTCCCAGCTGGCCGCGGCGCACAGCTGATTTCCTGACCCAGCGGGCCGCCTCCGTCAGCGGGGGCGGCCCGCCACGGCATAACGCAGGTGCGTGACGTCCCGATCGGTCAACTGCCGGACCTGCCGCAGCTCGACGCGCGTGTCGTCGAACAGCCGTCGCCCACCGCCCAGCAACACCGGCACGAGGTGGATCTCCAGCTCGTCCAGCAAACCCGCGCGCAGCAACGCCTGCGCCGCACCCGCGCCGTGCACCAGCACCGCGCGCCCACCCGCGGCGGCTCGCGCCTCGGCAACGCACTCGCCGACGTCGGTGAAGAACCGCGCGCTGCCGGGCGGCCGGTCGTCCGGATCGACGTGGTGCGTCAGGACGTTGATCGCCACGCCGTCGTGGTGGTCGCCCTGCCACCGCCCGGCCAGCTCGAACGTCCGCCGCCCCGAGATCACCGCGCCGGTCGCCATGGCCTCGCGGAAGATCCGGCCACTGGGGCCGTCTCCGTGGCGGTCGTCGAGCCAGTTGAACAGCCTCCCGCCGCCCTTCCCGAGCTCCTGCCCGGCCCGATCGTCGGGCCCGGTGATGAACCCGTCGAGTGACATCGACATGTAGAGCCTGATGGGACCGTTCGTGTCGTGCGCCATGTGTTTCCTCCTCGCATCGGTCACGGGTACGTCGAACGGCGTTCCCCGAAATCGACACGCGTCCTGATTCAGCTCCCACACAGCTGAATACCAGCAAAATTCTGCGTTGGACTCGCTGACCCGGCCAGGCGAATACTCGACGGCATGGACACCGAGACCACGGACCTCGTCCGCCTTTTGCGGCGCTTCGGCGTGCGCGCGCTGGCGTTGGCGGCGGTCGCGGCGCTCGTGGGCTACACGACGGTGGCCATGGCGCTCGCGCTCGTGGGGTGTGGGCTGCTGTTCGCGAGGCCCAAGGTCAGGAGAGCAGGTGCGCCAGAAGGGCCCGCGCGGCCGGGTTCGCCGGAGCCGGACCCCGGCCCGCCAGGTGGATCGCGCGGCTGAACGTGGGTTGCTCGATCCGCGCGAACGGCAGGCCGGACCGCTCGGCCACCGGCTCCGGCACGATGCTGACGCCCAGCCCGGCGGCGATGAGCTCCACCAGCAGCGGCATGTGCGTGGCCTCGCAGACGCGGTTCTGCCGCAGCCCCGCGTCGGCGAAGCGGCGCGCGACCATGGCCTGGATCCCGCTGCCGCTGAAGTCCAGGAATGGTTCGTCGTCGAGCTCCGCGAGGCGGACGCGGCGGCGCCGGCCCAGGCGGTGGCCCGGGTGGCACAGCAGCACCAGGTGCTGGCTCCACTGCGCGAAACTGCTCAGCTCGTCGGTCAACGGTTCCTCGCCCGCGAGGAACGACAGGTCCAGCTCACCGCTGGCGACCGCCGCCGCCAGATCGGGCACCAAACCCTCGCGCACGTGGATGCGCACGCCCGGGTACCGCGTGCGGAACACGCCGAGCTTGGCCGGCAGGTCCACGACCGTCAGCGTCTGGATGGTCCCGATCGACACGCGCCCGCTCGCGAGCCCCGCGACGGCCGCCACCTCGCCGCGCGCGGCCACCACGTCGGCGACGATCCGGTGCGCCGCCGGCACGAGCGCGCGCCCGGCCTCGGTCAGCGCGACCCGCCGCGTGGTCCGCTCGAACAGCGGCGTGCCCAGCTCGCCCTCGAGCTTGCGGATCGACGCGCTCAGCGCCGACTGCACCACGTGCACCTCCTGCGCGGCAGCGGTGAAACTCCCGCACCGCACCACCGCGAGGAAGTGCTCGACCTGCCTCAGCTCCATTCAGCGATCCTAGTGCTCAATCACCGAGCAACGATCACCAAGTAGCCGTCCGGCAGAGGAATAAGTCTCGGGGCTCTCGCCGCCCCGTCAACGGTCTTCGACGGCGCTCCCGCCCAGGAAGGCGGCGGCGCGAGCCCGCCCAACGCGCCGGCGCAGCAAGCGGCTTGGCTGCACAAGCTGAGGCCGGGGGAGAAGCCCCCGCAGTTCGTCCTCTTTTCCGCCTCTCCCGGGACGCTCGCCCGTCCGGCACCGACCGGGCGGGCGAGTGTTCACGCGGGTTCGCGAGCCGCGGTGCCGAAGGGATTGTCGATCACGAACCGCCAGCGGCCGTCGGTGCCGCGGCGCACGATGTCGGTGGACACCCCGGAAACGTCGGAGCCTTCGAGGCGCCAGTCGAGCGCGAACATCGCGACCTCGCCGGCCACGAACGCGTGGCGCACTTCGCAGTTCATGGGCAGCTTCCGCTCGAGGAACACGGCGAGCTGTTCGCGGATCGCCGGCCAACCGCTCACCGTGGTTCCCGGGTTGGTCACGAATACGGCTTCGGGCGCGTAGAGGTCTTCCATCGCGTCGACGTCGCCGGAGTTGAAGCGGGCGAGCAACGCGTCGGGGATGCCGTCGGCTGACGTGGGCAGGGGAAACGAGGGGGCCACGGGGAGAGCTCCGTTCGGGGCGACGAGCCGATTTTCATGACACGCGGGTGTTCGACGGAATCAGACGGTAGCCCTCGGCGCACTCTCCGGTCAACATCACTGCACACAGTTGTGTTCTCAAACTCGCAGCCATTGTGGACAGTTCACCCGGTCGGCTCTTCTTGTATCGCTTGTTGTTGACGACCGTCGCAAGTGAGGCATATGGTGTGCGTCACTGAAAGCCCGAGGTGGCACGGACTTCCGTGCTGTAGTCAGCGGCAACCACCACACACCGACAGGGACGACGCATGACCTCTTCGACGACGATCCCGCAGACCCTCACCGTGATGGAGGCGTGCTTCACGCTCAATCCCGGTGTCGACGAGCAATTCTGGGCAGCGCAGGACAAGTTCGGTCCCGTGGCGGCGGCGTCGCCGGGGTTCCGCGCGGTGATCGGCGGGCCCATCGCCAACTCGCCGTGGCTGTACTTCTGCGGCAAGTGGTCGACGCCGGCGGCGATGGACGACTGGTACCACGACCGCGCGCACACGGCCGTGCAGAACAAGGCGCACCGGACGTGGTTCAAGTCGGTGTACCTGCGCAAGTGGCGCCTTCCCTCGGAAGGCGAGGAGATCCAGGGCCGAGTGTTCTCCGAGATCGCCCTCGCGCGCCAGACCCCGCTGTCGGAAACCGAAGCCGCGCAGGTGCTGTCGGAGCTGACCGAAAGCCTGCCCGGGTTCGGCGTGCGGCCGTTCGAAACCGTGGTCGGCGAGTTCGAGGCGCAGCCGTTCCAGCTCGTCGGGCCGCTGCAGGAGTTCCCCGAGCTCGCGCCCGTGCGCTACCTCCTGCTCACGCACTGGGACTCACCCGCGGACCTCGATGCCTGGCTCGCGTCCCCCGGAGTCGCCGCGCTCAAGGAACTCGGCGAGTTCGAAGCGCAGCGCTACCTGCCGATCTTCCATGCCCCGGGCGAACGCGAGGGCCTCACCTCGGACGGCTTCCAGCGCGGCTGGGGCAGCGAGGCCTGACCGTGCGGACGCGGCCGGCGGCTCGAAGAGAACGCCGGCCGCGTCGAACCCGGAATCAGGCGCCGAACCACCGCGAAAGCCGGGTCGCCAGCTCCTGCTGGTCGTCACCGAGCCACACCACGTGCCCGTCCGGCCGCAGCAGCACGGCGGGCGCGTCCAGCTCCTCGCTGACGTCCACGACGTGGTCCACGCGATCCGCCCAGCCCGCCACGGAAAGCGCGCCGGTCTGGTCGAGCAGCAGCCCGCGCCCGGCGTGCATCTGGGCGTAGAGCGGGCCGCGCTTCAGGTTCACGTTGCGCAGCCGCCGGCCGAGCAGGCCGGGGCCGTCGCCGAAGTCGTAGCGGATGCCGATCGCGGTGACCTTCTCGATCAGGAACCGCCGCACTTCTTCGAAGTCCATCAGCTCCGACACGAGCCGGCGCACGGCCTGCGGACCTGGCTCCAGCGACATCAGCTCGGCCTGCGCGCGCGTGTTGTCGAGCACGGACGCGGCCACCGGGTGCCGCTCGGTTTCGTAGGTGTCCAGGAGGTCGTCCGGCGCCCAGCCGTGTACCGCGGCCGCGAGCTTCCAGCCGAGGTTGAACGCGTCCTGGATGCCGAGGTTGAGGCCCTGCCCGCCCATCGGCGGATGGATGTGCGCCGCGTCGCCGGCCAGCAGCACGCGGCCGGACCGGTAGCTCTCGGCCAGGCGGGTGGCGTCGCCGAAGCGCGACAGCCAGCGCGGCGAGTGCATGCCGAAATCGGTTCCGGCGGTCGCGCGCGTGGCGTCCCGAAGCTCCTCCAGCGTCGGCGGGCGCGTGCGGTCCTCGGCCACCTCCAGTGCGGGCGTGACGAGCCGGTAGCCCCCGGTCTCCAGCGGGCCGGCCCCGAATCCGAGCTGGGTCTTGCGGACCTCCGTCATCACGGCGAGCACCTCGTCGGCGGGCGCCACCAGCTCCACCTCGCCGAGCAGCCACTCCCGCCGCGACGGGTGGCCCGAGAAGTCGATCCCGAGCAGCTTGCGCACGGTGCTGCGGCCGCCGTCGCAGCCGACGAGGTAGCGCGAACGCAGCTGCGAGCCATCGGCCAGCTCTGCCGTCACGCCTTCGTCGTCCTGGCTCAGCCCGACGACCTCGCACCCATACCTCAGGTCGGTGCCGACCTCGAGCGCGTGCTCCCTCAGCAGCCGCTCGACGACGGTCTGCGCCAGGCCGAGCGTGTGCGGGAAGGCGGTGTCCAGGTTCGGCGGGATCGGCTTGGCGATGCCCGCGAATCCCCCGATCGGGTAGGTCGTACCGAGCTCCAGGAACCGCTCCAGCAGCCCGCGCTGGTCCAGCACCTCCAGGCTGCGCGTGTGCAGGCCCAGCCCGCGCACGATCTTGCTCGGCCCGGCGTCGCGCTCCAGCACGACCACGTCCAGGCCCTGCAGCCGCAGCTCGGATGCCAGCATCACGCCGGTCGGCCCGCCACCGGCGATGAGCACATCGATCACGAAAACTTCCCCCGCTTCACTTTCGACTCCGGGCCGGACACCCGGGTTCCGGCCACGGTGGACGATTGTGCGCCGTCACCAGGGTCTTGCCGCAAGCCCCGGGGTGCGGTATACGTTGGAAGTGGCAGGAGAAGTATTCCTGCCTTTCTTTGTGTCTGCTTGTTTCAGGTCCGCAGTGGACGGACGCTAGAGCCAGTCGTGCTCACGCGCGTAGCGGGCGGCTTCGTGCCGCGTCCGGGTCTGCGTCTTCTGCACCGCGTTCGACAGGTAGTTGCGCACGGAAACGTCCTTCTCTCAAGGGTTCACGAGCTGCCGAGGGCGCGGAAGACATCGTCGAGCCGCGTCGGGCCGGCTTGGAGGTCGAGCAGCTGCACCGCGTGGTCCTGGGCCCAACCGCCTCGCCACGCAGCTCGATCGGCAACCGCTCGGGACGCTGGACGGTTCTGTGTTCCGGCAGAGCAGCTTCTCCTTGGTGTACAGCAACTCCAGCTTCCCCACGCTGGCGCAGCTGTGGCAGGGCCTGCAGAACGGCGAGGCCGGCCCGCTGCCCGCGCCCGAGGGCGGGGAAACCGACTTGCAGAGCCAGAAGAGCACCATGATCTCCGTGGTCTGCGGCGACAACGCGTGGCCGCGCTCGATCGACACCTACCAGCGCGACGTCGCGACGGACCGCGTTCGGCACCCGCTGTTCGGGGCCGCCGTGGCGAACGTCTGGCCGTGCGCCTCCTGGCCCAGCGCGCCGCTCGAGAAGCCGGTGCGCTTCAGCGACCAGGGTCCGTCGAACTGCTGCTGGTCAACAACACCCGCGACCCGGGCACGCCGCTGTCCGGCGCGCTGGAGACCCGCCGCCTCTTCGGCGACCGCGCGCGCATGGTCATCGTCGACCAAGGCGGCCACGGAGTCTGGCTGCCGACGCTCAACGGCTGCGGCTACAACGCCGTGACCCAGTTCCTGGTGGACGGCACGCGCCCGGCGGCGGACAAGTTTTGTGGCGCGGAGGTGGCTTCGGCGCGACAGGTAACTCCTTCGCAGGCCGATGCTGTTTCGAAGGTGCAGACGCGGTTGGCCGAGTAGCTTCGCCGGGGCCTTCTCGGGGGTCGGCCCTGGCCCGCCCCGCCGGTGCCGCCACGGGTTTTCCGTGGCGGCACCGGCTCTGAGCTGGGCAGAATGGGCAGTCCCGGACCGAAGGAGACCGCCATGAGCAAGGTCATCACCGCCCACGCCGTCTCGGTCGACGGTTACCTCAGCGGCCACACGCCTGAAGGCCAGGCCGAGTTCGGCCGCGGCCTCGGCGACGCTGCCATGCTCTTCGACTGGTACTCCGACGGCGACACGCAGAGCACCACGTTCGACGGCTTCAGGCTGAGCGAACCGAGCGCCCGCTTCTTCGACGGGCTGGCCTCCCGCCTGGGCGCCGCCGTCGCCGGCCGGACGACCTACGAACACTCCAGCCACTTCAGCGGCGGCAGCCCCCACCCGACGGCGCCGCTGGTCGTCGTCAGCCACCACGACGTGCCCGAGATCAGCGAGGCGCAGACGTTGGTGACCACCGGTATCGCGGACGCCATCGCCGCCGGGCGGGAGATCGCCGGCAGCAAGGACGTCGGCGTGATGGGCGGAGCACTCGCCAGCTCGGCCCTCGCCGCCGGGCTCGTCGACGAGGTCGTGCTTCACCAGGTGCCGATCCTGCTGGGCAGAGGCCGCCCGTTCTTCCACGAGCTGCCGGCGCACGTGAACCTGCGCCTGATCGAGGTCGTCCCGGCGCCCGGCGTGACCCACCTGCACTACGAGGTCGTCCGCTGATCCTCGCCACCGGCGGCGTTGCCCGCAGGCGCAAAAACTGTGTTAAGACTGGGGTCTACCAAAGGGGCCCTTGTGCACCAGTTATCTCTCGGCGTCATCGCGCGATCACGGAAAGAGAACGAACGGCGGTTGCCGATTCATCCTCGGCATTTCGGCCGGATCGACGCCGATCTCCGGAAGAACATCTTCGTCGAGCACGGGTACGGGGAGCGGTTCGGTGTGCCGGACGCGGAGCTGGCCGCGTTGGTCGGGGGGCTGAGGTCGAGGGAAGAGCTCATCGCGGAGACCGACGTCGTGCTGCTGGCGAAGCCGCTCTGGAGGGATGTCGCGGAGTTGCGGTCCGGGCAGGTGTTGTGGGGCTGGCCGCACTGTGTGCAGGACGAGCAACTGACGCAGCTGGCCGTCGACAGACGGCTGACGGTGCTCGCGTTCGAGGCGATGAACCACTGGGGCCGTGACGGGTCGTTCGGCCTGCACGTGTTCCACAAGAACAACGAGCTCGCCGGCTACAGCTCGGTGCTGCACGCCATGCACCTCGCCGGCTCGACCGGCGACTACGGCCGGCGCCTGCGCGCGGTCGTGATCGGGTTCGGTGCGACGGCACGCGGGTCGGTGACCGCGCTCAACGCGCTGGGCGTGCACGACGTCCACGTGCTCACCCACCGCGGCGTCACGGCCGTCGGCTCGCCCATCCACTCGGCGACGATGGTGCACCTGGACCACGACGTCACCGACACCGGCGACCTCCGCCGCAGCCACGCGCTCACCCCGGAGGGCGCGGTGCCGCTGGCGGATTTCCTGGCCGGACACGACATCGTGGTCAACTGCGTGCTGCAGGACACCGCCGCGCCGCTGACGTTCCTGATCGACGAGGACCTCGCCGCGTTCGCGCGGGGCAGCCTGATCATCGACGTGTCGTGCGACCTGGGCATGGGGTTCAGCTGGGCCCGCCCGACCACGTTCACGCAGCCGACGTTCGTGGTCGGCGACGACGTCACGTACTACGCGGTGGACCACAGCCCGTCCTACCTGTGGAACTCGGCCACCTGGGAGATCAGCGAGGCACTGCTGCCGTACCTGCGGGCGGTGCTGGGCGGCGCCAACGCGCGGACGGCGAACGAAACCCTGCGGAGGGCCGTCGAGATCGAGGACGGCGTGATCCAGAACCCCGCCATCCTCACCTTCCAGAACCGCGCCGACGCCTACCCGCACAGCCGGCCCCAGAGTCTCACCGCGGGGTAGTCCGGGGCCGACTGTCCAGAGTGGATCAAACGGTGACGACGACCGGCCAGTCGATGTCCACATCGGACAGGACGTTGAAGTAGTTGGTCAGCACGTTCAACGCGACCTGGCCGACGATCTCGGCGATCTCGCTGTCCGTGACCCCGTCGGCGCGGGCCTTGTCGAGGACCTCCGCGCCGACGTGTCCCCGAGTGCGCACGATCGCGTCGGCCAGCCCGAGCACGGCCGCGGTGTGCGGGTCCGCCGACGTCGCGTGGCGGGCCCGCTCGAGCTCGTCCGGCGAGACCTTCGCGACGTGCTCGCCGAGGTAGCTGTGGGCGGACAGGCAGTAGGAGCAGCCGTTGTACTGGGCGACGGTGAGCGCGAGCTGGTCGCGCACGCCGGCCGGGAGGGTGCCGCCGGCGAGGGCACCCGACAGGCCGAGGTAGGCCTGCAGCAAGGCGGGGCTGTTGGCCATGGCCCTGAAGCTGTTGGGCAGCCGGCCGAGCTTCTTTTCGGCCTGGGCCAGCAGATCGGCGGCGGGACCGGGCGCGGTGGTCTTGTCGAGAAGGGGCAGGTTGGGCATTGTCGACTCCCTCGTGAGTGCGGATGCCTCGGAGTCAACCGGCGCGAAACCCGGTCGCCCACCGCGTCGAGTCGATCTCCTGCGTTCGCGTGAGAAATGGGTGCACTCTCGCTGCGCCGACGTGGGTGGTCGTCAGGTGGATCTCCTGTGTTCGTCCGATGCCGGTGCCGCCGCGTTCGCGGTTGGCTGTGCCCCAGACCAGCGAAAACGCACTCGAGGAGCACAACGATGAACCGATGGAAGATCACCGCCGCGGCCGCGGCCGGCGCCCTCGCCCTGGGCGGGGTCATCGTCACCACGGCGTCGGCGGACCCGGCGCAGCCCGCGCACGCAGCCGTTGCCGACAGCCACAAGGCCAAGCCCACCATCGTGCTGGTCTCCGGCGCGTTCGAGGAGTCGGCAAGCTGGACCGGCGAGATCACCCAGCTCCGCCGCGCCGGCTACCAGGCGATCGCGCCCGCTGTGCCGCTGCGCGGGGTCGCCTCCGACGCGGCCTACCTGACCACGATCGTCCGCAGCGTCACGGGACCGGTCGTGCTCGTCGGCCACTCCTTCGGCGGCAACCTGATCACCGAGGTCGCCGCGCAGGACCCAGCGCAGGTCAAGGCGCTGGTCTACACCGCCGCGTTCATCCCGAAGGCCGGCGAAAGCGCCGGGCAGCTGCTCGCCCAGTTCCCGGGTTCGCTGCTCGGCCCGGACACCACCTACACGGTGAACTACCCCGGCGGCGCCAGCGACACCTACGTCAAGCCCGAAAGCTTCCGCTCGCTGTTCGCCGGCGACCGCTCCACCACCGACGCCGCCGTCGACGCCGCAACCCAGCGCCCCATCAACTCCAGCGCGCTCGGTGAGCCGGCCGCCGCCGGAGTCCCCACGGGCATCCCGGTGTACGCCATCGTCGCCGCCCAGGACAAGGCCATCCCGCCCGCGGCCGAACGCTGGGAAGCCCAACGCGCCGGCGCCACCGTCTACACCGTCAACTCGGCCCACGACCTGCCGACCTCCCACCCCACCGAGGTCACCCAGGTCATCGAGCGCGCCGCCCGCTGACCGTCTTCGGTTCGCTCGCGGTGGCCCGTTTTGCCGGGCCGCCGCGGGTTTGGCCGTTCGGACCGGGTTTTCCGGTCGTTCGATCAGCTCTGTGGTCGCAACCAGGACGAAAACTCGTCGCCATGCCGCCCCGCGTATGGTCGAGGCCGTGACGGGGGAGTACCCGAGGACGAGCACACTGTCCGGATCGGACGTTCGATCCGGACACACGCTGCGTGGCCGTTCCGCCGAACTCGGCCTGGTGCTCGAAGCGCTGCGGACCGTGCAACGCGGGCGCCCCGCCGTGATCGTGCTCAGCGGTGAGCCGGGGATCGGGAAGACCGCGCTGCTGCGGACCGTCGTGGAGCAGGCCGGGCGGCTGGGGTTCCGTACGGCCCACAGCGCGGCCCACGAGGACGATCGCGTCACCCCGCTCGCCTCGCTCGGGCCGGCGCTGCGGTTCGGCGTCGCGCCGCTGATCGGGTCGGCGGACTTCATGGACCTGGCGGGCCTGCACGAGCAGCCGCTGTGGCTCGTCGAACGGCTGGCGACGCTCGTCGAACAGCAGGACGGCCCCGTGCTCCTCGCGATCGACGACGCGCAGTGGTGCGACCCCCTCACCGGCTTCGCGCTGCGCGTGCTGCCGAAGCGGCTGCTCGTGACGCCGATCGCGTGGGTGCTGGCGTCGCGTCCGGTGCCCGGCGGCGGCCCGGCGGAGAAGGTCGCCGAGGCGGCCGCGCCCGACCTGCCCGTGACCACGGTCGAGCTCACCCCGCTGAGCCGCGACGCCGTGCTCGCCGTCGCCGCCGACCGGCTCGGCGCCGCCCCGGACGCCGACGTGCTGCGCCGCCTCACCGGGGCGCGCGGCAACCCGTTCCTGACCGTGCAGCTGCTGGAGGGCCTGTTCGAACCCGGCGCCGCTTCGGGCGGGGGTTCGCGGGTGCCGTCCGGCCTCCTCGAAGGCGTGCGTCGAAGGTTGGCCGCCACCTCGGCACCCTGCCGGGAGCTCATGCGCATCGCGGCCGTCGTCGGCCCGAGCTTCCTGCTGTCCGACGCCGCGGCCCTGCTCGGCTCAGCGTCGTTGAGTGTGTTGACCGAGCCCCTCATCGAGGCCATCGACGCCGGACTCCTCGCCGACGACGGCACCACCGTCCACTTCCGCCACGAACTGCTGCGCGACGCCGTCTACGAGGACCTGCCGCCCTCCAGCCGGCACGCCATGCACCGCGCGTTCGCCGACCGCCTCCTCGCCGGGGGCCGCGGCTACGCGGCCGCCGCCCCGCACGTCCTCGCCACCGCCACCCGCGGCGACGCGGCCGCCGCGGACGTCCTGCGCCGCGCGGCGTACGAGGTGCTGGCCAAAATGGCGGTCACCTCGGTCACCTTCATCCGCGAAGCCTTCGCCCTCACCAACGGCGACGACCCCGCCTGGGGCGAGATCGGCGCGGAGACGGTCGCGATCCTGGGCTCGGCCCACCAATACGCGGAGGCCACGCGGTTCGCCGACCTGCTGCTCGCCGCCCCCCTCCCCGCCGACCTGCACGCTCGCGTCCGGCTCCTGCTGCTGCCCCGCCTCTGGGCGACCGGGCAGGTGGACGAGCTGGCGGACCGCTCGCGCGAGCCGTCGGGGGTGCCGGAGCTGGACGCGCGCTTGGCGGGCTACCGCGCCCTCGCCGCGGGCCTGTCGTCGGCGCCGGATGGTGCCTCGAACACCCACCGCGGCTCGGATCCGGCCGCTTCGGGGACCGCGACCCAGCCGGGCGGCGATCCGATCGCGGGCGCCGCGGTCGCCCAGCGCGGCGCCGTGGCGGCAGCAGCTGGCCCGATCGCCGAAACCGCCACCACCGCGGATGACCCGATCGCCGCCGTCCTCACGACCACCGCCGCCGCGCAGCTCGCAGGGCGAGCCGAAGACCGACGCCGCGCGCACGCCCTTTTCGCCGCGGCCCGAGTCGCAGCCCAGGGCGTGACCGGCTACGGCGCGCCGGAAACCGGGCAATTGGCCGCGCGCGAGATGATCGCCCTGGCCCGCACCGACGACATCGACCGAGCTCTGCGTGGCCTCGGCGACGAAACCCTCTTCGCCGACTCCTGGCAAGCCCCGCAACTCGCCCTGATCCGTGCCCAGCTCGCCCTCGGCGCCGGTCGCGTCAACAAAGCCGCGAGCGCAGCCGCCACCGCCGCCGAACTCATGGCGGAGCTGCACAACCGGACGTACGAACCACAGCTGCGCGAGCTCCTCGCAATCCTGGCCCTCCTGCGCGGCGACAACGCCGAGGCTCGGACCCACGTCAGCCCCGAGACGACCCTCGCCCGCGCTCTCCTCGCCGACGCCGACGGCGACCCCCGCGGCGCCGCCGAGATCGTCGCCGCGGTCCGTACCCACGGCGCCCTCTGGCCCGAAGACTGGCTCGTGGCCGCTGCCTGCACGGCCCACCACCGGGGCGACACCGAGACCGTGCACGCGAGCGCCGCCCTCCTCGCCGACCTGGCCGAGCGCAACCCGGACGTCCGCGGCCTCGCAGGAGCCCACCTCCTGGTCCAAGCTCTGTCCACAGCAGACTTCGCCGTTGCCAGGAAAACGCTGCAGGACAGCCCAAGAGCGCTACTGTCCGCCCGTGCCGACGAGGAATTCGGCCGCTTCGTCCTCGACACCGACGATCGCCCGGCAGCCATCGCCGCCCTGGACACCGCCCGCGATCGCTACGCAGAACTCGGCGCCACGGCCTCCGCCACCCGCGTGCAGCGCATCCTCCAAGCCGCCGGTGTCCGCCGCCGCCGCTGGGCCGCGGTCCCGCAACGTCCTGGCACCGGCTGGGACGCCCTCACCGACATGGAACGCCGCGTCGCCGTCCTCATCGCCGACGGCCACACCAACCGCTCCGCCGCCGAAGAACTCGTCCTGTCGCCCAGCACGATCAGCACCCACTTGCGCGCGGTGTTCGGCAAGCTGGACGTCCATTCGCGCGTCCAGCTCGCGAACCTGGTGGTACGCAAGGACAAAACGCTCTAGGGCGCCAGCTCCTCAGCTGAATCCTCCCCAGCCGTAGACGTTCGGCGGAGAAAGTCGGCGATCACCTCGAGCTCGGCGTCGGTGTAGCGGTCGCAGAGGTCGTCCATACGCGTGTTCATGCCGGAGAAGACCTGGAACAGCTCGGCGTTGCGTTCGCGCACCCCCCGTAGCGTCACGGCGCGGCGGTCGGCCGACTCGGGGTCGCGCTCGCGGACGATCCAGCCGCCCTTCTGCAGGCGGTCCAGGATGCCGGTCAGCGTCGCGGGGTGCAGCCCGGCGCGGCGCGCGAGCTCGGTCGGCGACAGCGGGCCGTGGCGGTTGATGAAGTCGAGGCAGGTCCAGTCGACATCACGCAGCTCCACACGGCTGCCGAAGCGCCGGTTGAGCAGCGACAGCTGGATGTTCAGGTCGCGGACGGCGTCCTTGACCGACGTCGTCAGCTGCCGTCGCCGCCGTGCCGTGGCCCGGTCGGGGGCTGGACTCATGCCGCCGTCCCCTCTTGGTTCGTATGGAATCCATAGGGTATCGCGGCCGAAGCTGCGCCGGCGTCCTGGTGATATACGTGTTCGATATTATATCGTTCTCGTACAGCTTGGAGTACCATCGGCAGCATGAGCACAGACAGCTACCGCCGGATGACCAACACCATCAACAAGATCATCGTCGGACTCCAGCGCGGGGGGATCGCGTTCGGGCCGATGCAGCTGCTCACCGTGAAGGGCCGGCGCACCGGGCAGCCGCGCACGTTCCCCATCGCCGTCAACGAACTCAGCGGCGGCCGCTACATTTTCCAGGCCTTCCCGAAAGCGGCGTGGGTCGCCAACGCACGCGCCGCGGACACCGTGACGCTCACGAGAGGCCGAAAAGCCCTGACGGCGCGGCTGGTCGAGGTCCCGGTGGAGGACCGTCGTCCGCTGCTGCGTCAACTGGTCGCCACAAGTCCCGCGAGCGTGGGCAAACGCTTCGTGACCACAGGGCTGGCCGGGGCCGCTTCGCCGGACGCGGTGGCCGAGTCGGCCGACCGGATCGCGGTGTTCCGCGTCGAACCCGCCTGATCTTTCTTGTGTGCCGGGGGTTGGGCGAGCCGGGTGGTCGGTCTGAAAAGGACAGACCATCCGGCTCGCTCACGCGTCGACGACAGCCGCACCGGCCGCCGCGCGCTGAACCGCTTCACATCCGGCCTTCGCCGCCTTTTTGCTTTCGTACGCTTCACCCGTGGCGACGATCTCACCGTTGCCGGCCTTGAGGCGGAACCGGAATTTTCCAGCCTTGTCTTGGTATACCTCGAACTTTCCGGCCATGACGACCTCCCTGCTCGCTGCGGTCCATCACTTTCGACGGTAACCCCGGCTCGTGGGCCGTGCGGGTTGCGTCGCCGGCTTCGCTCGGGTAGGTGACCGGGGCCTACCGTGACACCGCAACGAACTTCGCGACGGCCTCCTCGGTGACCGGCGTGAAAATGTTGACGAGATTCCCGTCGGGATCGCGGAACAACAAGGCGCGATTCCCCCACGGCATCGTCGTCGGCGGGGTCACCACTTCCTCCAGCCACTCACTCAACTCGGCATACCGCGCGTCCACATCGTCCACGATGAACTCGACGATCACCGACCGGTTCACCCCGGCCTCCGCCGACCCGGCCCCGAACAGTCCGACCGTGCGCGTACTCCCGATCGCCAACGTGCACGAGGGAAATCCCACCTCGGCGAAATCGGGCGTGCTCCACCTTGCCGCGTGTCCGCTGACCCGCTCGTAGAACGCGACGAGCCGCCCGACGTCGCCGGTGATGATCCGTAGGGATGCGAAGTTCACTGGGTTCCTTCCCACTGCTGCTTTCAGACCTGGCCGACGCTAGAACCAATCGCGGACAGCCTCGGTCCTCGTTCGTGAACGTCAGCCAGGAATGAGGAACAACACGTCGACCGCGACGACAGCGGCCGGCACCGCACCGAGTGCGAGGCAGGGGAGACCCGTCAGCCAGATCGCCCGGGTGCGCGCCCGCCGGGAGGCCCGGATCGCCGCTGCCCCGCCCAGGATCGTCCACGCTGCCGCGAGGCCGAACGTCGTGAACAGTCCCCCGGAACCGGCGAAGTCACGATTGCTCTGCGCCAAGGCCATCAGGAACACAAGCCCCGCCGCGGCGGCGACTCCCAGCGCGACCAGGAATCCGCCCAGGACCGTGATCACGATCTTCGCGACTCGCTCACTCCGGACGTTGTCTTCGCGCACGACCGAACCCTACTGCGGCCGCCGTGAAAACTCCGGCTTTGTGGCGGTGACCGGCACTGAGCGCGCACCCACCTCGTGCGCACGGATGCCGCCCTCGTCCTGCAATTCCGCCACAGCCGCGAGGTTCCACACCGTTGTTCTCGCGCACTTCGGCCGTCTCCGTGAGTGACCTCGACCAGGGACTCCGCCACGTACCGTGATCCGGCAGCGTCCACATCGCGCCCAGAGGGGGCCGGCATGGCACTCACCACCGCGGGTACGACCACCCGCCTCAGCCACGGCAGTGCCCGGCTTCCCGGTCTGGGACCTGGCGGGGCTGCTCGGCAGCGTGGCCTGGGGGCTGTGGGTGGCCGCGCTCGGGGTGACCATGCTGCTGATCAGGGGAGATGCCGATGATGCCGCGTAACTCGTTCCTCGCGACGTGGGTGCTCTGGACGGTCGGGTTCCTCGCCTTCCCCCTCGGCGGCGTGGCGGGCGGCGCCGTCGTCGGCCGGGTCGACAGCCCGTTGGCCGCGCTTTTCGGCGGCGCGGTGACCGGACTGGTCGTCGGCACCGGCCAGGCCCTCGTCAGCCGCCGTCGGCTCGACCCACTGCGCTGGATCCCCGCCACCACCGTCGGCATGGGCGCGGGTCTGTTTATCGGCGCGGCCGCTGTCGACTACGGAACTTCACCTGCCGACCTCGCGATCATGGGCGCCTTCACCGGCGTACTGCTGGGCGCCGCGCAGCTGGCCGCCCTGCCCCCGGCCGCGCGCCACCGCTGGGCCTGGGCCGTCGCGATGCCCGTGCTGTGGTGCCTGGGCTGGGTGATCACCACATCGGCCGGCATCAAGGTGGACGAGCAGTTCACGATCTTCGGCTCGGCGGGGGCCGTGACGGTCTCGGCTCTGTCCGGGCTGCTGCTGCACTGGCTTCTGCCGTACTGGCCGGCGGTTCCTGTGTCGCGGAAGAAGGTGAGATGAGGGTCCACAATGTACTCGCCGCCCGGTACGGATCCCGCCACGTCATTGTTTCGGGCGTCAAGAACGCCTTGCCACCATAAATCTGTCGATCGCCGAGTCGCTCCCTGGAACGATGTCAAGGGATGGATATCGTCGAGAACAAGTCCGGGCCGGGCGACGACCACGATGCCCTGCGCTGGGCGAAAGCCTGGTTCCTCCACGTCGAGAAGCTCGACAGCGATCGCACGCTGCCGCCAACCGACCACACTGTGTGGACCGAACACGACCTGGCCGCCGCGCTGTTCATGCGCGACTTCGTCGAGGACGCGCTCGCCGGCCTCGAGCCCGGGCTCGCCGATCGGGTCCGTCCGGACGTCACTTCGGCCGACGACCTGTTCCGGTCCTTCACCGTCGAAGACTCCGGCGACCGGATGGCGAAGGTCGCGAACATCGACCTCGCCGGTCGGGGATGGTGGTGGTTTCGCGTGCCCGCCTCGGGCCCGATCGCGCAGGCCCTGGCCCGGTACTGACGTGGCCCCGGCGGGCCCCTTCGCCGGCGAAAAAATCACCCTGGCCGTGACCAGCCACAGCGTCACTTCTGTCGGTGCGCCCCGGTAGCGTCCTCAGCCGTGGATGCTCGGAAGCGGATTCAGGAACTCGCCGATCAGATCGTGGTGCTGCGCGACGCGTACTACCGGGGCTCGCCGGTGGTGGCGGACGCGGAGTACGACGTGGTCGAGGACGAGTTGCGGGGGTTGATCGAGGCCAACCCGGCGCTGGCGCCCGACCCGAACCCGCTGGAGCAGGTGGGCGCGCCGGCGGTGTTGCACGCGCCGATCCGGCATTCGCGGCCCATGTTGTCGTTGGAGAAGGCGACGAAGCCCGAGCAGGTGGCGGCGTTCTTCGACCGCTTCCCCGGGCAACCAGTCGTGGTGATGCCGAAGCTGGACGGTCTGTCGCTGGCGCTCGTCTACGAGCACGGCCGCCTGGCCCGCGCGGTCACCCGCGGCGACGGGACGACCGGCGACGACGTGACCGTCCTCGTCCGGGCCCTGACCGACGGCGTGCCCGACAAAGTCGAGGCCCCCGGCCGCGTCGAGGTGCGCGGGGAGGCGGTGATGCTGCGGTCCACGTTCGCGGCCTACAACATCGCCCACCCCGACAAACCGCTGATCAACCCGCGCAACGCCGCCGCCGGCACCCTGCGCGCGAAGGACCCGGCGACGGTCGCGGAGCGGCGCCTGCGGTTCTTCGCCTTCGACCTGGACACCGACCCCGACAGCGCCGACACCGACCTCGCCCGCGCCCTCCAGACGCTCGGCTTCACCGCCGCCGACATGCGCCGGTGCGCCGACGCCGAGGCCGCGCAGGCGGTGATCACCAAGATCGAGCAGCAGCGCAACGACCTCGACTACGACCTCGACGGAGCCGTCCTGCGCCTGGCCGATCGAGACGCGTACGCGGCCGCCGGCACGCGTTCGAGCTCACCGCGGGGCGCGCTGGCGTTCAAGTTCGCCGCCGAGGAGAAGACCACGGTGCTGTCCGATGTGGTCTGGGACGTCGGCAAGACGGGCAAGATCGCCCCGGTCGCGTGGCTCGAGCCGGTGTTCGTGGGCGGCACGACCGTCACCCGCGCGACCCTGGCCAACCAAGAGGTCATCCGCGCCCGCGGCATCAAGATCGGCGACACGGTGCTGGTGCGCCGCGCGGGCGACGTGATCCCGTTCGTCGCCGGCGTGCTCGACGCGTCGAAGCGCACGGGCGCGGAGCGGGACATCGTTCCGCCCACCCGGTGTCCGTCGTGCGAGCAGCCGCTGACCGAGCAGGGCAACAGCCGGGAACTGTTCTGCACCAACGTCGCCTGCCCCGCCCAGACCGTGCGGCGCTTGATCCACTGGGCTTCGCGCGCGGCCGCGGACATCGACGCCATCGGCGGCGTCTGGATCGAACGGCTGGCCGAGATGGGCATCCTGGAGCACCCGTCCGATTTCTACCGGCTGACCAAGGAACGGCTCCTGGAGTTCGACCGCATCGGCGAGGTCTCGGCCACGCGCATGATCGAGTCGATCGACGCCAGCCGCCGGGTCGGTCTGCGGCGGGCGTTGATCGGGCTCGCGATCCCGATGGCGTCGGAAGGCACCGCGGCCCGGCTGTGCCGCGCGGGCTTCGGCTCGCTGGAGGCGGTCGCCGAGGCCGGTGAGGACGGGCTCGTGGCGGTCGAGGACATCGGGCCGAAGGTCGCCGCGTCGCTGATCGAGCACCTCACGCGGCTGCGGCCCGAGCTCGAGCGGCTGCGCGAGCGCGGCGTATCGCTGGATGTCCTGGAGGAAGACCTCCCACCGGTCGTGGCTGCCGGCGCGCCGCTGGCCGACAAGACGGTCGTGATCACCGGCGGCATCAGCGACCCGCGGTCGGGCGAGAAAGTCCCCCGCCCGACCTTCCAACGGCTGTGCGAACAGGCCGGCGCGACCACCGCGTCGTCGGTCTCGGCGAGCACCGACTTCCTCATCACCGGCGCCGACGTCGGGGCGAGCAAGCTCACCAAGGCGGAGAAACTCGGTGTCGAGGTCGTGGACCAGGGCGTGATCTGGCAACAGCTGATCGAAGCCGGCGTCGTCTAGCCGGGGGTGCTGTGGCAGTTGTCCAGGGTGGGCATCGGCTTGCTGGGGTCGAACCGACCGGGCTCGGGCGACACGGACGTGCCGGAGTAGTCGCGTTCGCTGAACGCGGGCGTGAGCTTCTCGTCATTCGTGCACGCCACGCTGTCGTAGTACGAGCTGGTCTTGTCCACCGTCAGCCCGCGGCTCGACGCCTGCCACTGGGATCCGCTGCGCACCGCGTAGTCGGCGTCGACGCGGACGAAGGGCACCAGGTCGCCGGGGCCGTCGACCGGGTGGTCGCCGGGGTCGAACGCGTAGGCCACGACGTAGGACGTGTGGATCAGCAGCTCCCCGGTCCGGCCCGCCTTCACTGTCATCGCCCCGGTCATCCTCGGCGAGACAGGCAGCAGGTGATAGCCGTCCGCCAGGAAGATCATGTAACCCCGCGGGTCTGCCTGGATGTCCGGCCTCTCTGCCGGCGCGATCAGCGCGACGTACTTGGCCGGGTTGTGGCGATCCAGCGTGTCCGGGTCGAACTGCGCGACGGTGATCGCCTGCTTCACCTGGTCCTCGGCCTGCCCGACCTGCTTCGCCGAGAACGAGCCCACCTTCGCCGCCGCCGGGATGGTCAGCCCCGCGATCCCCTCGGCCCAGTTCTGCGCCGGCGTGTCCTCGAACGGCCGCGTCAGATCGACGTGCCCTTCCTCCGGCAGCTCGGTCGGCGCGGCCTCCGTCGTCACGACCGAGGAGGACGCCGGCGCGCCGACGTCCGCATCCGTGCTCTGCTCGGCCGTCGACTTCCCCCACACGTACAACCCGGCCCCGGCCCCCACCACGACGACCACCACGATCGCCGAGGTCACCAGCCACTTGAGCCACTTCCCCCGTCTTCGGTTGCGCCGCACATCGACCCACGCCTCCTTCTCGGCGTGCCGCCGCCAGTCCGGGTCCATCAGGTCCGGATGGTTCTCGATGTCGTAATCGTCCACTGTGTACCACCCAACCTCGTTGACCTCGCCGCAAAACATCGGCGACGACGACCGGTCGTTACGGCTTCAAGTGGCGGAGACGGCAACGTTTCGGACACGCTTCACCGAGGGTCGAACCCGCTGATCCCGGTCTTCCCGTCGTAGCGGCGGCGGTGATACCGAGCGTGACGGCGCTGCGTTGTCCGTCCATATGAGACAGACATGGTGGCGGCCACTGTGGACATACCAAGCCCACGGGAACACGCAGCCCCAACGGTCAGGAAGTGTTTCCCCCGAACGGGATCAGGACCGATCCGGTCATGACCACGCGCCGATGGCTGTTGCCGGTGCGGCCCGGACGGACCGATGATGTGGTCATGTCCACTGCTCGAAGCACCTTCCCCGCCGAGCTCCCGGCGTCACTTCCGCCCATCGCGGCCGTCCACGGACTGTCCGCGGACGAGCTCGACCTGCTCGCCGACGCGTGGGAGGCCCGGCCCTCGGACGCGCCGACGGTCGTGCGCCGCCTGGGCCCGGCCGCGTCCCGGCTGCGGCGCTGCGTCGCGCGGAGAGGCAGTCCCGGACCTGCCCGGTGTGCGTGTTCGACGAGCTCGACACCCCGCCCTACCTCGCGTTCGAAGGCCGGCGCACGCATGCGCGTCGAGGCCTGGTCCAACGCGACCGAGCAAGGCGCGGCGGCGGCCCGGAACCTGCTCGCGGCGCAGGACAAGCGGCGACCGTTCGCCTCGGTCCCGTACTTCTGGTACGACCAGTACGACACGTCGATCCAGTTCGCCGGACGGCCGGGTTCGCAACGCGTGCCGATCGTCGAGGCCGACGGTCCGAAACCCGCGTTCCTCGTCCTCACCGGCGAGGGCGGCACGCTCACCGGGGTTCTGTCGGTCAACTCC
The DNA here is from genome assembly GCF_040654155.1 of Amycolatopsis sp. NPDC050768. Classification (NCBI taxonomy): domain Bacteria; kingdom Bacillati; phylum Actinomycetota; class Actinomycetes; order Pseudonocardiales; family Pseudonocardiaceae; genus Amycolatopsis; species Amycolatopsis sp. NPDC050768. The sequence goes on from NZ_JBFAHL010000008.1 coordinate 276,512, forward strand.
CCGCGGGTCTTCCTGCGGATCCGTCGGATGATCAAGGCCAGGGAAACCCTCGCTGACGCCGCTGATGCGGCCCGCGCGTTCCTGTCCCGTTGATCCGCTCGCAAGTGTCGACGGCCGGCCGATCTCGACCACGCGGTCACCGATCGGCGCACACAATCAGTCAGCAGTGGCGATTCCCGCCGCCAAAGCGAGCGCGGCAGCCTCACCCCGCGAACTCACTTCCAGCTTCTTCAACACCCCCGCCACATGGAACTTCACCGTGCTCTCCGTGATGCCGAGAGCCTCAGCGATCGCCTTGTTCCGCTGCCCCCTCGACACCAGCCGCAGGACTTCCAGCTCACGCCGGTTGAGCGTGGACAGCAGGGCGTCATCCGGCTGGTCCGAGGCAGGCTCGAACGGCACGGCGATGGCGACGCGGCTGCCCCAGCCGGGGACGGCGTCGACCTCGACGGTGGCGCCCAGGGTTTTCGCGCGGCCGTCGAGTTGGCGGCGGAGGCCGGCGGCGTCGAGGTGGCCGGATTCGCGGTCGCGGATGTCGAGGTGGAGCGTGGTGGTGTCGGTGGACCAGGCGACCCTCAGGCGGGTCAGGTCGGGCTGGGTGGTGAAGGCCAGCACCGCCGTGCAGGTCATGGCGCGGGCCGCGTGGGCGATTTCGCCGGGCAGCGGGTGCGCGTCTTTCGGCGGGGTGACGAACTCCAGCTCCGCGTCGTGGTGGCGGAGCATCTGCCGGACTTCGCGGCGGAGCCTGGTGAACGCGCTATGGGCCGGCTCTTCGGACAGGGCGAGGTCGGACGTCTGCGCCGAGCGCAGGGCCACCAGCGCGGCCGAAGCGGAGTCGGTCGCGGCGAGGCGGGCGGGGCGGTCGTCCAGACGGGTGGAGCGCAGCGCCGTAAGGATCGTGACGAGCGCGGTTTCGTGGGCCGCGGCCATTTCTGCGATCGTGCGGGCCCGTTCGGTCGAGGCCGCCCGGGATTCGGCCAGGTAGTCGGGGCTGGCCTGCTCGACCTGCTGGCGGATGGAGGTCGCGACGATCCCGAACAGCGCGCCCAGCAGCGCCGGCTGCGGGCACCGCGCCCGTGGGGACCGCGGGACGAGCGCGAGCAGGGTGCCGCCGGCGTCGAGAGCGGCCCAGACGGTCCGGTCGGCGCCGCCCAGACCGGCGTGCGTGGTCAGCTGGCTGTCGTGCGGCACGGCGGCTTTGAGCTGCTCGAGCTCGGCGATGGTGATCTTCCCGGTGATCGCCGTGGCACCGGCGACTTTGCGCGGACGCCCGGTGCACTCGAGGGTGAAGATGACGAGCGCCTGGTGCGGCCAGCGGTCGGCGAGAAACCGCGAGAACCTCGCGGCGATCTCGCGCAGCGGGCCCTCGACGACCTCCCGCAGCTCGGTCAGCTCGATGTGGTCGGACACCGGGATCACGATAACGACCGCCGACCCTGGCCGGAAGACCAGGTTTCCCTCGACCAACGACCAGGTCGCACCCGCGGTCACCCGTTCTAGGGTCGCGTCAGGCATGCGTTTCCACGCATGCCTCGGCTGGTCACCAACGGAGGTTTCAGGGCATGCCACAGCAGGTGCGCGGGGTGATCGCCCGGTCGAAGGGCGCGGCGGTCGAGCTGACCGACATCGTGGTCCCGGACCCCGGCCCAGGTGAAGTGGTCGTCGCGATCGCGGCGTGCGGCGTCTGCCATACCGACCTGACCTACCGCGAAGGTGGCATCAACGACGAGTTCCCGTTCCTGCTCGGCCACGAGGCCGCCGGCACCGTGGAAAGCGTCGGTGCCGGGGTGGAATCCGTGCAGCCGGGGGACTTCGTGGTCCTCAACTGGCGCGCGGTCTGCGGGCAGTGCCGGGCGTGCAAACGCGGCCGCCCCCAGTACTGCTTCAACACGTTCAACGCGACGCAGCGGATGACGCTGACCGACGGCACCGAGCTGACCCCGGCGCTGGGCATCGGCGCGTTCGCGGACAAGACCCTCGTGCACGCCGGGCAGTGCACGAAGGTGGACCCGACCGTGGACCCGGCGGTCGCCGGCCTGCTCGGCTGCGGCGTGATGGCCGGGCTCGGCGCCGCGGTCAACACCGGCGGCGTGGGCCGCGGCGACTCGGTGGCGGTCATCGGCTGCGGGGGAGTGGGCGACGCCGCGATCGCCGGCGCCCGCCTCGCCGGCGCGACGACTATCATCGCCGTCGACCGCGACGACCGGAAGCTCGCCTGGGCGCGGGACCTCGGCGCGACGCACACGGTCAACGCCTCGGACACCGACGCGGTCGCCGCCGTCCAGGAGCTCACCGGCGGCTTCGGCGCCGACGTCGTGATCGACGCGGTCGGGCGCCCCGAGACGTGGCAGCAGGCGTTCTACGCGCGCGACCTGGCCGGCACCGTGGTGCTCGTCGGCGTCCCGACCCCGGACATGCGGCTGGAGATGCCGCTGCTGGACTTCTTCGCCCGCGGTGGCTCGCTGAAGTCGTCCTGGTACGGCGATTGCCTGCCGGAGCGCGACTTCCCGATGCTGATCGACCTGCACCGCCAGGGCCGGCTGCCCCTGGACAAGTTCGTCACCGAGCGGATCTCCCTCGACGACGTCGAAAAGGCCTTCCACACCATGCACGCGGGCGAGGTGCTGCGGTCGGTGGTGATCCTGTGAGCGGCGCGCTGCGGATCGACCGCGTCGTGACCTCGGGCGTGTTCGAGCTCGACGGCGGCACGTGGGACGTCGACAACAACGTCTGGCTCGTCGGTGACGACGACGAGGTGGTGGTCGTGGACGCCGCGCACGACGAGAAGGCGATCACCGAGGCGGTCGGCGACCGCCACGTCGTCGGCATCGTGTGCACCCACGGCCACAACGACCACGTCACCGTCGCCCCGCAGCTGGGGGAGCACCTCCACGCGCCGGTCCTGCTGCACCCGGCCGACCGGGAGCTGTGGGAGCTGACCCATCCCGGGCAGCGGTTCTGGCGCGCCGAGGACGGAGAACGCATCGCGGTCGCGGGCACCGCATTGGAGTTCATCCACACGCCCGGGCACTCACCGGGCTCGATCTGCCTGCACCTACCGGAGGCCGGCGCCCTGTTCACCGGCGACACGCTGTTCGCCGGCGGCCCCGGCGCGACCGGCCGCTCGTTCTCGGACTTCCCGACGATCATCTCGTCGATCCGGGACCGGTTGCTGGTCCTGCCGGAGGGCACCCGAGTCCACACCGGACACGGCGACGGCACGTCGGTCGGCGAAGAATCGCCGCACCTGGACGAGTGGATCGCCCGCGGCCACTGAGCGAGCCGAGCACCGCCGGCGCAGGTTGACCCCCATCGGGTTCGAACTCATCATGGGCAGAACCGTCGACCAGGCAGCGCGCGCCTGATCGTTCTGCCGACCCGTGGAGGCGCCGTGGCCAAGGCGAGAGCTCGCAGTGGCAACGTTCCCTTCACCGCGACCAGCTTTGTCGGCCGGCGTCAGCAGCGCAAGGAAATCCGCGACCGGCTGTCGGCCGGGCGGCTCGTGAGCTTGATCGGTCCGGGGGGAGTGGGCAAGACCCGGCTGGCGTTGCAGTTCGCCGACGAGATGAACCACCTTTTCGAAAACGGCGTGTACTTCGTCGAACTGGCGTCCGTCTCGGACGGCGGCGACGTGCCGGCGGCGGTCATCCACGCGCTGGGGATCGCGGACCAGTCGAATCGCGACGCCACCGCGAAGCTGATCGACTACCTTCGCGATCGCGAGATCCTGCTCATCCTCGACAACTGCGAACACGTCCTCGCCGGGGCCGCCCTGGTGGTCCACGAAGTACTGCGGCACGCGCCCTCGGCCCGGATCCTGGTCACCACCCGCACGTCGCTGACCGTGACGGAGGAGCTGCTCTACCCGGTACCTCCGCTCACCGTTCCCGATGGCGCGGAGCAGGTCAGCATCGAGTCCCTGGCGCAGTTCGAGTCGATCCGGCTGCTCGAAGAACGGGCCGTGGCCGCGTCCCCCGGGTTCGTCCTCGGCGAGCACAATGCCGCGGCAGCAGCGCGGTTGTGCATTCAGCTGGAGGGAATTCCGCTGGCCATCGAGCTGGCGGTCGCCCGGATGCGCATCCTTTCGCTCGACCAGATCCTGGACCGGTTGTCGGACCGGTTCGGGCTGCTCGCCATCGGCAGCCGATCGGCGGCGCCGCGCCAGCAGACCCTCCGGTCGCTCGTGGACTGGAGTTTCGACCTCTGCACGGAAGCGGAACGTCGGCTGTGGGCGCGCCTCTCCGTGTTCGCGGGCAGTTTCGACCTGACCGCGGCCGAAGGCGTGTGCGGCGACGACGGCGGCCCCACGCTCGATCTCTTGAGCTCCCTGGTGAACCAGTCCGTGCTGAACGTCGAGGATCAGGAATCGTCGAGGCGCTTCCGGATGCTGGAGACCATCCGGGCGTACGGCGCGGAGGTACTCGAGCTCACGGGCGGCTCGGCGCGCTTCCGCGTCCGTCACCGGCAGTATTTCCTCGACGTGGTCAAGGATCTGGAACGTTCGTGGAGCGGGCCCGCGCAAGCCGCTTCGGCCAGGTGGATGCGTGTCGAGCGCGAAAACCTCCGCGCCGCGTTCGACGCCGCCTCCCCCGGCGGCGGCTACCAGCTCGAGCTGGTAGCCGGGCTGCGCTACCGCTGGTACGCCGACGGGTACATCGCCGAGGGCCGAAGCTGGGCCGACGAAGCGCTCGACGCGCCGGAGGGCGAGCGAGCGCCCACGGCGGCTCGGGCGAAAGCGCTGTGGGTCGCCGCCAGGGTCAGCCTGCTCCAAGGTGACCAGGAGGCGGCAGCGCAGCGCCTCGACGAGTGCGAAGCGCTGGCGACGCGGCTCCACCTGGCGGACGCGGCGGCCCAGTGCCGCGGTCTGCGCGGACTCGCCGCACAGCTGCGCGGCGACCTCGCCGAGGCCGAGAGCCACTTCGAGGTCGCGCTGCCAGAGCTGGCCGAGGTCGACGAGACTCCGGAATGGCTCATGGCGTCCTTCGAATACGCCGTCACGCTTTCCCTCGCCGGCCGCAGCGCGGACTCGTTGGCCGTCAGCACGGCGGCGCTGGCCGTGTGCCACCGGCGCAACGAACTGTGGGCGCGCTCCTACTTGAAGTGGAGCCAAGGTCTCGACCACTGGCTGCGAGGCGACTGCGCCGCAGCGCAGACGACCGCGGTCGACGCGCTGCGCGATCACCGCGACTTCGATCCGTCCCTGGGCACCGCGTTGATGACCGAGCTTCTGGCCTGGATCGCGGGGTCGACCGGTCAGTGCGAGCGAGCGGCGCAGCTGCTCGGGGCGTCTCGAAGCCTTTGGCAGCGCACGGGGACGGAGCTGGTGGCGTTCGGGCCGAAACTCACCGGCTACCACTCCGCCTGTCTCGCTCAGCTCGAACAGGCCATGCCGTCCCGCGCACTGACCACGGCCATGCAGGCCGGGGCAAAGCGATCTCCGACGGGAATCATGGCCTACGCCTTGGCGGAACAGGTCGCCGAGTCGGCTTCCGAGGGTGAACCACCCGTGCTCACCAGCCGCCAACAGGAGATCGCGGCGTTGATCTCGAAAGGGCTGACCAGCCCGCAGATCGCGGCAGCTCTGGTGATCTCCGCACGCACGGTGGAGAGCCACATCGACAACATCATGACGCGCCTGGCGTTCAGCTCGCGCAGCCAGATCGCTTCTTGGTACATCGCCCAGTCCCTCTGACCGGACTGCGAAAGCCGCGGCGCGAGCGGATTCCGTTGCAGTACTGGACCTTGCAGGTCAAAGCTGCTTCGTCGGCGTCATCCGAGTACGGACGTCCGTAACTTCCGTACCGCCTCCCGTGATCTCCCCCATGTGCGTGGTCCCACAGTGACGGAGATTACAAGGGCTGCCAGTCAGCGACGCACGAACCGGCCGAGTCGCCGGCGTGCGGTGGTGCAACGAAGCACACGTCGGGGCACCCGGCGAAATCCGAAGGAGTCCCCATGGCATCGCAGTTCGAGGCCGGACACTCCGGTCAACAGCCCCGGTGGGCGGACCCCGAGAACCAGGCGCACGACGACCTTGTGATGGAAGTCAAGGCGAAAACGCCGATCACCGACACCATCACGCAGCTGACGCTCGTCCCCGCCGACGGTCGTGACCTCCCCGCGTGGACGCCGGGGGCGCACATCGACCTCGTCCTCGGACCGGACCTGGTCCGGCAGTACTCCCTGTGCGGCAAGCCGAGCGATCTTCGCGCGTGGCAGGTGAGCGTGCTGCACCAACCGGACGGCCGAGGCGGCTCCGCACGCGTCCACCAGGAAGTGTGCGAAGGCGAAAGCCTCACGGTTCGGGGCCCACGCAACAACTTCCGCCTCGTCGAAGCGCCCGGGTACCTGTTCATCGCCGGCGGAATCGGGATCACTCCGATCCTGCCGATGATCGAGTCGGTCGATCGGGCGGGCGCCGAATGGTCCTTGGTCTACGGTGGCCGCAGCCGGGGCAACATGGCGTTCGCCGACGACCTGAAACAGGCTCACCGCGACGGCGTGACCCTGGTTCCGGAGGACACCCACGGCCGCATCGATCTCGCGGGCATCCTGGCCGGAGTCTTTCCGGGTACGGCGGTTTACGTGTGCGGCCCGGAGGGTCTGCTGTGCGCGGTGGAGGCGATGGCCGCGGACTTCGGAATCGCCGGCCAGATCCACCTGGAGCGGTTCACTCCCAAGACCCAGCTCGAAGAGACCGTTCTCGACAACTTCGAAGTCGAATTCGTGCGAACCGGGATCACCGTTTCGGTCGGGCCCGACGATTCGATTCTCGGCGTCGCGCGGGCGGCCGGCATTCCCGCACCGTTCTCCTGTTCGGAAGGCACGTGCGGGACCTGCGAAACGAACATCGTGTCGGGCCGCGCGGACCACCGCGACTCGGTTCTCAGTCCTGAGGAGCAGGAAGAGAACAGCACCTTGATGATCTGCATCAGCCGAGCCGCGTGTCCGAAGATCCGGCTCGATCTCTGATCGCACACCGAAGAGAGGAAGGCTGCCCATGGACAGCGCTGTCAGCAGCAACGAACCGGCGACCGGGTGCCCGGTCGCTCACACCGCCGCGGGTTTCTCGTTCTTCGACCGTGAATACCAGGAGAACCCCGGAGCCTCGCTGGCTTGGGCCCGCGAGAGACAGCCGGTGTTCTACAACGACGACTCGGACTATTGGGTCGTCACGCGACACGAAGACGTCAAATCGGTTTTCAGCCAGTTCAACAAGTTCTCCGCGGCCATTACGCTGACGCCGGTCACGCCGCCTTCGGAGGCGGCGGGCGCGCAACTCGAGAAATACGACTTCGCGCCCTGCCCCGTTCTCGCGGATTCCGACCCGCCGATGCACCGGCAGTACCGCCGACTGAACGCTCCGGCGTTCATGCCCGACCGGATCGACCCCCTCGCTCCCTACATCCGCCAGACGACGAACGACTACATCGACCGCTTCGTCGCGCGCGGCCACGCCGATCTCATCGCCGACATGCTCTGGGACATCCCGTGCCTGGTCGCGTTGCAGTTCCTGGGGATTCCCGAAGAGGACGTCGACACCGTGCGCAGGCTGGCCACGTCGATGACGGAGTTCGTCTGGGGACGGCCGAGCCCCGAGGAGCAGGTGCGGGCCGCCGACGGCCTGGGCCAGTTCTGGGCGATGGGTGAGCGCGTCATCGGGAAGCTCAAGGAGCTCGACGACCCGCCCGGCTGGCTGGGCCACGCGATCAAGATGCAGCGCGAACACCCGGACGTCATCTCCGACACCTGGCTGCAGACGAACGTCATGGGCGGCGCGATGGCCGCCCACGAAACCACGACGAACGCCACCGCGAACGCGGTCGTGACGCTGCTGAGGAACCGCGACCAGTGGGATCGTCTGTGCGCTCAGCCGTCGCTGATCCCCGGCGCGGTCGAGGAGTGCTTGCGGCTCAACCCTTCGGTCGCCGCGTGGCGCCGGATCGCGAAGGAAGACGTGCCCGTCGGCGAAGTGACGATTCCCGCCGGAGCGAAGATCCTCATGGTGATCGCGTCGGCGAACCAGGACGACGCGGTGTTCGACGAGCCAGAACGGTTCGACATCGACCGGGACGCCAAGGCGCACATCGCGTTCGGCGCCGGCACGCACATGTGCCTCGGCAACCACCTCGCGCGGCTCGAGATGGTCATCTACCTCGAAGAGCTGACGCGGCGCCTGCCGCACATGACTCTCGACCACCAGGAATTCCACTACGTGCCCAACACCTCGTTCCGGGGCCCGGAATCGCTGCACGTGAGCTGGGACATCGAAAAGAACCCCGTCCTCACCTGACCGGTGTTCGCGGTCCGACGACGAACGGAGAAAGAACTCATGACCAGAGATTCCACTGTGGCCGGCCGCGAGATCGTGTTCACGAACTCGCACGGCAGTCGCGTGTCGCACCGGTTCGGCGCAACGATCGTCGACTGGAGCTACGAGCCCGGACCCGGCGACCCGCACCCGATGGTGTCCGGGCGGGACGACTACGAGGCCTTCGACATCGCGGAAGGGTTGGTGTACACGCAGTTCCACCACAGCCGAGACGTGCCCAACGCGGCCGTGAGCCTCGTTCTCGACTTCGAACACGGACGCAGCCTGGCGGTCGTGAGCACGATCGGGGATCCGGCCGAGGACCGGACCAGGGTGCAGCACACCTTTCTGCCGGGCCGCATCGAGGGACTGGCGACGAGCGGAGCCGAACCGGCACCCACGGCCGCGCTCCTGGGCCGGCGAGTGCGGTGGACCTACGGCGACGGAAGCCGCTACGAGCACGTCCACCTCGAACCGAGCTCGTACGCGTGGCGCTGCCTCGCCGGCCCCGCGGCCGGGCGCGCCGGCACCGACGATTGCACGACTTATGAACTACGGCCCGAAATCTACGTCTTCGCCGCGCGGGAAACGGCGGCCCCCTCCGCCTCGGTCACCATTGCCGATCACCGCGACCTCGCGGCCCTGCGTTCGTACGGAGCCGTCTTCGGGCTGGACCGGACCGGTGAACGGCCGACGCAATCCACCTTCGGCGCAGTCGGCGAACTGCTGGGCCACACCGCAACCACCGCCTGAAACCGGACGGAGCGCACCTCGCGCTCGCCCTCTACGAAAGGAAAGAGCCATGCTGGCCAAGGGAAACGTCAAGGTCACCGATCTCCTCCACGCCACTCCGCCCGCGATTCCGGAGGGTTCGCACGCGATGACGCAGCTCGTCGAACTCCCGCCGGCCGACCCGGGCCTCGCGCCGCACCGCCACTCCGGACCGGTGTTCGGTTACGTGACGGAAGGCAAGATCTTCTTCGAGCTGGAAGGTGAGGAGCCCCGGGAAATCGTTGCGGGCGAGGCGTTCTGGGAGCCCGGCGGCGACGTCGTGCACTACCAGGTCGCGAACCCGGACCCGGACTCCTGGGCGCGGTTCGTCGCCGTGTGCATCTGCGCTCCCGGCGTGGAGATGATCACGATGCTGGAGCCGGAAGAGATCGTGGCTCGCGACCACCTGCGCCACCCGAGCGCCCGGCAGCACCAGGGCTGACCGTCGCCGCGACCGGATCGAAACGAGACGAGGATTCATGTCAGTATTGTCGCGACGGCCGGTGGCCGACATCGTCGCCCGCAGGTTCGCCGCCAAGATCAACTCGGCGATCCACCCCGCCGGCGAACCTCGGTTCCCTGAAATCACTGTCCGCACCACCGACATCAGCGTCGAAACTCGCCACGGTCCGGTCGCCGCGACGCTGTACTTCCCGCCGTCCGAGGCCGGCGTCCCCGGCGTGTACGTCAACGCCCACGGCGGCGGCTTCGTCGTGGGGCACCGGGAACAGGACGACGCCTGGTGTCGTTTTCTGGCCGCGCACGCTGGTGTCGTCGTGCTCAACACCGACTACGCACTGGCTCCGAAGACGCGCTTTCCCACGCCTGTCGAACAGTTCTACGACGTGGTCCGCTGGGCCTCGGAACCCGAGCGAGACTGGGACGGCACCCGCCTGTGCGTCGGCGGCCAGAGCGCGGGCGGCAACCTGTCCGCGGCCGTATCGCGGGTGGCGCTGGAAAAGGGCGGCCCCACCATCTCGTTGCAGATCCTGCACTACCCACCGCTCGACATCGTCACACCGCCCTCCCGGAAGCCGACCCCGCTGGGTTCGAAAGCGGTGCTCCAGCCGTGGCTCTGCGAGGTCTTCGACACCGCCTACGTGCCCGACCGCGTTGGCCGCCGCCACCGCTACGTTTCACCAGCCTGGGGCGACAACGCCGACGGCATCGCGGGCATCGCTCCGGCCCTGGTCATCGTCGCGGAATACGATCGGCTGCGTAACGAGGCCAAGCAGTACGCGGACAAACTCGAGGTCGCCGGCGCGCTTGCCGAGTACGTCGAGGTGTCCGATGTGGACCACGGCTACGACATCATGACGGACGACACGAAGACGATCCGCCGGATGTACGAGCTGATCACCGCGCATGTCACTCGTGCGCTATCCCGATGATCCACGATCTTGTTCTTCGGTGGGTCGTCACCGCGCTCTTCGCCCTGTGCGTGGCTGAGCGCGTGCACGGAATCGCCGTCGGTCGCCTCGCTCGGCGGGGCGTCGTCGGACATTCCTTGCACGCGCTCATGGCTCTCGCGATGGCCGTGATGGCGTGGCCGCGCGGTGCCGACCTCCCGACGACGATTCCCTTGCTGCTCTTCGTGTCGGCGGCTGTCTGGTTCGTCGCCGGCGCTGTGCGGACCGCGGAACATCGGCGGGCCGACGCTTATCACGCTCTGATGATGCTCGCGATGGCCTGGATGTACGCGGTGATGACCGACGGCCTGCTACCGGCTCCGGTCGAGGTCGCCGCCGTCGGTGGTCATCACGGTGCTTCGATGCCCGGCATGCACATGTCCGGCACGCACATGCCCATTGTGGACACCACGTCAGACACCGCCGGCACATCCCCGTTGATCACGGGACTCAACTGGCTGCTCACCATCGGTTCCACCGTTGCCGGCGCTTGGTGGCTCTCGGAGCTCCTCGCGCGCCGCCGCACCAAGCCGCTGGCCTCGGGCCGAGCCCAGCTCGCCATCGCCACACAGGCACTGATGGCCGCCGGTATGGCCACCATGTTCGCCGCGATGATGTAGCCGCCGGCTACGACTCCCGTGCGGACCTGGTGTTCCGTTCCCGCACCGCGGACATCCGTGGCCGGGCGCCCAGCGCGATGGTGACGATGGCGCCGGCGACCATGCAGGCGCCGACGACCCACAGACCCGTGCGCTGGGTGCCGGTCAGGTCGCGCAGCCAGCCGGTGATGTACGGCGCCGCGAAGCCGGAGATGTTGCCCAGGGAGTTGATCAGTGCGATCCCTCCCGCCGCGGCAGCTCCGGCGAGGAAGTTCGAGGGCAGCGCCCAGAACGTCGGCAGCGCGCAGCACACGCCGACGGCGCAGATCGTCACGGCGACCATCGCGGCGTAGGGGTTGCCGAGGTACAGCGCGATCGGGATGGCGGCCCCGCCGACCAGCATGGGCAGCGCCACGTGCCACTTGCGCTCTCCGGTGCGGTCGCCGTGGCGCGCCCAGAACACCATCACCAGGGCGCCGATCACGTACGGGATCGCGTTGACCAGCCCGGACTGGACCACGGTCAGCTTCGTGTCGAACTCCGCGCCGAACCCGGCGATGATCGTCGGCAGGAAGAAGCCGAGCGCGTACAACCCGTAGGCGACGGCGAAGTACACGAACGCCAGCGCGAGTATCCGCGGGTGGGTGAGCGCCTTCTTCAGCGGCCAGTGGTGCTCGGCGGCGGTCGCCTTCCGTTCCGTTTCGAGTGCGGTGATGAGCCACTGCCGCTCGTCCGCGTTGAGCCACTTCGCCTGTTCCGGCTTGTCGGTGAGCCAGAACCAGGTCGCGAAGGCCAGCAGGACCGCCGGAATACCCTCGACCAGGAACATGAACCGCCAGCCGTCCAGGCCGAACACCCCGTGGCCGCCGACGATCAGAAGACTCGACACGGTGGACCCGATGGCGGACGAGACCGGCACGGCAACCATGAACAGCGCCACGGCCTTCGCCCGCTGCGCGGCCGGGAACCAATAGGTGAGGTACAGGATGATGCCGGGGAAGAAGCCAGCCTCGGCCACGCCGAGCAGGAACCGCAGGATGATCAGCGTGGTCGCGTTGGGCACGAACGCCAGCATCGTCGCGAGGACACCCCAGGTGATCATGATCCGGGCCAACCAGCGCCGGGCGCCGAACCGGTGCAACGCGAGGTTGCTCGGCACCTCGAGGATGAGATAGCCGAGGAAGAAGATGCCCGAGACGAAGCCGAACGCCGTGGACGTCAAGCCGAGGGCTTTGTTCATCCCGTTCGGACCGGCGAAGCCGATGTTCACCCGGTCCAGGTAGTTGACGAAGTACAGCAGGGCCAGGAACGGCATGATCCGCAACGCCACTTTGGCGAGGACACGATCACCGAGTACGCCAGTCGTCCTTGACACAGACACATCTAACCTTTCTCGTTCCCGACGAAGCCGACGGCGGGCCAGACGCTCGGCGCAATCAAATTCTGGACCATTTCCGGCGACGGTAGCACAACGAACGCTGTCAGTAACCAGCTTGGAAGTTGCCCGATGGATTCGATCCCCAGTGCAGGCGGCTACCGTTTAACCGGACGGGTTAAGAGAATTAGGGAATTCGCGCGAACGCGGCGAGTTGCCGTCCGGTGATCGTTCGACTCAGCCGTACTGAGGTGCCGGGGCCGTGGCATTGAGCGCGGTCACCACGGCCTGCTCCTCGAAGTCGAAGTGGGACTCCAGCTCACCCGAGAGACGTTCCAGCTCGGCCCGCAGCTCGACGGGATCCGACTCACCGGGCATAAAGCCCTCGACGAGCGTCTGGATCGAGTCCTGCAGCTCCGCCACGACCTTGTGTTGCTCGGCCAGTTGCGCGACGGCGGGCGCGAGGGCCGGGAACTGCTCGGCGATCGGCGGGAACACCGCGACGTCCTCGCGGACGGGGTGCCGGCGCAGCGCGGCGCAGAAGCTCAGGCAGTGGATGCGCATCTGCTGGCCGATGTCCGGCTCCGGCCGGGTTATCGTGGCCGCGGCCCCCTCCTCGACCTTGTCCACCTGCTCGCGCAGCGTCCGCAGCTCGCCGCGCAGCCAGTCGTGGACCTCGACGATCCAGTCGCCCATGCCCTTCACTCGCTCTTCCCCGGGTGCGGCTTCGATGCGGTGCAACACGATCACTGGGATCTGCCGGGGCGTCTTGGCCTGGTAGTCACCGTACCCGGGTGCCTCGGCCACGACCTGCTCGAACAGCTTGTCGTGCGCTGCACCCTGGGGGATGGCGGCGATCGCCTTGTAGGTGTCCTCGCCGGTCTCGACCGTGACGATCGGGTTCTTGCGAATGTTGTGGTACCAGGCGGGGTTGTGGTCCGCATCACCGGCCGACGCGACGACCACGCCGTTGCCGTCGATCTCCAGGTGCCCGAGGATGGCCTCGCGCGGCTGACCCGTCTTGGCGCCGATCGTGGTCAGCACGGCCAGCGCCCAGCCCTCGAACATGCCGGTCATCTTGCCGTTGTTCGCCCTGAACTCGGCGATGACCTGGCGCTGGAAGGCGCTCACATCGAAGCCGGACCAGTCTTCTGCTTGGCCATTGCTGGGTTTCACGTATTTCCTTTCGGCGGTTTCCGGAAGGACGTCGCGGCACAGAATCAGACACGAAAATACCCCGCAAGCCTGGGCATGGCGCAGCAATCCCGACAGGGGGATTGACGAACTGCTAGAGACGGAGTTCCGGTCTCTGTGGCTGGTTAGCCGCTACCTCCATGCATAGGCCCATACGGGGCTCGCCACGAATTTAACACAGGACCCTTAGCGCGGCAAGTCACCTCAGCCCTCATTCCACGTTCACAAGGAGGGTGGCCGTCCGGTGGTATCCTTCTCCATTAGCGAAGACACGTTATTGGGGATTGGATCGGCGGCTTGAATGGAGGGTATGTCGATGAATGATCCACTCCACTTTGGCTGGCGACGTTGAATCGGGTTCAAGTTCTGAATTTCTTCAGAAGCGGTCAGCTCGACAACTTCAAGCCAGGAATCATGCTGGCTGCAGTGCTGGATGTGGTTGGAGATCCCGACGCGGTTACGGGGCCGCTCCCGGCCATATACGCCTTTGGGGATCTTCAATTGGGGTTTTCGGAAGGCGGAATTCTTTGGTATCTCGCGATTGAGCCGTCCGGTGGTGACATAATCCTTCCCGGCCCGTCGGGGGCTCCGTCCAGGGTGGATAACTTCACCCTCAAGGAACTTATGGACAACGCCAGAGTTTCAGGAGAAGAGCTGTCGAAGTGTGAGCCATTTGTTTCCGGCGAGTACTGGTGGCGGATTTCGGGGGCGCGGGTATTTATCGACTTTGACGAAGCTGGATTAATGAACGTCGCTCAATGCGCGGATCAACGGTTTGAAAATTAGGTTAAACTGTAAGCGGATCGCCCGTGCGGGCTGCTGGTGCGTGCCGGCATAAGGGAGATCATAGTTAGCGGTGAGCAGGGTAGTTCGGTGGAGGTTTGGGGCTGACGTGAGCCCGTGGGCCACCGCTGCCTGCGAAGGAAATCCCGTGGTGTGCTGTCGGGGTGGGGGATATCGTTCTGCCGTGGACGATGGCGCAGAGGTGGACCAGGCGTGGCGGGCAGAGATGCTGGAGGCCATCGCGAGTGGCGATCTCTCTCGGTCGACGCGGGCGCTTCTGTCGCTGACGTACAACGAACCGGACCGCGAGTGGGTAGAGGATCTGCTCTTGGGTCAACTGAGAGAGGGGAATGATCCTCAGCTGCGTTCTCTGGCGGTGATTTGCGTGGGTCACCTCGGGCGGTTGCATGGGCTTGTCAGCGGTCGGCTGATCATCGTCCTCAAGGATCTGTTGGGTGACCCTGTTCTTGGCGGCACTGCTGAAGATGCGCTTGGTGACATCATGCACTTTGCCTGGATACTGTGAGTCGGAATTATCGGTTTGAGGTTTGCGGACCGAGGATGAGCTTCACGATCGTGCAGCCGGACGGTCGAGTGGGCTCGGCGACGAGGGCGACGAGGTCTCGGTCGTGGGGGATGCGCGGGCTTGGCGGAGTGGTGCCGGTGCTCGAGGTGGCCTCGCCGGCAGTTGGGCGCTGGGTGGCTGTGGTGTCACGTACCGTGGCAGCCCGGTGAGGCGCGGTGACGCGGTACTGGCGGTGGGGCCGTGTTCACGCCGACCTTCGGCCAGTCGGATGGACCGTCAGCGGGTCACCGAAGGGTGGTCCGACCTGGGGTTTTGGGGGCTTCAGACCTTGGCGGACCCCCCGGTGAAGGAGCACCATGGCGGGGTGTAGTCTTTGTTCACACGAGATGCGGAGTTCACCTTCGCTTCGGGGCTATGGCGCAGCTGGTAGCGCACCTCACTGGCAGTGAGGGGGTCAGGGGTTCGAATCCCCTTAGCTCCACATCGTAATGAACCCCTTCGATCAAGTCGTTTCGGCTGGTCGGAGGGGTTTTCTACGTTGCGGGCTCGATCTTCGCTGATCAGCTTGCGGCGACATCCTGTGCCCCTGCTGGGGCAGAACTGGAGCACTACCCCAGCCTCAGCCCGGCGTCGGCGCGGTGTCCTCGCCGCTCCGGGGTCTGGCTGGCGCCCGACCCCCACACCAGCGAAGAGGGGGATCACCACCAAAAACTCGCCCGGCGCAGGCATCGGCGGCGTGGGCGGAGGCGTAGTCACCGCCCACCACCGCCGTTCCAGACTATCAATTCATTGAAGCGCGGTATATCCGAACATCATCGTCGAGCCGACGCCGAACAGACTGGACACTTGACGAACACTGAACGAATCCGGCGGGCGGATTCCGTAACAATTCCGTCCTCGTCAAGTGCGTGAACCTAACCTGTGAGAATGAGATCGAACAAAGTGAAAGTGCTCTGAAAGCCAGGCACCGAGCTGTGTCGTTCTTCCGCGAGTTCGTGCGCGATCCCGGGACGCTCGGCGCGGTCGCGCCGAGCGTCCCGGCTCTGGCCGGGGCGGCGACGGCGGGGGTGGTCTACGCCTTCCTTCTCCCGCCAGTGAAGCGCCTGCGAGCGGGCTGAACCATAGGGCAACCAATCCTCCTCTTCAGGCGTGTACGTCCTGCATGCATGCAACAGGGGAGGGCCAGCATGACCTTACGAAGATCACTGACGTTGCTCGCCGTCGCGCTCACCATCGCGCTCACCGGCACCGATGGCGCGATGGCGGCAGCGGAAACCACTGGTCAACAGCGTTCCGAGGTGACGCTGTCCGCGACGTCCTGGGGTTACGTCGACTCAGCGACACCGACCACCGCCAATTTCAAGCCATCCGGCAACTTGCCGATCGGCACCTGGGACAACACACCGCACCTCCAACGCTCGTACGTGAGTTTCGACCTGAGCTCGTTGCGAGGTGTGCCGTTCACGACGGTGCTGCTTTCGGCCGGCGAGACGCACTACGTCGACTGCGACAGCCGCGCCACCGAGGTGTGGCGGACCTCCGCCTACACTAAGCAGTCGACCTGGCAGAACCGCCCGGCGGAGCGGACACGGGTAGCCTCCAGGGGCGCCGACGGCACCTGCATCGACAACGACGCCACGTTCGACGTCACCACTGCGGTGCGGGACGCGGTCGACCACAAGGACCGTCACCTCACGCTGGGCTTCCGCGTCGCCGAATCCCACGAGGCGGACCCGGCGTTCTATCGGCTGATCGAGGCCCCGGCAACGCTGCGGGTGGTCAACAACGCGCCGCCCGCGCCGCCGACCGACCTCCGCACCAACGACGAACCCTGTGCCAAGGACGGCACCGGAGCACTGGTGAGCCGCCAGCTGGAGCTGAGCGCACAGGTATCCGATCCGGACGGCGACTTCACGTCCGGGCAGTTCACATGGTGGCCGGTGGCGGACCCGTCGCAACGGCACACGGGTGCCGGGTCGGGCAACCCCGCCGCGGCGTACCCGGACACCTCGGACCTCGCCGACGGCACCTACGCGTGGGAGGTGTACGCACAGGACAGCTGGGGTGCGAAGTCGTCCACGGTGGGCCCGTGCCGGTTCACCGTCGACCGCACGGATCCGAACGCGCCTGCCGTCGTCTCCGCGACGTACCCTGCGGACGCCGAGGGCGGCGGGGTCGGTGTGGCGGGCGAGTTCACATTCTCCCCCAACGGTTCCACCGACGTCGCGCGGTACGACTACAACTTCGGCGCGAACACGCGTGAGATCGCCGCAGGCCCCGACGGTACGGCCACCGTCAGCTTCACGCCAACGGCCAACGGCTGGCAGTCGGTGCTCGTGCGGGCGTGGGACCGGGCGGGCAACCTCTCGCTCAGCACCTACTACTCATTCCTCGTCAAGGAGACGCGGCCGACGGTCACGTCCGACCGCTACCCGCCGCAGGGCGGCCCGGACGGCGGTATCGGCGTGCCGGGCGTGTTCCGGTTCGCGCCGGCGATGCCGAACGTCGTGGCGTACGACTACCGGCTGGACGACGGCGCGTCCGCCACGGTCACGGCCGGCCAGGACGGCGTCGCCGAGGTGACGATCACGCCGGCCACCGGTGGTGATCACGTGCTGTTCGTGCACAGCACCGACACCTCGGGCGTGAGGTCGCCGGATCGGGAGTACCGGTTCCTCGTCGATGCGTCACCGGTGGTGAGCGGGCCCGAGAACGTCGACCTGGGCACCTCGGCCACGTACACCGCAACCCCGAGAATGCCGCACGTCGTCGAGTACGACTACTGGTTCGCGAGTGCCGAGGGTACGAAGTGGACGGTCAAGGCGAACGCCGGCGGAACCGCCACGCTGCCGGTCGAGTTCACCTCGGCTGACCAGAACCTGCTGCGGGTCCAGGCCCGCGACGCGTCCGGCGGGCTGTCCCCGGTGACGGAGAAACGGTTGTCGCTCAACACCTGGCGACCGACGATCGGCCACGAGGGCGACATCGCGACGGAGGGCAGAGCCGCCACGTTCACGTTCACCACCCCGATGCCGAACGCCGTGGAGTTCGAGTACTGGCTGACGGCGGACCCGGCGACCAGGTGGACCGTGCCGGTCAGCGGGAACACCGCGACGGTGAGCTACACCCCACCAAGGATCGGCGACTACGAGATGTTGGTACGCACGAGGAACACGGCGGGCGTGTGGTCGTCAACGGACAACATCACGTGGACAGTGACGAACGATCCAACGGTGACCTCGAAGGAGTTCCAGGCAAACGGGCGGGTGTTCCCCGGCACCTTCACGTTGGAAGCCCGCCAGCCGGATGCGGTGGCGTTCGAGTACTCGTTCGACTGGGGTCCGTTCCAGCAGGTGGCCGCTCAGAACGGGCGCTCCGTGCTGGCATGGACTCCCCCGCTGCCACCGGAAGGCTGGGCCTCCCACAACCTGCGGGTGCGTACGGTGACGGCCGACAAGGTCTCCTCGCAGGAGAACACGTACGGGTTCAGCATCTCGAGCGCGCCGTACGTGTCGTCCAAGGAATACTCGGAAAGCGAGTGGTCGGGCGGTCCTGGTGTGCCGGGGACGTTCACCTTCACGCCGGGTATGCCGGGCATCGTCTCGTACACCTACTACGTCCGGAACGACCGGGGTGCCGTGACAGAGGAGTTCACGGTGCCGGCGGACAGTTCGGGTGCGGGGACGATGACGTGGACCCCACCGGACCGAGGCATCTACTCGGTCACCGTGTGGGGCAACACGGCCGACGGCACCAGGTCGGGTGGCATCGGCTACTCGGTGTACGTCAACTAACCGCGTGACCGGCGGCCCCGCTCCCGCCAGGGAGCGGGGCCGCATGCTCAGTATCGGCAGCACGCTCTCCCGAACCAGTAGGCACATGACGAGCTGAAGGCGGCCAGGTGCAGCGAGGACGAGATCTTCGTTGTGACGGTCACCGCCCGATCGGGGCGGCGCTGGGCAGCTTCGAAGCCGGCCGCGACGCGATCCATCGCTGAGAGGTGCCGAGAACGTACGTGGCCGCTCGTCCTTCAGGGTTTTCTGCATCGGTGGGTCGATGCACCACCTGCGCCGGCCCTGGTTCGACGGAATCAGCTGCTCATCATCACCTCTGCGGAGATCATCGCGGAGAGGCCGCACTGTCGTTGGCGCAAGAGCTGCCTGATGAAGTCCGGGACCCCGCCCCGAGGACGCCCAGCTCAAGAACCTCTTCATGACTTATTTTTAGCTCTGTATTGACTCCCCGTGTGGGCGCCGTTACATTTTCACCCGGTTGTGACGCCGAGGTCCCCGCCCGCTACGCCGCGTCTTCATGTCTGGGCATGAGCCTTGCCGTTTCCTGCTCGTCGAACGCCGCGGTGCGGTGGAGGAGGTTCCGATGGGATTGCGGAGAGTGGGCACGGTGGTGCTGTCCGCGTTGGCGCTGGTGAGTGGGTACGCGGGGGTGTCGCAGGCGGAGCCGGCAGCCCAAGCCCAGCCCCAAGCCCAAGCCCAAGCGCAGGCCCCAAGCCCGGCCCAAGCCCAAGCCATCGCGCCCGATCAGTGGTTCACGGTGCAGTCCGTGAACAGCGGCAAGTGCGTAGACGCGAAATCCGCCGCCAGCGCCAACGGCACGGTGGTCCAGCAGTACAGCTGTAACCAAACCGCCTCCCAAACCTGGCAGTTCCAGCCCACCACCGACGGCTACGTCCGCGTGAACACGCAGCTCAACGCGGCCCAGTCCTGGGACATCACGGACGTCTCGAAGGCCGACGGTGGACTGGTGCAGCTCTGGTCCTACTCGAACGGCGTCAACCAGCAGTGGCAGCCGGTGCAGGAAGCGAGTGGTGCGTACCACTTCGTGAACCGCAACAGTGGCAAGTGTCTCGACGTGCCGAGCGCCTCTATCGCAGACAGCGTTCAGCTTCAGCAGTACACCTGTAATAACACCAGTGCGCAATCGTTCACAATAACTCCCGTGGGTGGTACTACGACTCCTCCGAGCGAGGACCCGGACCTCGGCCCGAACGTCGTGATCTTCGATCCGTCGATGTCCGCCGCGAGCATCCAGAGCAGGCTGAACAGCATCTTCAGCCAGCAAGAGAAGAACCAGTTCGGCAGCCAACGCTACGCCGTGATGTTCAAGCCGGGCACGTACTCCAACGACGTGAACGTCGGCTTCTACACCCAGGTCCTCGGCCTCGGGCTCAGCCCCGACGCCGTGACGATCAACGGCGCCGTGCACGTGGAAGCCGACTGGTTCCCGCCGCAGAACGCGACGCAGAACTTCTGGCGCGGCGCCGAGAACCTGTCGGTGAACCCGACCGGCGGGGCCGATCGGTGGGCGGTAAGCCAGGCGGCGCCCTACCGGCGCATGCACGTGCGCGGCGACCTGCAGCTCGACGACGGCGGCTGGGCCAGCGGCGGCTGGATCTCCGACTCGAAGATCGACGGGCAGGTCCGCTCGGGCTCGCAGCAGCAGTGGATCTCGCGCGACTCGCAGTTCGGCAGCTGGAACGGCTCCAACTGGAACATGGTCTTCGTCGGCGTGAACGGCGCGCCGCAGAACACGTTCCCGAGCCCGCCCTACACCACGGTCGGCGAGGCGCCGGTGGTCCGCGAGAAGCCGTTCCTCTACATCGACAGCGCCGGCAAGTACCAGGTCTTCGTGCCGGCCCTGCGCACCAACACCTCCGGCACCAGCTGGGCGAACGGCACCGCGCCGGGCTCTTCGCTGCCGATCGACCAGTTCTACATCGCCAAGCCGGGCGCCTCGGCGGCCGACATGAACGCCGCGCTCGCGGCGGGCAAGAACCTGCTGATCACGCCGGGTGTCTACCACCTCAACCAGACCCTGCACGTGACCCGCCCCGACACCGTGGTCCTCGGCCTCGGCATCGCGACCCTGGTGCCCGACAACGGCATCACCGCGATGAACGTGGACGACGTCAACGGCGTGAAGGTCGCCGGCCTGCTCATCGACGCCGGCACGACGAACTCGAACACGCTCATGCAGGTCGGCGCGCCCGGCTCGACCGCCGACCACTCGGCCGACCCGACCTCGCTGCACGACGTGTTCTTCCGCATCGGCGGCCCGGCCGTCGGCAAGGCGACCAACAGCCTGGTGGTGAACAGCAACAACGTGATCGGCGACCACATGTGGATCTGGCGCGCCGACCACGCGGCGAACAACAGCTTCGTCGGCTGGAACACCAACACCGCCGACAACGGGCTGACCGTCAACGGCAACAACGTCACGATGTACGGCCTGTTCGTCGAGCACTACCAGAAAACGCAGGTCGTCTGGAACGGCAACGGCGGGCGCACGTACTTCTTCCAGAACGAGATGCCCTACGACGTGCCCAACCAGGCATCGTGGATGAACGGTTCCTCGCAGGGCTATTCCGCTTACAAGGTGGGCCCGAACGTGACCAGTCACGAAGCGTGGGGCCTGGGCAGCTACTGCTTCTTCAACACCAACCCGTCGGTTGCCAGCGCCCACGCGTACGAGGCGCCCAACACCCCGGGCGTGCGGTTCCACGACATGGTCACCGTGTCGCTGAACCACGCGGGCACGATTACCCACGTCATCAACACGACGGGCGCGACCACGCCCGACGGGACGAAGCCCGTGAACCTGGTGAGCTACCCGTAGCGCAGGCGCTCCAGACAACCGGTGCGCGCCGTGGTGGCGGCCTCGGCGCGCACCGGTTCCCAGTCCACGTGAGAACGCGCAAACGATCGACAGGAGTCGCCCGGTTCCCGGAACTTCCGGAAACTGGGCGACTTTTTCGTGACCACACCGTTCTCAAAGATCACCAACCGCAGCGGCACCGTCGCGCTGCGCCGAAGCAAGATCAGCGTGCATGAGCAGGGCACTGGCCATTCACGTCCGGTTCACGACCCGTCTGTGTCCTTCGTGGACTGTTCGCTCGGCATTCCCACACCCCGGGTATCAAAGGACTGGACAAGTGAAAAGACGTTTCGCTGCCCTGGCCGCGGTCGCAGCCGCCGGCACGCTCCTGCTCACCGCCTGCGGGGGTGGCGCGTCGGGCTCGGAGCAGAGCTCGGGCGCCGCCACCGCCAAGTCGGCCGCCGACCTCGGTGGTATGGACAAGCTCGTCGAGGCGGCCAAGAAGGAGGGCGAGCTCAACGTGATCGCCCTGCCGCACGACTGGGCCAACTACGGCGAGATCCTCGACGCCTTCAAGAAGAAGTACGGCCTGAAGGTCACCGAGGCCAACCCCGAGGGCTCGAGCCAGGACGAGATCAACGCCGTCAAGCAGCTCAAGGGCCAGGACCGCGCGCCCGACGTGGTCGACCTCGGCAGCGCGTTCGCCCTCTCGGCCGCGTCCGACGGCCTGCTGGCGCCCTACAAGGTCACCACGTTCGACGACATCCCGGCGGGCCAGAAGGCCGACGACGGCTCCTGGTTCTTCGACTACGGCGGCTTCATCTCCATCGGCTACGACGCCTCGAAGGTCACCGACCCGCCGAAGACGCTGGCCGACCTCAAGAAGCCCGAGTACAAGGGCAAGGTCGCGCTGAACGGCGACCCGACGAAGGCGGGCGCGGCGTTCGCCGGCGTCTACGCCGCGGCCCTGGCCAACGGCGGTTCGTTCGCCGACATCAAGCCGGGCGTGCAGTTCTTCGCCGACCTCAAGAAGTCCGGCAACTTCATCCCGGTGCAGTCGAGCGCGGCCACCATCGAGAGCGGCCAGACCCCGATCACGCTCGACTGGGACTACCTGCAGGCCGGTTACGCCGCGAAGCTCAAGGGCAAGGTCGACTGGAAGGTCACCGTCCCGAGCAACGGCATCTACTCCAACTTCTACGCCCAGGGCATCAGCAAGACCGCCCCGCACCCTGCCGCCGCGCGGCTGTGGGAGGAGTTCCTCTACTCCGACGAGGGCCAGAACCTGTTCCTGAAGGGCCTTTCGCGCCCGGCGCGCCTGCCGAAGATGGAAGCGGCCGGCACCGCCGACAAGACCGCGCTGGCCGCCCTGCCGAAGGTGGAGGGCGACG
The DNA here is from genome assembly GCF_040654155.1 of Amycolatopsis sp. NPDC050768. Taxonomy (NCBI): domain Bacteria; kingdom Bacillati; phylum Actinomycetota; class Actinomycetes; order Pseudonocardiales; family Pseudonocardiaceae; genus Amycolatopsis; species Amycolatopsis sp. NPDC050768. The sequence continues at coordinate 299,483 of NZ_JBFAHL010000008.1, forward strand.
TCAAGTTCCCCACCGACGCGCAGGTCAACGACGCCAAGAAGGTCCTGGCCGACGAGTGGGCCAAGGCGCTCGGCTGACGTGACCGCCGAAACCGTCACCGCGGCGGCGGGAGTGGCCCCGGCCGCTCCCGCCGCCGCGCCCGTGCGCCCCGGGTCCGCGCGGCGCGTGCTCTCGTGGGTGGCGGGCCACCTCGGCCTGCTGCCGTTCCTGCTCTACACCGGCGTGTTCCTCGGCGCGCCGGTGGTGATGGTGGCCGTCGGCGCATTCCAGGACAACGACGGCGCCTTCACCACCGACAACCTCACCGCGGCGTTCGCCGACCAGTTCGGGCGCTCCTTCGCCACCAGCATCGAGCTCTCGGCGCTCACGGCCGCGGCCGGGGCGATCCTCGGCGCGATCCTGGCCAACGCGGTGCTCGGCTCGAAGCCCGACGGTCTGCTGCGCAAGGTCGTCTCCAGCGCCGCCGGCGTGCTCGCCAACTTCGGCGGCGTGCCGCTGGCGTTCGCGTTCATCGCGACGCTCGGCAGCATCGGCATCGTCACGAAGGCGCTGGTGGGCCTGGGCTTCGACATCTACGCCGGCGGCTTCAACCTCTTCACGTTCACGGGCCTCGCGATCGTCTACGTGTACTTCCAGATCCCGCTGATGGTGATCGTCTTCACCCCGGCGTTGGAGGGCATGCGCGAGCAGTGGCGCGAAGCCGCGGCGAACCTCGGGGCCACGCGGGCGCAGTACTTCCGGCTGATCGCGGTGCCGGTGCTGCTGCCGCCGTTCCTCGCCTCGACGCTGCTGCTGTTCGCCAACGCGTTTTCCGCCTACGCCACGGCCTACGCGCTGACCACCGGCGTCGTTCCGCTCGTGCCGATCCAGATCGGCTCGCTGGTGAGCGGCAACGTCGTGGCCGACCAGCAGAACCTCGGCAAGGCGCTGGGGCTCGGCATGGTCGTGGTGGTCGCACTGGTGATGGCGATCTACGCGTACCTGCAGAAGCGCGCTTCGAGGTGGCTGTCGTGAAGAACAAAGCGCTGCGCTGGACGGTGCTCGCGCTGTTCGGCCTGTACTTCCTCGTGCCGATGGGCGCGTCGGTGGAGTTCAGTCTCCGCGACGTGAACAACACGCACAGCTTCTCCTCGTGGGGCAAGATCCTCGACGAGCCGGACCTGCTGCCCACGCTCGGCACGTCGCTGTGGGTCGCGGCCGGCACGGTGGCGCTCACGCTGCTGCTGATGGTGCCCACGGTGAGCTGGGTGCACCTTCGCAAGCCGAAGCTGCGCCGCCTCATCGAGGGTGTGAGCCTGCTGCCGCTGGTCATTCCGCCGATCGTGCTGGTCAACGGCGTGCTCGTGGTGTTTCGCGACGCGCCGGAGGTGATCAACGGGACGCCCGTGATCCTCGTGCTGGAGTACGTGATCCTCGCGCTGCCCTTCACCTACCGCACGCTCGACGCGGGCCTGGCGGCGATCTCGCTGCCGACACTGGTGGAAGCCGCGCGCAGCCTCGGCGCGTCGTGGCCGACCGTGCTGCTGCGCGTGATCGTGCCCAACATCCGCTCGGCCGTGTTCGGCGCCGCGTTCCTCAACCTGGCGCTGGTGCTGGGCGAGTACACGCTGGCGAGCATCCTGCTGATGGACACTTTTCCCGTGTGGACGGTCAGCACCGGGCAGTCGGAGGCGGGCGTGTCCGTCGCCGTTTCCCTGCTGTCCCTGCTGGTCGCGTTCCTTCTCCTGTTCGTCCTGTCCCTTGTGGCCGGTCGCCGCAAGGCTTCGCGAGGTGTGGCGTGAAAACTGTGCTGGAGACTCCGCAGACGAAGACCGGTGCGTCCGTCGAGTTCCGCGGCCTGCGCCGCGAGTTCGGCGAGGTCCGGGCGCTCGACGGGCTGGACCTGACGATCTCGCCGGGCGAGCTCGTCGCGCTGCTCGGCCCTTCGGGCTGCGGCAAGACGACGGCGTTGCGCGTGCTCGCGGGCCTGGAGGCGGTGGACGCCGGCGAGGTGCTGGTGGACGGCACCGACGTGGTCGGCGTGCCGGCCAACAAGCGCGACATGGGCATGGTGTTCCAGGCCTACAGCTTGTTCCCGAACCTGACGGTGCGCGACAACGTGGCGTTCGGCCTGCGGCTGCGCGGCGTCGCCACGGCGGCGCGGCAGAAGCGGGCGCAGGAGCTGCTGGAGCTCGTGGGGCTGTCGGCGCAGGAGAGGCGTTACCCACACCAGTTGTCGGGCGGCCAGCAGCAGCGCGTGGCGCTGGCCCGCGCGCTGGCGATCGAGCCGCGCGTGCTGCTGCTCGACGAACCCCTGTCGGCGCTGGACGCCCTCGTGCGCACGCAGCTGCGCGACGAGATCCGCCGGCTGCAGCTGCGCGTGGGCATCACGACGCTGTTCGTGACGCACGACCAGGAGGAGGCGCTGTCGATCGCCGACCGCGTCGGCGTGATGCGGTCGGGGCGCCTCGAACAGTGCGACAGCCCGGCCGAGCTCTACGCAAGGCCCGCGACGGCGTTCGTCGCGGAGTTCGTGGGCACGATGAACCGCCTCCCGGGCGTGGTCGCGGTCGGCGGCGCGTCCGTCGACGTGGTGGGGGAGCGGCTCGTGCTGGCCGAACCGGGCCGGTGCACCGACGGCGACGCCGTGACGGTGCTGGTGCGCCCGGAGGCGGTCACGCTCGTGGCCGCTTCGGACGGGCGTGCGGTGGTGACGGACCACAGCTTCCGCGGCGCGGTCACCCGCGTCACCGCGCTGCTGTCCGACGGCACGTCGGTGCTGGCCGACCTCCCGAGCGTTTCGGCGGCGGAACTGCTGCCGGGCACCGGGGTCACGGTGTCGTTCGGGACGCAGCCGGTCCTGCTGGCGAGCTGACGCCGTTCCCGCCGCCGGAGGGTGTTCGCCTCCGGCGGCGGGAACGACGTCAGGCGGCGACCTGCTGCAGCAGGCCGTGGAAGTCGAGCATCGGCCACAGCTCGGCGATGCGGCCCTCGCGCAGGCCGAACACGACGGCGGCGCGCATGCGGATCGCCTTGCCAGTGGACGGGTTGCCGAGGAAATCGCCGTCGTGGGTGCCGGTCATCGTCCAACGGACGGCGGCTTTGTCGCCGTCGACCAGGATGTCGTCCACGTGCAGCACGGCGTCGGAGAACGACGCTTGCACGATCTTGCCGGCACCGACCACGGCCTCGCGGGCCGACTTGTCGGACGGGCCGTGGTTCACGGCGTCGGGGGTGAGCAGTTCGTCGATCAGGTCGAAGTTGTGGCCGTTGAACAGTTCGGCGTAGAACCGTTCGACGGTCTCTCGGGTGGTGGTGGCCACGGGGGTCCCCTCTCTACTGTGGTGGTGGTTGCGGTCTTCGTGCGGTGGCGCAGTGAGGACTGAACAGGGGAGCGCCTTGTGACAACCGACTTCTTCACCGACGAACGCGGCCGGCTTTTCGGCGGCGGTGCCTTGGGCCCGCTGGAGACCGTGGAGCGGCGCGAGTCGGTGTCGTTCGCGATGCTCGTGCTGATGCGGTCGCTGACACCGGTGGAGCGCGCGGTCTTCGTTCTGCGCTCGGCATTCGACTACCCGTACCCGGAGCTCGCCGCGCTGCTGGAGCTCACCGAGGCCAACGCCCGCCAGCTCTACAGCCGCGCCCGCCGCCGCGTCGACACCGGCGAGACCCGCTTCCCGACGTCCGACGACGGCTCGATGCGGCTCACCGAGAGCTTCATGACGGCCGTGCGCTCGGGCCGGCTGGAACTGCTCGAGGACCTGCTCGTCGCCGACATCGCCACCTGGATGGACCTCGGCGACGGCGAACGCGTGCACGTCCGCGGCCGCGCAGCCGTCCGCCGCAACGCCGCCGCCACCCTCGCCCGCTTCGCCACGGTGTCCGACTTCCTGCTCATGGAGGTCAACGGCGGCCCGCGCATCCTCTTCCTCCAGGACGGCGAGGTCGTGGGCCTCACCGTGGTGGAAACGCGGGACGGGCGGATCTCGGCTCTGCGCACGGTCGCGGATCCGGATCGGCTGGGGTATTTGCGGGCACAGTTCGCGGCACTGCTCTCCGCTGAGTGACCGGGGAGCGCGAAAACGGCCGTGGCCTCGGGCCGGCGGCGCCTACGCTCGGTGGGATGAACGAGTCCTTCTTCCGGCACCTGGTCATCGCCGTCGGGGACCTGGCGCAGCCGGCCGCGGCGCAGATCGCGCTGCTCGAGAAGCAGGGACTGCGCGACGCCGACGAGCTCGCGCTGGAGCTCGACGAGTACTTCGCGGCGCTGAAGGACATCCTGCCCGCCGACACCGTCGCGGTGCTGGCGGAGCTCGACGGCCTCCTCGAAGAGATGAGCGGCCCGACGGGTCCGTGGTCGTTCGAGGCTCTGGCGACCGCACCGGAGTGGGTTCGGGTCAGGGAGCTGGCCGCGCGGGCGTTCGCGTTGCTGGGCCGCCCGGCCTGAGCTGCCCGGCTGCGCTCCAGCGGCACGAACGGACCGTTCCCGCGGGCACTTCCGGCACCGATCCCCAGGTCCAGGCCCGGCTGGAGCAAGTCCAGCCCGCGCGAGCGTTCTCCCCGCCCGAGGCCACGCCGTAGGCTGTCGGGTGTGAGCCAGCCGATCCTGATGACCGTCGACGACGACCCCGCTGTTTCGCGGTCGGTCGCGCGTGACCTGCGTCGCCGCTACGGCAAGGACTACCGCGTGATCCGTGCGGACTCCGGGGCCGACGCCCTCGACGCCCTGCGCGAGATCAAGCTGCGCGGAGACGCCGTCGCGGCGATCCTCGCCGACTACCGCATGCCCCACATGGACGGGATCGCCTTCCTCGAGAAGGCGATGGACCTGTTCCCCAACGCCCGCCGCGCGCTGCTGACGGCCTACGCCGACACGGACGCGGCCATCCAGGCGATCAACGTGGTCGATGTCGACCACTACCTGCTCAAGCCGTGGGACCCGCCGGAGGAGAAGCTGTACCCGGTCATCGACTCCCTCGTGGAGACGTGGCTCGCGGTCGGCGACAAGTCCGTGGACGAGACGAAGCTGGTCGGCCACCGCTACTCGGCGCCGTCGTTCAAGGTGCGCGACTTCCTCGCGCGCAACGCCGTGCCGTACCGCTGGTACTCGGTGGACGAGGACGAAGGCGGGCGCATCTTGCAGGCCGCCGGCGCCGTGGAGACCGACATCCCGGTGGTCGTGACGTCCGACGGCACCGTGCTGAAGCAGCCCACTGGCAGCGAGATCGCCGTCGCGGTGGGCCTGTCCACGCGGCCGGCGCAGGAGTTCTACGACCTCGTGGTGATCGGCGGCGGCCCGGCCGGCCTCGGCGCGGCCGTGTACGGCGCGTCGGAAGGCCTGCGCACGGTGCTCGTCGAGCGCAAGGCCACGGGCGGCCAGGCGGGCACGAGCTCGCGCATCGAGAACTACCTCGGGTTCCCCGACGGCGTCTCCGGCGCGCAGCTCACCGACCGCGCCCGGCGCCAGGCGCAGAAGTTCGGCGCCGAGGTGCTCACCGCGCGCGACGTGGTGGGGCTGGAGGTGCGCGGGTCGAGCCGCGTGGTCACCTTCGGCGACGGCTCCGAGATCGCCGCCCACGCCGTGATCCTCGCCAGCGGCGTCACCTACCGCGCGCACGAGGCCGACGGCATCCGCAAGCTCACCGGCAGCGGCGTCTACTACGGCTCCGCCGCCACGGAAGCGCCCGAGTGCAAGGGCCAGCACGTCTACATCGTCGGCGGCGCGAACTCCGCGGGCCAGGCGGCGGTGTTCTTCGCACAGCACGCGAGCGAGGTGTCCCTGCTGGTGCGCGGCGACTCGCTGGAGAAGTCGATGTCGCACTACCTCATCGAGCAGATCGCGGGCATCGACAACATCACCGTCCGCACGGGCACCACCATCGTCCAGGCCCACGGCGCCGACCACCTCGAGGCCGTGACCCTGTGCCACGGCGACACGACGGAGAAGGTCGAGACCGGGCACCTGTTCATCTTCATCGGCGCGGCGCCGCGCACCGACTGGCTGGGCGAGGTGATCCAGCGCGACCACCACGGGTTCGTCCAGACGGGGCCCGACCTGGTCGCCGAGGGCCGCAAGCCGGCCGGCTGGCCGCTCGACCGCGACCCGTACCACCTGGAGTCGTCCGTGCCCGGCGTGTTCGTGGCCGGCGACGTCCGGGCGCAGTCGGTGAAACGCGTGGCCTCCGCCGTCGGCGAGGGCGCCATGGCCGTCACCCTGGTCCACCGCTACCTGGAGGAACAGTGAAGGAGCCCGCACTGCCGCGCGAAGAACTCCGCGGCCTCTTCCTGTTCGAGCACCTCTCCGACGAGCAGCTGGACTGGATCGAACAGCACGCCGTACTGGAGCACTACGAGGGCGACACCGCAGTGCACCGCGAGGGCGATCCGGCCACCTGCTTCTACATCGTGCTCTCGGGCGCGCTGCGGATGTCGCGGCTGGTGAGCGGCGCCGACGTCGAGGTGAAGCGCTCCGACCAGCGCGGCTCCTACTTCGGCGCCACGCAGTTCTTCGTGCACCAGGACACCGAGCACACCTACAGCGCCACCGTGCGGGCGGTCGGGGACTTGACGCTGCTCGCGCTGCCTTCGGCGGAGTTCGCGGTGGAGTTCCGCACGTGGTTCCCGATGGCCGCGCACCTGCTGGAGGGCATGTACCTCGGCTGGCGCAACTCCGACACCGTGATCTCGTCGCGGCGCCGGCTGCTCGCGCTCGGCGAGCTCTCGGCCGGGCTCACCCACGAGCTCAACAACCCGGCCGCGGCCGCGGTGCGCGCCACGGCGTCGCTGCGCGAGCGCGTGGCCGGGATGCGCCACAAGCTCGCGCTGCTGGCGAAGAAGGACATCGATCCGGACCTGCTGGAGCAGCTGCTCGACGTGCAGGAACAGCTGGTCAAGACGGTTGCCGACGCGCCGCGGCTCTCGGCGATGCAGCAGTCCGACCGCGAGGACGAGATCAGCGACTGGTTCGACGACCACGACATCGACCAGGGCTGGGACCTCGCCGCGATCTTCGTCGCGGCCGGGCTCAAGACCGAGAACCTCGACGGCGTCCTGGAATCCGTCGGCGAGGGCCTGCTCGACGGTGCCCTGCGCTGGCTCGCGTACGCGCTCGAGACCGAGATCCTCATGGGCGAGATCGAGGACTCGACCACGCGCATCTCGGTGCTCGTGGGCGCGGCCAAGCAGTACTCGCAGATGGACCGCGCGCCGCACCAGTGGATCGACGTCCACGAAGGACTCGACTCCACGCTGGTGATGCTGTCAGGCAAGATCGGCGACAAGATCCGGGTCGTCAAGGACTACGACCGCGGCATCGACCACATCCCGGCCTACGCGGCCGAGCTGAACCAGGTGTGGACCAACATCATCGACAACGCCGTCCAGGCCATGGGCGGCGAGGGCACGCTGACGCTGCGCACGTGGCAGGAGAGCAAGCAGGTGCGCGTCGAAATCGGCGACAGCGGCCCCGGCATCCCGGAAGAGGTGCGCCAGCGCATCTTCGAGCCGTTCTTCACCACCAAGGGCGTCGGCGAGGGCACGGGCCTCGGCCTCGACATCTCGTGGCGCATCATCGTGGAACGGCACTCGGGTGACATCAAGGTGACGTCCGTGCCGGGCGACACGCGGTTCGAGATCTGTCTGCCGGTGGAGGAACAAGCCTCGCTCTGAGCCGTTTGCGCTGACCGCCCGCGCGCCGCTGCCGTGATCAACCGGCTGCGGTGCGCGGGCGGTTCGTCATTTCCCTTCCGTCACAAGGAAAAGCCGGGACTTCACCGGATCCCGATCGACCCCGTCCGTTCATTGATCGTTCACTTCGAACTCCTCGTGCCGCGCGTCAAACGAGTTGCGGGGGCTGAAGGATCCGAGGTGACGCGTCGCGGGACGTGCGGAAGGTGGGTTCGTGAAACGCCGGTTGTCCATCGGGCTGGCTGTGGTTCTGGTGCTCGCCGTCGTGGCCGTGATCGTGTGGGGGCGGTCCGGGAGCGACGAAGCGTCGGGAGGGGGTGACCTCACCGTCGTGCGCGGGGTGATCGGCTCGGAGAAGCAGGCCTTCTTCACCGACCAGCGCGTGGTCGACGCGTTCGCCAAGCACGGCCTGAAGGTGGAGGTCGACACCGCCGGCTCGCGCCAGATCGCGACCACGGTCGACCTCGCCAAGTACGAGTTCGCGTTCCCCTCGTCGTCGCCGGCGGCGCAGAAGATCCAGCGCGACCGCAAGGTGACCACGGTGTACACGCCGTTCCAGTCGCCGATGGCGATCGCGACGTTCGAGCCGATCGTCTCGCTGCTGAGCGCCGCGGGCGCCGTGCACAAGGGCGCGGGCGACTACCAGGTGCTCGACATCGCGAAGTACCTGCAGCTCACACAGGCCGGCACGCGCTGGGACCAGTTGGCGGGCAACACCGCGTACCCCGTGCGCAAGAACATCCTCGTGACGACCACCGACCCGCGGGAGTCGAACTCCGCGGCGATGTACCTGTCGATCGTGTCGTTCGTGGCCAACGGCAACAACGTCGTCTCGACGCCGGACCAGGAAGCCAAGGTGCTGCCCCAGGTGTCGAAGCTGTTCCTCGACCAGGGGTACACGCAGAACAGCACCGAGGGGCCGTTCGAGGACTACCTCTCGGCCGGCATGGGCAAGACGCCGCTCGCGCTGATCTACGAGTCGCAGTACGTCGATCGCCTGGTGCGCCACGACGGGTCGATCCAGCCCGACATGCGGATGCTCTACACGGCGCCCACGGTGTACTCGAAGCACACGCTGGTTCCGTTCTCTCCCAACGGGGACAAGGTCGGCCAGCTGCTCTCGACCGATCCGGAGCTGGGCAAGCTCGCCGCCACGTTCGGCTTCCGCACCACGAACCCGCAGCAGTTCCGCGACGTCGTGGCCGCGGCCAAGGCCCCGGTGCCGGCCGATCTCGTGGACACGGTCGAGCCGCCGTCGTTCGAGACGCTGGAACGGATGCTCGACGCGATCCAGAAGCAGTACTGATGGACGATTTCACTCTCACCCCGCCGGAGCCGGTGGCGGCGGTCCCCGTGGAGCGCGCTGCCGGCCTGATCGCGCTCGGTGACGACACCCGGGCCGACATCGCCCGTCGCGCCGGTGAGTTCGCGACGCGCCTGGAAGCGCTCGACGTCAAGTCGCCCGAGTTCACCACGCTGCTCGACGAGCTCCTCGCCGTCGGCGAAGCGGACATGCGCGCGGCGGCCACGGTCGCGGGCACGATGCTCGACCGTTCGACGAAGGCGCTGGAATCCGCGCGCGGCTCCGTCGGCTCGCCGCAGCAGCAGGTGACCACAAGCTTGGTCGAGCTGCGCCGCACGGTCGCGGAGCTCGACCCGGCCAAGCTGCCGATCACCGGCCGCAAGCTGCTGGGCATCTTTCCGGCGGCCGCGAGTGCCAAGCGCGCTCTCGACCGCTACCGCGCCGCCAACGAGCCCGTGAACGCACTGGTCCGCGAGCTGCGTACCCGCCAGGACGTGCTGCGGCGCGACAACGCGGCGCTCAAGGGCGAGCGCGAACGGCTGTGGGCCACGCTCGGCCGGCTCGCCGAGGCGGCGGCGTTCGCGGAGGCCGTGGACGGGGCGATCGACCGGCAGGCAGGGGTCTTCGACCTCACGGATCCCTCGCACGCCAACGCGTTGCGCGCCGACATCCTGTACCCGATCCGCCAGCGCCACCAGGACGTGCTGACGCAGCTGGCCGTGAGCGCGCAGGGCTACCTCGCGCTGGACCTGGTGCGCCGCACCAACGACGAGCTGATCCGCGGCGTCGAGCGGGCGGTGTCCACCACTGTCTCCGCGCTGCGCGTGGCCCTGCTCGTGAGCGCGGCGCTGGCCAATCAGCGCGACGTGCTCGACGAGGTGGCGGCCCTGCAGTCGACCACCGACGGCCTGCTGCGCGCGAACGCCGCGCTGCTGGAGTCTCAGAGCGCGGAGATCCGCAAGGCGTCGAGCGACCCGGCGGTCGCCGTCGACACGCTGCGCGACTCGTTCGACCGGATCTACTCGGCCCTCGACGCGATCGACGGGTTCAAGGCCGAGGCCGTGATGCACATGGCGTCCACAGTGGAGTCGTTGTCCGGTGAGCTGCGGCGTGCCGAGGACCGGCTGCGCCGTTCGCACGAGGGGGAGCTGTGAAGAAACTCGCGGTACTGGCGCTCGCCGCCGCCCTGCTGGTGACGGGGTGTTCGTCGTCGGATCCGAGCTCCGGCACCGACGCCGGGCCGCCCGAAGCCGGCACGTTGCGCATCCTCGCGGGCAGCGAGCTCGCCGACATGCAACCGGTGCTCGACGAGGCTGCGAAGGCCACGGGCGTGAAGGTGAAGTTCACGTTCACCGGCACGCTGGAGGGCGTCGAGTCGCTCGCCAACGGCAGCCTCGACGGCAAGTACGACGCCGTCTGGTTCTCCTCGAACCGTTACCCCGCGGGCATTCCCGAGGCGGCCAAGCGCCTGGGCAACCAGGTGAAGATCATGAGCTCGCCGGTGGTGCTGGGCCTGTCGCAGCCGGTCGCGCAGCGGCTCGGGTGGGACAAGAAGGCGCCGACCTGGGGCGACATCGCCGCGGCGGCGGGCAAGAAGGAGTTCACCTACGGGATGACCGACCCGTCGGCGTCCAACTCCGGCTTCTCGGCGCTGGTGGGCGTCGCGTCCGCCCTGGCTCACTCCGGCACGGCGATCGACGCGCAGCAGATCACCGCCGTCACGCCGCAGCTCACGCAGTTCTTCAGCGCGCAGGTGATGTCGGCCGGTTCGTCGGGCTGGCTCTCCGACGCGTTCCAGCGCCGCGCGACCGGCCAGGACCCGGGGGCGAAGGTCGACGGCCTGGTCAACTACGAGTCCGTGCTGCTGTCGATGAACTCCTCCGGCAAGTTGCCGCAGCCGCTGAAACTCATCTACCCCAGCGACGGCGTCGTCACCGCCGACTACCCGCTCACTCTGCTGACCAGTGCGAACAACGAGGCCCGCGACGCGCACCAGAAGCTGTCCGACTACCTGCGCACGCCCGACGTGCAGCGGCGGATCATGCAGGTCACGCAGCGGCGCCCCGTGGTGCCAGGCGTGCAGCTCGGCGCGCAGTTCGTGCCCCACGACCTGGTCGAGCTGCCGTTCCCGGCGACACAGCAGGCCGTGGACGCACTGCTTTCGGCCTACTTCAGCAAGATCCGCCGTCCGTCGCGCACGCTGTACGTGCTCGACACGTCGGGCTCGATGCAGGGCGACCGCATCGAGGCGCTGCGCTCGGCGCTGGCCGGCCTCACGGGCGCGGACAACTCGCTCGTGGGCCGCTACCGGCAGTTCCGCAGCCGCGAGGAGGTGACGATGCTGCCGTTCAACACCGCGCCGGGCAATCCGGTCACGTTCACCGTGCCCGAGCAGAACCCGCAGGGCGAGCTGGCGAAGATCAAGAGCTTCGCCGAAGGCCTGCAGGCCGACGGCGGCACCGCGATCTACGACAGCCTCGACCGCGCGTACCAGGTGATGGAACCGCTGGTGGCACAGGACCCGGACCGGTTCAACTCGATCGTGCTGATGACCGACGGCCAGAACGAGAGCGGCTCCAACCTCGACGGCTTCAAGTCGTCCTTCGCGTCGCTGCCCGCGGCGATGAAGCAGATCCCGGTGTTCACGGTGCTGTTCGGCGAGGGCAGCGGAGACGAGCTGACGCAGGTCGCCACGCTGACCGGCGGCAAGGTCTTCGACGCCCGCAACACCCAGCTGTCCAGTGTCTTCCAGGAGATTCGCGGGTACCAATGAGGCGTTGGTTCGGCTCCACCAAGAACATCGCCGGCTGCATCGGCGGCCTGATCGGCCTCGTGCTGTACGCGGTCGGGGTGATCGGGCCGCTGTGGCTGATGTTCGTGGTCATGGCCGTGCTCTACACGGCGGGCGCGCTCGTCGCGCCGCCGGAGAAGGTGCGGCTCGTCGTCGACCCGACCGTGGAGGCGGCGGAGGTGCGCTCGTCGCTGGAGGCGTTGGTGCAGACGGTGGCCGGCCACTCCGGGCGCCTGCCGCCGTCCGCTGTGGACGGTGTGCGCCACGTCGCCGAGGTGCTGTCCGACCTGCTGAAGGACCCGCTGCGGCTCGCCTCGACGCCGGACCTGCAATACCGCGTGCTGCTGCTCGCGCGCACGGACCTGCCGATGTCGGTGGAGACGTACCTGAACTTGCCGCGCTGGTTCGCCTCCCGGCGTGACGCGGACGGCACCAGCGCGGAAGACGAGCTCGCGAAGCAGCTGGACCTCCTGCGGGGCAAGGCGGAGAAGCTCGCCGCGGAGTACTACTCGGCGGACGTGAACCGCCAGGAGGACCACACGCGCTACCTCGGCGAAGAGTCTTGACGCCGGATCGGTGATTTCCGACGCATGGTTGTCAGACGCGTGTCTTAGTACTAGCTTCGTAAGAAGATCGTCTTACGAGGGAGTGCGCTGGTGGCAGGCACATCGGTAACGGGCACATCGGAACCGGGCTCACGCCGGGAACAGGCCGAAGCGACTCGCGAGCTGCTTCTCAGAACGGCAGAGCGCCTGTTCGCCGAACGCGGGCTCGCGCAGGTGTCCAATCGCCAGATCGTGGAGGCCGCCGGACAGGCCAACAACTCCGCGCTGGCCTACCACGTCGGCACGCGCGAAGACCTGATCCGCGCCATCACGCGCTCGCACGTCGAGCCGATCGCCGCGCGGGCGAAGGAACGCGTGGCGGCCGTCCGGCGGTCAAAGCGGCCGCGTGACCACGTGGCGAGCCTCGTGCTGCCCTACACCGAGCACCTCGCGAGCCTCGGCATCCCCAGCTGGTGCGCCCGATTCCTGGCGCAGGTCGTGACCGATCCGGCGCTGCTCGACGTCGAGGGCGTCGAGCCGGTGCTGGCCGTCGAGTTCGTCGAGGGCACGGCCGCGGTGTGGGCGCACGTGACGCCGTTGCCGGCCGCCGAAACGGCTCTGCGGAGCCAAACCGCGCGCGTCGCGGTGATCCACACGTGCGCCGAGCAGGAACGGCTCGCCGCGGCCACCGGCGTGCCCGCCGACTGGGCGCTGGTCGGCGAGGCACTGACCGACGCCCTCACCGGTTTGCTGACCGCCCCTCGTGTTCCCACCATCCGGAAGGATCGTCGATGACCGCCGCGAAACCGCCCACGATGCGCCGCCCGGTTCCGCCGGAGATGCTGGAGCGCGGCAAGTGCCCGTTCGACCCGCCCGCCGTGCTTGCGGAAAAGGCGCCGGTGTCGCGGATCGAGCTGGTCAACGGCGCGCACGCCTGGGTGATCACCGGCTACGAGCAGGCCCGCGTGGTGCTGGCCGACACGAGGTTCAGCTCCGACAACGTGCGCAACCGCAGCGCGATGGACCTGCGCCCCGACGAGGTCGGCAAGGCGCGCTGCCCCGTGGACGTGGCGCAGCGCGAGGACGGCCGGTTCCTGTTCATGGACCCGCCCGAGCACACGCGGCTGCGCCGACTGCTCACCGGCCAGTTCACCGTGCGGCGCATGCAGTTGCTGGAAGAGCGGATCCGCGAGATTTCGATCGAGCACCTCGACGCCATGCGCGCGGCCGGGAACGAGGGCGACGTCGTGCCCGCGTTCGCGCTGCCGTTGCCCTCGCTGGTGATCTGCGAGCTGCTGGGCGTGGACTACGCGGACCGCGCGGAATTCCAGGAGCACACCGGCATCGCGCTCAACCTGACCAAGAGCGACGAGGAGCGCGCGAAGGCCTCGGAGTCGATCTACGCGTTCATGCGCAAGCTGGTGGCGCACAAGCGCGAGCACCCGGCCGACGACCTCGTGTCCGGCTTGATCCACGGCGACTCCGACCCGGCGCTGACCGAACAGGAACTGGTCGACATCGCGACCGTGCTGCTCGGCGCGGGCCACGAGACGACCGCGAACATGCTGGCGCTGGGCACTTTCGCGTTGCTCGAACACCCGGACCAGCTGGAGCTGGTGCGCGAGGACCCGTCCGTGCTGGACAACGGCGTCGACGAGCTGCTGCGCTACCTCTCGATCATCCACATCGGACCGAACCGCGTCGCGACGGAGGACCTCGAGGTCGGCGGCGTCACGATCCCGGCGGGTGACACCGTGCTGATCTCGGTGCCGCAGGCCAACCGCGCGGCTGAACACTGGCCGGAGCCGGAACGGCTGGACCTCAAGCGTCCGCGTACGCCGCACCTCGCGTTCGGGCATGGGGTGCACCAGTGCCTGGGACAGCAGCTCGCGAGGGCCGAGCTCCGGGTCGGGCTGGCGGAGCTGGTCGGCCGTCTGCCGGAGCTGCGCCTGGCGATTCCCGCCGAGGAAGTGCCGCTGCGCACGGACATGCTCGTCTACGGGGTGCATTCCCTGCCGGTGGCGTGGTCGGCGAGCGCTACCGGAACCGGGGCAGCCTCAGCGTGAGCGCGGCCGTCGTGAGCCAGGCCAGCAGGTCGGGCAGCGGGATGCGGGAGAGGCGCTCGGGCCACTCGTCGGCGACGGTGTGGAGCCCGAGCTCGTCGTCGGCCGGCCGCACGCCGGTGAGCCGCAGCCCCTTCGGCAGCTCGGGCAGCGGCAGCACGACGGGCCGGATCCGTTTCGGGGCGCGGAACTCCCGCTGTCCGATGTGGAGGGTCGTTGGGGTCAGCACCACGGCGTCCGAGGCGACGGCGGGCGTGAGCGTGAGCCGGCCCCAGCCGGGGCGCTTGGCCCAGCGCACCTGGAAGCCGTCGTCGTGCGGGGTCGCGACGAGATCCGGCCGGGCGTCGGCCACACGTTCGCGCACGACGCTGCCGGGCACGGTGATGTCCAGCTCGACCTCACCCGGAACCACGGTGGGAGTCGGCAGACTGCGCAGGCGGACGTCCTTGGCCAGCAGGACAACGCGGCGCAGCGGGATGGTGCTCGTCGCGGACGTCGGCCACTCGACGTCCTCGGCGACCAGGCGCACGTCGCCGACGCGGCCGGTGGCCAGGCGCAGGGAATCGGCGGGGTATTCGAGTTCGGTCAGGGTGAAGCGGGCTTCGCCGCCGTTGGCCTTCGCGGTGAGCCGGCGGCCGACGAGCTGTTCGGTGACCGTGCGCGCGAGGGCAGCCGGCGTGGCGGGCACGTTCGGCAGCAGGGAACGACCCGCCGCGGCGGCGAGGCCCGCGATTTCGGGCCAGCCCTCGAACCATCTGCCTTCGCTCACCCGGACATCGTATGGGGCGCGGTAACCGGTCGCTTCCGGCTGTGGCGTTCGCCGCGCGTTTCGCCCGGTGTTGGCGTGAAACACGTTTGACCGGGGCAAAAACGGGTCAGCGGGCGACGAGCCGCGCGATGATCCCGCTCACGACCAGCCAGAACACCGCGGCGAGGCCGTAGTCGAGGATGACCGCGAGGTCGGGGTTGCTCACCGGGAACAGGCCCGGGAAGAACAGCGCGAGCGGGTCGGCCAATGACCGGATGAAGATGAAGAAGCCGTTCGCGGCGTTGGCGCCGGCGAGCAGCATCACCAGGTAAAGCACCTCGATGAACGCGAACAACGCGCCGATTCCGGTGATCACTCGGGCTGCCGTGTTGGTTCTGGTGGAAGTTCGCCATCTGGACATGCTGGTTAATTCCCACTTCCGGGTGAGGGTGAAACGCGTCACCGGTCAAATTGCGCCGGTTGGTCGACGGGGCGCCCGGCTCGGGACCGCAGAGCGACGACTGGTGCCTCGTCAAGCAACGTTGATCAGGTAGTCGGGTTGTCGGATGGGTTGCGCCGGCGGACATGACCGGCGACGGCTGCGGTCTGCGCGGCGTGAGTTCGGACGAGAATGCCGTCCGCGTTGCGCCAAGGGGGCGCTAGATTCGCGCGAGTGCGCACGTTGATCGTCGTGGTGGTGTTGCTCGGGCTGGTGTCGGCGGGGTGCACCCGGTCGGTGGTGCCCGACCAGGGGCCGATGGTGGCCCCGGCGGGGTACTCGCTGCCCAAGGGGGCCGAACAGGAGGTCAGTCCGGGGATGGATCCGGACCTCACGGTCGAGCTGCCGGTGGGCGGTCTGGTCAAGCTGGACTACAACACCGCCCAGCGCGCCCTTGACGGTCGGATCTGGTCGGTGCTCCGGCTGGCCCAGGTGGACGGCGAGACCTCGATCTACCAGGCGGTCGCGCCGGGCAAAGTGGGCTTGGTGATCACTCCGCACGGCTACTCGTGTCCGCCGCGCGCGGTGGACTGCGACGTGGACACCAAAGGGCCGTTGAAGCTCCTGGTGGTCGTGACCCCGACCTGATCGGCGACTCGGAGGGTCGCGCCCGGTGATCACGCAGATCTGCGTTCGCGTGGTGTCATCGATCGTCCGCGATCAGGATGGACACTCGACTCGAAGATCAATTACCGCACCAGCCACCATTGACGAGGCACTAGCCTGACCGCGTGCCCCACACCGCTGAGCCTGCCGAGATCGAGTTGACCTTCCGCCGCGAAGACTGGTACGCCGAGGAGTTCACCGGGCGGCGGTTCGAGCGGTGCGAGTTCCACGACGTCGACCTCACCGAGGCCGTCACTCGCGGTGTCTCGTTCGTCGACTGCGTGTTCGGCAACGTGCGCTTCAACGCCTCGAAGCACGTGGACACGGCGTTCACCGGCTGCGGTTTTACGCGCTGCAACCTGTTCGACGCGGAGTTCAGCGGGTGCAAGCTCGTGGGGAGCCGGTTCACCGAGTGCTCGCTGCGGCCGATGAAGGTGCTCGGGGGCGACTGGTCGTTCGCGGGACTCGCGGGCGCGGACCTGCGCGGCGCGACGTTCCAGGGCGTGCGGATGCGCGAGGCCGACCTCACGCGCGCGGACTGCACGGGCGCGACGTTCGCCGACGTCGACCTGTCGGGTGCCGAGCTGCTGGAGGTGAAATTCGGCGGCGCCGAGCTGCGGGGGAGTGACCTCTCGGCGCTCGACCCGGTGCACGCCGAGCTCGGCGGGGCGATCGTGTCGCCTGAACAAGCGACGGTGCTGGTGACATCGCTCGGATTGCACGTTCGCGGGTAGGCTGCGCTGGGCGTTGGAGGGTCAGCGAAAGGAGTCCGCGATGGGTGTCATCACGCCGGGGTTCACCGGTCGCGCCCGCGGCGGCAACCCGCGGCTGCCGCCCGGCCAGTACCTCACGGAGGATTTCCCCGTGCTGTCGGCAGGCCCGACGCAGCGCGTGCACCTGGACAAGTGGGAGTTCGCGGTCACCACGGAGAAGGGCGAGAAGCGCTCGTGGTCGTTCCGCGAGCTGACCTCCCTGCCGAGCGAGAAGTTCACCGTGGACATCCACTGCGTCACGCAGTGGTCCAAGCTCGACACGCGCTGGCGCGGCGTGCCAGTGGAGACGCTGATCGGCGACCTCGACACCGAGGCCGACTACGTGCTGGCGCATTCCTACGGCGGCTACACCACCAACCTGCCGCTCGCCGACCTGCTCGACGGGCAGGCGTGGATCGCGTACGAGTACAACGGCAAGCCGCTCACCCCGGAACACGGCGGGCCGGCGCGGCTGCTGGTGCCGCACCTGTACCTGTGGAAGTCGGCGAAGTGGGTGCGCGGGCTGGAACTTGCCACGAAGGACGAGCCGGGCTTCTGGGAGTCCTCCGGCTACCACGACTACGGAGACCCATGGCGCGAACAGCGGTATCAGGGCGACTAGCTTGGCGCGTCGCGAACCTCGCGGAGATCCGCCAGGAGACGGCGACGGCCCGCACCCTCGTGTTCGACGTCCCCGGCTGGCCCGGCCACCTCGCGGGCCAGCACGTCGACGTCCGCCTCACCGCCGCAGACGGCTACACCGCCCAGCGCAGCTACTCCCTCGCCGCGCCCTCCGACGGTGACCGCCTCGAGCTGACGGTGCAGCGCGTCGCCGGCGGCGAGGTCTCGGAACACCTCACGGGCCCCTACGCGGTCGGCGACCCCGTCGAGATCCGCGGCCCGATCGGCGGCTGGTTCGTCTGGCGCCCCACCGACCCCGCCCCCGTCCTGCTCGTCGCGGGCGGCTCCGGCGTCGTGCCGCTGATGGCGATGATCCGCGCCCGCCGCGCTGCCGGGAGCCGCGCGTTGTTCCGCCTGGTGTACTCCGTGCGGACCCCCGCGGACCTCTACTACGCCGCCGAGCTGCGCAAGCCGTACGCCGGCCTGGACGTCACGTACGTCTACACCCGCGAACTCCCCGACGGCGCCCCGGGAATTCCGCGGCGCATCAGCGTCGCCACCCTCAACACGGCCAGCTGGCCGACGGACTTCGGGCCCACCACGTTCGTCTGCGGGCCCACCGCTTTCGTCGAAACGGTGGCCGACGCTCTGCTGGCTTTGGGCCACTCGCCGCACTCGATCCGCACGGAGCGCTTCGGTCCCAGCCGGGACTGATGCGCCTGCCGCGGCTCAGGAGAAGTCGGGTTTGGCGAGCAGCTCCCGAAGCGTCGCGAGCAGCTCGCGCCGGTCCGCCGCACCCAGCTTGGCCCGGATCCGCGCCATGTGGTGTTCGACGGTTTTGCCGGAGATGAACAGCTTGCTGCCGGCCTGTTTGTACGTCAGGCCGTCGACGACGAGGCGGGCGACTTCGAGCTCGCGTTCGCTCAGGGTGCTGAGGCCGGGGGCGGCGCCGGGTTCCGGGGTGGCGGATTCGCGGCGGCCGGTGCCGGCCTGGAACTGGCGGGCGGCTTCGAGGAGCTGGACCATGGCTTTGCGGTCGGACGTGCGGATGGCGGCCTGGCCGGCCAGCCGGGCGGCATCCCAGCAGAGGTCGAGTTCGTGGAGTTCGGCGGCGGCCGCGGAGACCTCGTCGTGGTCGAAGGCGCCGCCGAGGACCGCGAGCCAGCACGTGGCGGCGCGGGCCAGCGCCGCGGGGTAACGGCCGTGGCCGGCGAAGCTCGTCAGGGCGGCCAGCTGGTGGGAAGCGGTGTCCAGGTCTTCCACGGTGATGGCGGCGTGCAGCTCGTGCCAGCACAGGGAGACCGTCCACAGTGGAGGGTTGCCGAGCTCGCCGAGCATGGCGTGGGCGTGGCGCAGCTGCCGCGTGAGCTTCGCGTGCGCGCCGGTGCGGGCGGCGGCGATGGCCAGCTCGCCCAGCGGCAGCAGGGTGAACAGGTCGGTCTGCTGCCGCATCGACGCCTGGTACGCGCGGTCCCACGACTGCTGCAGCCCCACCAGGTCGCTCGCGCGCCGCGCGAGGCCGAGTTCGAGCGTCGCGAAGAAGAGCTCGTCGCGGGCTTCGAGGCGGGTGCCCGCCACGGCGTCGCGGTGTTCGGCGGCGGCCGTGAGGTGCCCGCTGGTCATCGCTACCCAGCCGAGCAACAGCCGGTGCCGCGCGGTGAGCAGGTCGCCGCCGACGTCGCTGGCCAGCGCGCGGTCCAGCACCGATTCGGCCAGCCCCAGCTCACCCGAGTGCAGCCCGACGAGCGCGGCCAGCGCGGCCGGGCTGTCCGGCAGCGGCGCGCCCGTGGCGGCCGGCTCGAGCATCGCGGCCGCCCCGACGAGCGCCGAGAGCG
This sequence comes from Amycolatopsis sp. NPDC050768, assembly GCF_040654155.1. Taxonomy (NCBI): domain Bacteria; kingdom Bacillati; phylum Actinomycetota; class Actinomycetes; order Pseudonocardiales; family Pseudonocardiaceae; genus Amycolatopsis; species Amycolatopsis sp. NPDC050768. The sequence goes on from NZ_JBFAHL010000008.1 coordinate 318,911, forward strand.
TGTCCGCGCCCTGCCCGCTCACCGAATCGACGACGCCGCCGGCCGTCCGCGCCACGGCACCGGCGAACAACGTCGGCGCCACCCCGGGCACGGGCGCGTCCACCAAGGTCCGTGCCGCGTCCAGCTGGCCGGACCCGACGAGTGCGATCGCCGCGAATGCGTTCGCGGCCCCGCGCCCGGCCCACCGGTACACCTCGGGCCCACGGGCGTTGTTCCACGAAGGCGCCCAAGCCTCGCCGGGCACGGGCGCGTTGTGGCCGGGCATCGGTCGGGGTGCGCCCCAAGTCGACGCGGTCAGATCCGGCCCGTCACCGTCCCCAGGCGCACAAGCGTCCGCCGCCGCGGCCCACCGGTAGAGCTCCGCACTCCGCGCCAGCTCCCCCCGGTGCGCCAGCACCGTCGCGGCGATCTCCGCCCCGGCGGCCCGCGCCTCGGGATCGTCGCCGCTCAACATCCCGTCACCCAGCCGCAGCGCCGTGTCGAGGTCACCCGACAACGCCGCCGCCCGGGCCCACCCCGTCGTCACGGCCGTGTCGCGCGCCCCCGCCTCGGCGGCGGCTTCGAACAGCCGCGCCGCCAGCTTCGTGTCCCCGGGCAACGCCTCACCCGCGGCCGCCGCGAAGGCAGCCGCCGCGCTCGCACCCGAACTTCCCGTGTCCAGCAACGACTTCGCCAGCTCCAGCACGGGCAACCCGCCCCGCAGCTGGATTTCCACGAGCTGCTGCAACACCGTCAGCCGACGAGCCGGCGGCCCGTACGTGCGCACGGCCTCCGCGGCGACCGGCAACAACCCGTCGTTCGCGTCGAGCAGCCCCGTCGCGCGGGCACCGTCGACGACCTCGGGCAACCGGTCCGGCGCCAGCTCCAGCAAGGCGCACAGCAGGTCGAGATTGCGGCCGGCCCCGGCCTCCGCAGCGATCAAGTACCGCAGCACGTCGTCGTCGAGCTCCGCCAGCTCGGCCCGGAACTCGCCGAGCTGCCCGGTCACCGCCCGCTCCACCAGCCGTGGCACCCCGCCGGTGCGGGAATGCAACGCGGCGGCGGCCGTCCCGTCGACGAGCCGGCCCGTGAGCTGCCGCGCGAGCGCCCCGACCTCCTCGGCGTCCAGCGGCGGCAGCGCCACCTGCCGGGCGAAGGGTTCCGCCAACGCGCGCAACGCTTCCGAACGCGGGTTCGGCCGGTGCGCCAGCACGACCGGTCCCGCCAGCGCCGTAAGTCTCGCCACGTCCTCCTCGCCGAGCTGGTCGGCGTCGTCGACGAGCGTCGCGTCGACGCCGGCCTCGCGGCAGCCCGACTCGAGCGCGCCGAGCAGCGTGGTCTTGCCGTAGCCACCGGGCGCGACGACCACGAGCCGCGCGGGCGTCGCGGTCACAGCCGCCAGCTCGGCGAGGAGCAGGCGCGCAACGGGGTGGACGGCGTCGGTGCCGGGTTTCGCCAGCAGTGCGTTCAACAGTGACCTTCACCGGTGGGGGCCGCGCCCGGGCGGGCGCATGACGTGAGGGACGCGGGGTGGGCCGGGGCGGTTCCCTTGTCCGCCGTGGCTTCGTGGGAGGAGAGAGCGGCGATCAGGACCGAGGAACCGATCGCGAGCACTGCGGCGGCCGCGGCGAGCGGACGCCAGCGGCGCAGCAGTTTCGCGGCGCCTTCGGGCGGGGGCAGTTCGAACGGCGTGATGTCCACCGGCGGCGGGGAGGGCCGCTCGGCGAGCTCGGGTACCGAGTCGACCTTGGGGATCAGGGTCGTCTCCGCGACGGGCTGCTCCCGCCGGGCGGGCGGGCTCATCCGTTGAGCGGCGAGGCTACTGGCTCCGAACGCGGCCGTGAGCGGGGGCTGGGGTGAGGCGAACACGGGGCACGGCAACCGGCCCGGCAACGCCCCCGGCCCGGGTTCGCCGGAGAACACGATGCCCGCCAACGCGTCGGGCAGCACCGAAATCCCGTGGGCGAGCGCGAAAGCCGTGCTCACGGCAGCCGCGGGCGCCACGCCCTCGGTGCTCGTGCGTGCCACCCAGCCGCCCGCGCCGGACGCCGTCGCAAGCGTGACGGTGACGCCGTCGGGCCCGAACTCGCACACCACGGCCGTCTGGTCGCCGGGTCCGGGATCGGGCAGATGGGCATAAAGGGCGCCAATGGAACTGGGCACCAAAGTCACGGCGGCGAAGCCGGATTCACCCAGCGCTCGTCGCAGAAGGTCACGCCGGTAGTCGCCCCAATCACCGGGGTGGGTGACGACGAGGTGGCGGGGTGCTCCTCCCAGTTGAGCGCCCGCGTGCTCCGCGATGCCCTCGACGAGGACTGCGGTGAGTGACTCCGGCGAGAACCGCTCGCCCCCGACGAACACGGGGACGTCGTCGCCGATGCGGCGGTGGAACCCCGTCAGCAAGCGAGACGGAACGCTCGTTCCGGCGCGCGCCGCGGCGTCGCCGGTGAGCAAGTAACCCTCATCGTCCAGGAATAACGCGGTGGCCGCGGCCGGCGAGCTCTCGCCGAGCCACAGCGGTTCAGGGGCGCCCCAGCCGTCGGCAAGCTTCCGGCGGGTGGCGGCGTGGGTCCGGGCGTGGGCGACATCGATGCCGAGCACATAGGGCAACGCCGCTTCCTCCCTTCGTCGCACCGGGACGGGCCAAGGAGAGCAATCCGCCCCCTAGGGGTACGCCATCCTCACCCGTTCGGGTCATCCGGGCAAGCTCGGGTGGGATTTACCCAACCGAGCCCCCGAACGGATGAGCCCGTAACTCCCTAACGATCTCATATCGACCCCCTAACGGCTGAGCGAGCTGCGACTGTTAGTGAACGCCGATGTGAACGGGGGTGCGGAGCCGGTTTCGAGGGGCCGTCCCGGAGGGGTGCGCGGCCGAATCCCCGGGCCCCCGGCGATCCTCACGCGTTCGGGTCACCAACGCCGCGCGAATGTCGGTTTTAACCCCACTGGTGGGCCGATGAGTCACCCGCGCTCCCTAACGGGGAGCAGCCGACCCCCTAACGGTGCAACGCGCGACAACTGGGAGTGAACCCCGATGTGGACCGGGAGCCCCGTCTCTACCTTCATCGGCAACCTGGCCGGGGACGGCCGGGCCAATCCCCCGCAATCAACACCTCTGGAGATCCCCACATGGACCCGGTGCAGACCCTGCACGATTTCACGCTCACCCTGCTCAGCGACCCGATGTCGCTGGCCGCCTTCGCCCAGGACCCGCAGGCCGCCCTGCAGGCCGCGGGCCTCGGCGACATCAGCGCCGCCGACGTGCACGAGGTCATGCCGCTGGTGCTCGACTACATCCCGGTCGACGACCTGGGCTCGCTCGGCAACCTCCCGCAGGCGGGCGACCTCACCGGCGTCCTCGCCGACGGCCCCGCGGGCGCCATCGAGCAGCTGCAGGCGCTCACCTCGTCGCTGGGTCTGCCCGGTGTCGACGGCCTCTCGGTCCCGGCGCTGCCGGCCGTCCCGGGTCTGCCGGCGCTGCCGGCCGTAGGCGAGCTGCCCGCCGTGGGCGACCTCCCGGTCGTGGGCGAGCTGCCCGCCGTCGGCATGCTGTCCGGCGTGACCGACCTGCAGAACACCGCCGCGGGCGTCACCGCCCTCGCGCAGGACCCGACCAGCGCCTTCGGCCTGGTCAACGACCTCTCGGGCGGCCTCGACGCCGGTGCCGTCAGTGGCGCCGTCGCGCAGGTCCAGGACGTTGCCGGCCAGGTCACCGGTGCGGTCGACGGCGGTTCGGCGCTGCACGCGAGCGACCTGCCTGTCGCCGGTGGCGCCATGGCTCCCGTGGGTGGCCTGACGAGCAACCTCGCCCAGGCCGCCGGCGGCGTCGAGGGTCACGTCAGCGACCTCGCGGGCTCCGTCACCGACCAGGTCGGCAACCTCACCAACGGCCTCGGTGCCGGCGGCCTGGACCACGCCGTGGGCGGCGTGACCAACGAGGTTCAGGGCCTCACGCACTCGGTCGTTCCGGACCTGGGCGGCGAGCGCGCCGACACCCACACCGGCACCGACGCGCACACGGGCACCGACGCCGGCCTCGGCGCGGTGCACGACACCGTCTCGACCGTCACGGACCTGGGCCAGCACACGCTGGGCATCGACCTCCAGGCCGGCGCCGAGACCAGCCACGGCGGCGGCGGGCTCGACCTGCACCTGTGATCCACAGGCATTGACGGGAGTGGCTCCGCGGTCTGGGTGCGACCGCGGAGCCACCACCCGGTTCGCTTACTCCTCGTGCACGGGGGACACTCCTTCGACGTGACCGCTTCCGCTTGGCTCGAAGTGCTCGACGAGACCTTGGACGCCTGCCGGTCCCACGGCCGCGAAGACTTGGTGCAGCGCCTGCGCCGGCGCCGCGACCGGCCGCCAGGCGCGACCCGAGTCGCCGTGCTGGGTTTTCCCAAGCAGGGCAAGGGCTACCTGGTCAACGCCGTGCTCAACGCACCCGTCTGCGCCGTCGGCGACGCCGCGACGCCTGCCGTGCCGGTCGAGATCGGCTACTCCGCCGAACCCGCCGCCACGCTCGTGGGCCGCGGCAACGAACGCGTGCCCGTGCCGGTCGAAAAGCTGACCGGTGAACTCGGCGCGCGCCCCCCGGGCTCGCTGCGCCGCGTGGAGGTCGGGGTGCCGCGCGAACTGCTTTCGGCGGGCCTCGTGCTCGTCGACACCCCCGCGATCGGCGACCCGCGCTCGCCGCGCACCGCCGCCGCCCTCGACGTGCTGGCCGACGCCGACGCCGTCGTGCTCGTCTCCGACGCCACCACCCCGCTCAGCGAGGCGGAGGTCGCGCTCGCCCACCACGTCCGCACGTGGTGCCCCCACGTCGTGGTCGCCCTGACGAAGATCGACGTCTGCGCGAGCTGGCGCGCCGTCGCCGAACGCGACCGCGCGCTGCTGGCGGGCGCCGGCATCGACTCGCCCGTGCTGCCCGTGTCGGCCACCGTGCGCATGGCCGCGGCGAAGGCGGGGGACCAGGACCTCAACTCGCGCTCCGGTTTCCCCCCGCTGCTCACGTGGATCGCCGAGCAGGCCGCGCGGCCACCCGAGCACACGAGCGCCGTGCTGGCGGCCCTGAGCGTGCGTGCGGCGACCGCTGAGCTCGTGGAGACGCTGCGGGCCCGTGCGGAGCTCGCCGGGCAGGACGCGGGCGTGGACCAGACGACCCTGCTGCACCGCGCGCAGCGCAAGGCCGACGAACTGCGCAAGCGCAACACCCGCTGGCAGAACCTGCTCGCCGACGAGATCGGCGACCTGCAGTCCGACGCCGAGTACGACCTGCGCGAGCGCACCCGCAAGATCGTCGAGACCATCGACGAGACCTTCGACAAGGGCGACCCGGTGAAGGTGTGGGACGAGTTCGGGCCGTGGCTCGACAAGACGCTGGCCGAGGCCGTGGAGACGAACTACAACTTCACCGCCGACCGCGCGGAGTGGATCGCGCAGGCCGTCGCCGCGGCGTTCGGGGCGCAATACGACCTGCACGACCTGCGGCTCGGGGAGTCGGGCGCCGAGCTGATCGCCGACGTCCGCCAGCCGCGCATCGAGGGGTTCAAGATCGGGCAGAAGCTGTTCACGGGTCTGCGTGGTTCCTACGGCGGTGTGCTCATGTTCGGCCTCGTCACGAGCCTCGCCGGGCTGCCGCTGATCAACCCCGTCTCGCTCGGCGCGGGCGCGGCGTTCGCGGCGAAGACGATCAGCGACGAAGGCGGCATGCGGCTGCAGCGCCGCCAGGCGGTGGCGAAGATGACCGCGCAGCGCCACGTCGACGACGTCTTCCTGCGCTTCTCCAAGGAGTGCCGCGACGCCATCCGCAGCGTGCAGCGGAAACTGCGGGATCACTTCACGGGGCTGGCCGAGGAGCTGGCCGACCAGCTCGCGCGGGAACGCGAGACGATCATCGCCGGCTCGGCCGAGCGGGAACGGCGGATGGTGAAGCTGCGCCGCGAGATCGAGCGTCTGGCCGGTCTGCACCAGCGCGCCGGCGAGCTGGGTGTGCTCGCTGGCCGCGCGCCGAGGGAGCTGCCGGCGTGACCGAGGACGTCCGCGGCCTGCTGGCCGAAGCCGGCGGGCTCTACCGCGACAGCCCGCGCGCGGCCGCGTCGCTGCACGAAGCCTTCAACCACCTGGACGAACCGCTGCGCGTCGGCATCACCGGTGCGCCGGGCACGGGCAAGTCGACGCTCGCGGCGGCGCTCGGCGAAACGCGGTCGTTGCGCGATCTGACGTTGGTCGACGACCCGTCCGCCTCGGTGCTGACCGACGCGACCGTGCGGCTGCTGCGTCACCTGGAGCCCGACGAGCTGGCGAGCACGCACCCGGCCGCGCGCTCGGCGTTCGCGCGGCAGACGGCCGTGGACACGGTCCTGGTCCTCGCGCGCGCCGACGAAACGGGAGCGGGCCGCATCGACGCGCTGCTCACGGCCAAGCAGCTGGCGCGCCGTGCGTGGCGCGAAGACCCGCTGTGCAGCGGGGCGCAGGGCGTGATCGCCGTGGCCGCGCAGCTCGCGTACGGCGCCCGCGCGTTCACCGACGACGAGTTCGAGCTGCTGGCCGCGTTCGCCGCCGTGCCGCGCGAGGAGCTGGAGCGCTACCTGCTGTCGGTGGACGCGTTCACCGATCCCGCGTTCCCAGGGCCGGTTTCGGTGGACACGCGGCGTTCGCTGGTTTCGCGGTTCGGGTTGTTCGGGGTGAAGCTGGCGCTGACGTTGATCCGCACGGGCAGCGACAGCCGCGTGAAGCTGTCCACCGAGCTCGTGCGGCGCAGTGGCCTGGGGGAGCTGCGGGACACCGTCGCGGGGTGCTTCGCGGCGCGCGCTGAGGCGCTGAAGGCGCGTACGGCCGTGGTGCGGCTGGAGACCGTGCTGCAGAACGAACCGCGGCCGGGCAGTGACCGGCTGGAGGCGCGCGTAGAGCGCTTCGCCGCGACCGCCCACGACTTCACGGAGCTGCGCCTGATCGCCGACATCCGCGGCGGCCGGACCGCGCTGTCCGGCGAGCCCGCGGACGAGGCTGTGCGGCTGCTGGGTGCGCAAGGGACGACGCCGGAGGAACGTCTGGGCCTCGACTTCGAGACGGACCCGCGGGAGGTCTACGCCGCTGGCGCGGACGCCGTGCTGCGGTGGCGGCACGAGGCCGAGCGGCAGGACCGCCCGCCGGCCGAGCGCGCGGCCGCGCACGTGGTGGTGCGCAGCGCCGAAGGGGTGCTGGCGCTGTTCGCCTGAGCGAGTTTCCCCTGGCCGGGGTGTTGACGGCGGGGGATTCGGCGTCGCACCATAGAGCACTCTATGGCGCTGGTGCCTGCGAAGGGAGCCGCAGCATGGCTGTCGACGAACGTCCCGACTTTCGTCTGCTGGGAGACGTGCTCGAGCACTGGGCGCGCGAGCGGGGCGACGAGCCGGCGGTGACCTTCGGCGGCGTCACGCGGACCTGGGCGCATTTCGAGGAGCGCGTGCGGCGGCTGTCCGCTGCGCTGGCGGCTGACGGCGTCGGGCGCGGCGACCGGGTGGCGTTCGTGGACAAGAACCACCCGGCGTGCCTTGAGGTGTCCTTCGCGGTGGCGGCGCTGGGGGCGGCCAACGCGATCGTGAACTGGCGCCTTTCGCCCGACGAACTGGCGTACATTCTCGCGGATTCCGGTGCGGAGATCGTGTTCGTCGGGGCGGAGCTGGTGCCGGTTCTGGAGGGGATCCGGGATCGGCTTCCTGCTTTGCGGCAGTTCGTTGTCGTGGGCGGGGACTCCGACGCTTTCGAGGCTCTTGTTTCGGCGGGTGATCCGTCCTCTGTGGACTTGCCTTCGGTTGGCGAGGACGAGGGTGTGCTCGTGATGTACACCAGCGGTACCACGGGATTCCCGAAGGGCGCCGTGCTCACTCACCGCAGCGTGCTGACGCACGGCACCGCGGTGGGCACGGCCTTCCCGATGGCCGACGGCGACAAGAACCTCGTGGCGATGCCGCTTTTCCACGTCGGCGGAACCTGTTACGCCATCCTGGGTTTCCTCACCGGCCTGCCGACGATCATGACCCGCGAACCGGACGCCCCGTCGCTGTTCGGCGCGCTGGCCGCGGGGGCGACGCACGCCTTCCTCGTGCCGGCGGTCGTCGGCGCGATCGTGCAGGCGGGGGAACAGGCGATCGCCGGGTTCTCCCGGCTGAAGTACCTCGGTTACGGCGCTTCCCCGATGCCGCTCCCGCTGCTGCGCACGGCGCTGGCCGCGTGGCCGGACATGGAGTTCGTGCAGGTGTACGGCATGACTGAGTTGTCCGGCGCCGTAACGACTCTCGACGGCGTCGCGCACCGCGACGCGTCTCGCCCCGAGCGTCTGGCTTCGGCCGGCACGCCGGTGCCCGGGGTCGAGGTGCGGATCGTCGACCCGGCGACGTTGGAGGACGCCGAGTCGGGCGAGGTGTGGATCCGCACGGACCAGCGGATGTCGGGCTACCTGGGCAAACCCGAGGCCTCCGCCGAGACGATCGTCGACGGCTGGGTGCGCACGGGCGACATCGGCCGCGTCGACGACGGCGGGTTTGTATTTCTCGAAGACCGCGTGAAGGACATGATCATCACCGGCGGCGAGAACGTCTATTCGCCCGAGGTGGAACGCGTGGTGGCCGAGTTCCCCGGCGTTGCGGAGGTCGCCGTGATCGGCGTGCCGGACGAACGGTGGGGCGAACAGGTGAAGGCCGTGATCGCGCCGATGCCGGGCGAGGTGGTCGACGTGGACAAACTGCTGGAGTTCTGCCGGGAGCGCTTGGCGCACTTCAAGTGCCCGGCCAGCGTTGACGTTCTTGAGGCATTGCCGCGCAACGCGACGGGGAAGATCCTGAAACGCTCGCTGCGGGAGCCCTATTGGCGGGATCGGGACCGCAACGTCTGATGGCCGCGGTGACCCGGGAGCAGTATTTCGAGGCGGCGCTCGGCGTGCTCGCCGGTGATGGTTTCGCCGGTTTGAACGTCGGCCGTTTGTGCCGCGATCTGGGTGTGACGAGCGGGTCCTTTTATCACCATTTCGGCGGCTGGTCGGCGTTCGTCGAGGATCTACTGGTCTTTTGGGAGAACCGGCAGGTTTTGATCCTGGCCTCGGGTTCGTTCGGCCAGGCCGGCCCTGCCGCAGACTTCGCGGCGCTGATGGAACTGACACTCGGCCTGCACCACAAGGCCGAGGCAGCGATCCGCGCCTGGGCGGCCAACGACGAGGCCGTGCGCGCGGCCCAGAAGCGGGTGGACGACGCCCGGCTGAAGACCGTGGGGCGCGCAGTCAAGGGTTTGGTGGGCGATGCCGCCCTCGCTCGCACCCTCACCGCCCTCGGCCTGGCGATGCTCGTGGGACACCAGCAACTCGCGGCCGCCGGTGAGGACACGGATCTCGCCGCCTTGATCGCGGAGTACACCTGGCTGGTGCACGCCCGCGCCTAGGCGTTGCCGATGACCTTCCTGACGCGGATCTCCAACACCACCCGCTTGGGATTCGGCTTCGGCTGACGGTACCTCGCGGCGTACCGGTTTTCGGCGTCCTCGACGGCTTCCGGATCGTCGCGGAGGACCATGAGTCCTTCCAGTGTCGACCAGACGGGCCCTTCGAGCTGGCACACCGCCGCCGCTACGCCGCCCTCGCCCGCGGCCTTGGCGAGGCGCGCTTTGTGGGAGTCGGAAAACGTGATGACCCTCGCCACGCCCGCCTCGAAGTCGACGGTGACTCCCACCGCCACGACGTGCGGCGTGCCGTCCGGCCGGACCGTGGTCAGGGAGGCGAGCCTCCGCTCGGTCCAGAAGGCCCGGAACTCGTCGCTGCGCGCGGTCAGATCGATCTCCATGCCGGCCACGCTAGCTGGCTGGGTGGCCAGTGCCGGGCGGGGGCTAGGTTCTCGCGCACGGGGCCGGCCACCCTTGGCGCGCCGATCTTCCCAGCCATGTGCTTGATCGCGGCCAACGCCGTTGCATTGCCAACTTCTACCGGGACTGCAACGAAGGTACTGACCCTGGCTTGGGTCTTTTCGTTGCATTGACAACCCCCCACTCGGGCTGCAACGAGATCTTCTTCAACATTCTTTCCCCCGGCCCCCCCCCGATTCTTTACCTTCTCTACCGTAGAACGATAGAAAAATCGGGGTGATAGGTGCATTTCTTTTCCGCCGTAGGCGGGATTTTCTTTTGGGTGAAGAAGATCGCTGGAGGCGAAAAGACAAAACCCGCTTGGCCAGAGCTCCCCGAAGCCGACAATTATGGCCACGGTTCGGGGCTGGTTGTCAAGGCGGGAAAGCGTACCTTGACAACCAGCCCCGAACCGCGCTGAGGCTTCTTGTCGGGGAGCCGGGAGGGGAAGGGGAGGGGAAGGGGAAGGGGGGTGGGAGGTCTCCCGCGGTTGGGAGGGCCTGTTGCGTTTTGTGGTGGGGGAAAGGTGTGGCTTGTGTGGTGGGGAACCAGGGGGTGGTTGGGAAGGGGGCTCCGTTTCGGAGGCCCTGTTGCGTTGCGTTGTGCGTACGGGTGCCTTGAGACGTGGGGGATGGGTTGTGTTGTGAGAGGTGGGTCAACTCAGCAATGCTGAGGTGGGTTACGTCTTGGGAGTGGGCCGAGTCGCATTGCCAGGGTGAGCCGCCCAGCTTTGCCGAGGCGAGCCGCCCAGCATCGCCTCGGAGGGTCAACTCGCGTTGCCCCCATGAGCCGGACCCAGCGAATCCCACAGCGAATCAACCACCCCCACCAACCACCCTCACCCTGCCTCGCACCACGAAACCCCCAACAACAACCCCACCCCATATCCCACTCAGCGACAAACCCCCATCCCCCATCCAGCCGCCCCCATACCCCCAAACCCCAGCCTCCACCCCGTCAACCTGCGAAAACTTCGGGCGAAACTCCCCGGAGTCGTTCACACTGTCCGTATGGGACCACAGCCGCGGACGTTCGATGAGCTCTGTCGTGCCTTGGACCGGGGGCGGCGGTTCAAGTACCTGCCGTTCTGGGGGCACCGGCCGGAGCCGGGTTGGCGGATCGGGGCCGGGTGTCTGAGCCAGTGGTGGCCGGCGGGGTTCGAGGTGGACGGGCGGCTGTTCGCGACCGCGGAGCACTACATGATGTGGCGGAAGGCGAGGCTGTTCGGGGACGAGGGCGCGGCGCAGCGGATTCGGGTGGCGCCGCATCCGGGCGCGGCGAAGGCCCTCGGTCGCGAAGTAAGAGGCTTCGACGCCGAAGTGTGGAACGCCAGCCGGTTCGACATCGTCGTGGAGGGGAACGTGGCGAAGTTCGGGCAGAACGCCGGGCTGGCCGAGTTCCTGGCCAACACGGGGGAGCGCGTGCTCGTGGAGGCGAGCCCGGTGGATCGAGTGTGGGGGATCGGGCTGGCGCCGGACGACCAGCGCGTGGGCGAGCCCCGCGCGTGGCGGGGGCTCAACCTACTGGGGTTCGCGTTGATGAAGGCGCGTCAGGACGTGGGGACGCGAGGGCGCAAGCCGGCGGCCTCGTAGATCGCGTCGACGACGGTCATGGTTTCGATGGCGTCCGAGGGGGGCGTCAGGCTCGGCACCTCGCGCAATACCGCGTCGGCGAAGGCTTCCAGTTGGTAGGCGTACGAGGGCCGGTGGGAGAAGCGTTCCACTGAGCGGGAATCGCCGCGTCGAATGGACAGGCGGTGCCAGAACTGCGGTGAGAGCGGGTTGATCGCCCGCAGCTCGCCGCCGCTGCAGACGACGCGGGCGCTGATGCGCAGGACGTCCGACGACCACAGCGAGGCGCGCACGCGGCCCGTCGCGCCGGACGGGAAGCGCAAGGACGCCGTCATGGCGCGGTCGATTTCCGGGGAACGCAGCTTGGCGCGGGCATCCACAACAGACGGGGTCGCGCCGCCCAGCACGCGTGCCATGTGGACGGCGTAGCAGCCCGCGTCCATGGTGGCGCCGCCCGCAAGGGACAGGTTGTAGCGGATGTCCTTGAAGCGCGGCAGCGGGAAACACACCGCGGTCTCGATGTGCTGCACCTCGCCCAGCTCGCCGGACGCCAGCAGTTCCTCCATGCGTCGCGTGAACGGGTGGTAGCGGTAGTGGAAGGCCTCCATCACCACGAGCCCGGCCGCCTCGGCCGCGTCGGCGACGAGGCGGGCCTCGGAAGCGTTGGCGGTGAAGGGTTTCTCGCACAGCACGTGCTTGCCGGCGGCCATGGCGGCGAGGGTCCAGCGGCCGTGGAGGCCGTTGGGCGTCGGGTTGTACACGGCGTCGATGGACGGGTCCGCGAGCAGCTCTTCGTAGGTCGCGTGCACCTCGGGGATGCGGTGCTTCGTGGCGAACTCGTGGGCGCGCGAGATGTCGCGCGCCGCGATGGCCGCGATGTCGACGTCCGGGTTCTCCCGGGCCGGCTTGAGCAGGGCTTCCGGGACGATTCCCGCGGCTCCGAGCACTCCGATGCGCATGATCGAACCTTAGCGGACCAGCGGACTTCAACTGGTTGTTGACCACTTCAACAGCCGGTTGTACCGTTCCGCCCACCACGACGCCCTGGAGGTCCCCGATGCCGTCGCCGTCCCGTACCCGCGCCTGGCAGGCCGCCCTGCTGACCGGTGCGCTCGCCCTCGTCACCGCGGCCTGCGGAGGTGGTCCCGACGGCGCCGGCGGCGCGCAGCAGCCGGCCGGCGCGGGAGCCTCGCCCATCCCGGACAACGCCGCGCTGATCGCCGCGGTGAAGCCCGACGCGCAGCTCACCGCCGCCCTGCCGGCCGCCGTCGCACAGGCCAAGACGCTGCACCTCGCGTCGAACATCCAGTCGGCGCCCAACAACTTCTACTCGAGCGACGGCAAGACGCCGATCGGCTACGAGGTGGACCTGGCGAAGGCGATCGGCGCGAAACTGGGCGTCACGGTGTCGTATCAGGACATGGCGTTCGGCTCGCTGATCACGAGCCTGCAGTCCGGCCGCGTGGACTTGACCATGGCGGCGATGAACGACACCAAGGAACGCCAGCAGCAGATCGACTTCGTCGACTACTTCTCCTCCGGCATCACGATCATGGTCCGCAAGGGCAACCCCGACGACATCACGGGCCCGGACACGTTGTGCGGCAAGAACGTCGCCGTGGTGCAGGGCACGAGCCACCAGAAGTTCGCCGCCGCGCAGAGCACCGAGTGCACGCAGGCGGGCAAGCCGGCGATCACCGTCACGGCCACCGACTCCGACACGCAGAACCAGAATCAGCTGCGCACCGGCCGAGTCGCCGCGATCCTCAACGACCTGCCCAGCGCCGTCTACATCTCGCGAACCGCGGGTGACGGCAAGTTCTTCGAGGTTGTGCCGGGCGCGCCGATCGAGGGCGGGCCGTACGGCATCGGCTTCACCAAGAGCAACACGAAGCTGCGCGACGCCGTGAAGCAGGCGCTGCAGGAGCTCGTCGCAGACGGCACGTACGGCAAGATCCTGCAGGCCTGGGGCGTGGAGCAGGGCGCGGTCAAGGAGGCGGCCGTCAATGGCGGGAGCTGAGCCGCTGCCGATCGTCCGGCTGAAGCACTGGGGCCGCTGGGTTTCGGCGGTGGTCATCGTCGCCCTGCTCGTGCTGCTGGGGTTCGCGCTCGCGCAGGCCCAGATCGAGTGGGACTCGGTGCCCGACTTCGTGTTCTACCGTGTGATGGCCGTCGGGTTGCTCAACACGGTGGTGCTCGCGGTGATCTCGCAGGCCGTGGCCATCGTGCTCGGCATCCTGATCGCCCTGTTGCGCCGCAGCGCCAACCCGGTGGCGAAATGGTTCGCGGCCGCGTACATCTGGCTCTTCCGCGGGCTTCCGGTGCTGCTGCAGATCCTCATCTGGTACAACCTCGCGCTGATCTTCCCGACGATCTCGATCCCGCTGCCCTTCGGCGGTTACCTCGTCCACGAGCAGACGAACGTGCTGATCAGCGCGTTCACCGCGGCGCTGCTCGGCTTGGCATTGAACGAGAGTGCCTACATGGCCGAGATCGTGCGCGCGGGGCTGACCAGTGTGGACGTCGGGCAGACCGAGGCCGCGAAGTCCATCGGCATGACTCCGGGCGCGACGCTGCGGCGCGTGGTGCTGCCGCAGGCCATGCGCGTGATCATCCCGCCGACCGGCAATGACTTCATCAACATGCTCAAGGGCACCTCGATGGCGTCGGTGATCGGCGTGACCGAGCTGATCCACGCGGCCAACAACATCTCGTCCAACAACCTGCTGGTCATGGAAACGCTCATCGCGGCCGCGATCTGGTACATGGTCGTGGTGACGGTGGCCGGCGTCGGGCAGCACTACCTGGAACGCTCGTTCGGCGCCGCCGATCGCGGGCCCGCGGCGAGGGTGGGGAAGGCGTTGCGGGGGATGCCGCTGGTGAGGAGTGCCCGTGTCTGAGCCATTGCTGCGTGCTGTGGGGGTGCGCAAGAGCTACGGGAACACCGAGGTACTCAAGGGCATCGACCTCGAAGTGCGCCGGGGGCAGGTGGTGTGCTTGCTCGGACCGTCGGGGGCGGGCAAGAGCACGTTCCTGCGCTGCCTCAACCACCTGGAGACGATCGACGCCGGGCAGGTCTGGGTCGACGGCGAGCCGATCGGCTTCCGGCTGCGCGGCGGGAAGCTGTATGAACTGCGCGAAAAGGACGTCGCGCGACAACGGCGGGACATCGGCATGGTGTTCCAGCGGTTCAACCTGTTCGGGCACCGGACGGCGCTGGAGAACGTGATCGAGGGACCAGTGCGGGTGCTCGGGATGAACCCGTCACGGGCCCGCGAGGAGGCGTTGGAGCTGCTGGACCGCGTGGGGCTCGCCCATCGCGCGGACGCGTACCCGGCGCAGCTTTCCGGTGGGCAGCAGCAGCGTGTGGCGATCGCGCGGTCGCTGGCGATGAAGCCGAAGCTGATGTTGTTCGACGAGCCGACGTCGGCGCTCGACCCGGAGCTGGTGGGGGAGGTGCTGGCGGTGATGGGTACGTTGGCGCGGGAGGGGATGACGATGGTGGTCGTGACGCACGAAATGGCCTTCGCCGCCGAGGCGGCGGACGAGGTGGTGTTCCTCGCCGACGGCGCGGTGGTCGAGACGGGCCCGCCCGAGACCGTGCTGAAGAACCCGGCGCACGAGCGCACCCGCCAGTTCCTCGCGCGGGTCCTCTCGTGACGCGGATCTCGCCCCGGTACCTGCTGCAGTTCGACGAGCCCGCCGGCTACCTCGACTTCGCGCGGTTCGGGCCGCCGTCGCACGCGGTGCTCGACACCACGGCGAGCCTGCTCGAAGCGGCGACGAAGGCCGGTCCGTCCACTGTGGACGAACTGATGCGCCAGGAGACGCGCGCGAAGGCGGCCGCGGCGCGGCTGTGCGGGAGCGACACCGACCACACCGTGCTGCTGCCGCACACGAGCCTGGGGTTGTTCCAGGCGGCGTTCAACTCCCACGGCGAGGTGCTGGTCTCGACGGGGGAGTTCCCGGCGAACACGTATCCGTGGGCGCGCGCGTCCCAGGCCGGGCGGGTGCGGGTTCGCCGCTTGCCCGCCGGGTTTGTCACGCCTTCCCGGGTTGCCGAAGCGCTGACGCCCGAGACGACGGTGGTGTCGGTGAGCGCCGTCGACTTCCGCACCGGCTACCGCGCCGACCTCGCCGCGTTGCGCGAGGTGGTGGGCGATCGGCTGCTGGTCGTCGACGGGATCCAGGGCTTCGGCGTGATCGAGGCGCCGTGGGAGGTCGCGGACGTGCTCGTGGTCGGCGGCCAGAAGTGGCTGCGCGCCGGCTGGGGCACGGGCTTCGCGGTGCTGTCCGACCGTGCGCTGGAGCGCATGGACCCGATCCTGTCCGGCTGGACGGGTGCGCGTGACCCCGGCCTGTTCGACGACGAGATCCACCCCGCCGACACGACCGCCGCGGGCTGGTCGATCTCGAACCTGAGCCCCATCACGTCCGGTGCCTTCGCGGCGGCTCTGGAGCTGGTGGAGGAGGCGGGCGTCGGGGCGATCGCCGGCCGGATCGGCGAACGCGTGGACGCCTTGGAGGAAGTGCTGCTGTCGCTGGGCGCTTCGGTCGTGTCCGCGGTGGACCGCCGGGCGGGGATCCTGGCGTTCGAGCTGCCCGGCCACCCGGCGGAACAGGTGGGTGCGGCATTGTCGGCGGCCGGCATCGCGGCAACGGTCCGGCCGGAACACGTCCGCCTCTCGCCGCACGCGTCAACGCCGGTTTCCGCCGCCGAGGCCGTCCGGTCCGCTTTGGACAGTCTCATGCGCCCGCGTACCTCGGTGACTTTCCCGTCGGTGGTTTCGGGTGGTGCGACGCCCGCGTTGCTCACCGCCCTGATCCCCGCCGTCGACGGCCTGGCCGCCATGCTGGGCCCCGGCAACGAGGTCCTGCTCCACGACCTGTCCCGCCTGCCCGACTCCATCGTCGCCATCGCGGGCGACGTCACCGGCCGCACCGCCGGCGGGCCCATGACGGACCTCCTGCTCGGCCTCGTCCGCCGCGGCACCACGCAGGACCTGACCAACTACCGCACTCACGGCCCGGACGGCCGCGCGATCCGCTCGTCCACCCTCTTCCTCCGCGACGCCGACGGCGTGGCAGTCGGCTGCCTGTGCGTGAACAGCGAAACGTCACCGTCCTCGGACGCGGCTGCCTCGCGGCCCGAGACCTTCCCGCCCGACGTCGACAGCCTGCAACGCTTCCTGGTCGACCGCGCCATCGGCAAGGCGGGCATCCCCGTGGACCTCATGAAGAAGCGCCACAAGGCCGCCGTCGTGCGCGAACTCGACGAGGCGGGGTTCTTCCTCATCAAGGACGCGGTGGACCACCTGGCCACCCACCTGGACGTGACCCGGTACACGATCTACAACTACTTGAATGAGATCAGAGCCTGAGCCCGCGCGCCGTCGGCTGGTCGGGACGGACGGCGCAGCGACCACAGGCTCGCCCGTGGCCGCTCGGTGAGGCCGAGTCAGTTGAAGGAGGTCGCCGCTGGGTCAGCCGGTCATGCCGCCGCTGGGCCCGCCTCGTCCATCAGCCCAGGCAGCCAGTTGCTCAGGGTTTTGAGAAGCCGCTTCTTCACCTTTTCGGTCAGCGACTTCGCCAGCGGATCAATGCAGTAGGTCACCACGGCTTCGTGGCGTTCCGGTGACTTGCAGATCAGCACGGCCAGGATCCGTACCGCAGGCAGAAGCTTCTTGAACCCATTCAGTATTGCCAACGGCGTCAGCGGCGGCTGCAGGAGGCTCCAAACACTCTTGACCGCCGTCTTCACGACGATCTCTTCGAGCGGCAGCCGTCGGTGCTCCTTGCGGGACTCCAGGATGAGCTTGGTGACGCGGTCGGGAATGTCGTCGAAGAACTTCAGGCCTTCGTCGATGACATGAGCGAGGTGGGCCAGGAGGTCACACCAGAAGTGGTCGGCGAGTGCCACTTTGGTCGACTCCGGCAGTGGCCCGGGGTATGCCTTCTTGATGTCTTTCAGGACGATGTCGGTCAGCGCGTCGCCAAGCCATTCGATTTCCTCGACCGTGGAGTCGTGGGATCGGTGCGGCGACCCTCGGTCCTCATCGTCGGGGTGTTCTGGGCCTGGTCCCTGACCTGCGGGTGCGGGCAAACCAGGCTCACTGGGCTCGCCGGCGGGTTGACGCGTCACGGGAGGATTCGCCGGGGGCGGTTCTGGATGCACGTCCATCGGTCGATCTTCGGTTCCCAGGTGGCCTGCCGAACCGCCTGGTCTTTTTGCCGTTTTCCGAAGTTTTTCCTTGGGATTCCGTGCGTAGTCACGGGCAAGCTGCTCGATGATCTCGGCGACGGTGGTATCAATCGCCGCCGCCTTCTCGCGGTACGTGCTCTTGTCGGGACGATTTTTTCTTTCTGCGGCAGCGTCCCACGCCTTGTCGGCGGCCTTCCTCAGGTTCACCCGGTCCTGTGGGTCCGGTGCCTTTGCCAACCTGATCGAGCCGGTCCAGCCATGCTCTGCCCCGCAGCACATTTGACACCGGCACGTACGGCTTCGGGCGCGTTCGCAGCTCGGGTAATGCGCCATTGATCCCCTTCCCGACTCCCCTCGGCAATCATGTGATCGTCCTCGGTTCCTGGTGGTGATTCGTACCGCTGAGTCGGTGAATCGCGCCTGGTAGCGCAAAAATACAATGGCAACACAAATGGCGTAACGTGCGAAAAGAAAAGCCCCGGCGATGATTACCGCCGGGGCTTGATGATACGCGTGTGGGTTACTTCAAGAACGCCTCCACCGCATCAACCGCCGCCGAAATGCCGCCGTGGGCGTGGATTTCCGTGGACAACGACGACAGCCGTGCGGCCATCTCGGCGGAGCCCGCGACCTCGGCGACCGCCGAACGCAAGGAAGCAGCGGTCACCGACGAAGCCGGCAAGTGTCGCCCCACTCCGAGCGTCTCGAGTTGCGCCGCGTTGCCGAATTGGTCGGCGGCCTGCGGGATGGCCACGGTGGGGACGCCGTACCACAGCGCTTCCGTGCAGCTGCCCATGCCGGCGTGGGTGATGAACGCCGAGGCCGCCGAAAGCACCGCCAGCTGGGGGACGCGGGAGTGCACCTCGAACGACGGTGGCAGCGGGCCCAGGTCCGAAGCGGACACGAACGAGCCGATCGACATCACGACGTGCCAAGGTGAGTCGGCGAACGCCTCCAGGCAAGCCCGGTACACGGGTAGCTGGTCGGTGAACGCCGTGCCGAACGAAACCAGCAGCACGGGCTTCCTCGAATCAGGCGGGGTCCACGACTCCGCCAGTCGATCGGGCGACAGGCATGGTCCGACGAACCGGACGTGCGGCCCGACCCGGGAGGCGTGGGGCTGCATCGTTCGCGGAATGAGCGACAGCACCCGCGGCGGGTGGGACAGCCAGGTCCACGCCTCCTCGGTCTCGCCGTTTTCCCGCAGCCACGCGGTCATCGTGCGGGCGTAGTCCACACCGGACGGTGAGGCCTTGATCGGGTCCATCACCGAACTCATGTCCTCGTCGTAGCCCTCCCATGCGACAAGCGTGGGCGACAGCTGCACGGCGGGCACCCCGTACCGGGATCCGAGCAGGGGCGCGCCGAGGCCGCCGATGTCGTAGAGGACCAGGTCGGGGTGATCGTTGTCGAACGTCGACAGCAGTTGCGGGTGTACGGCGATCGCCTCGTCCAGGAAGACGCGCATGGCGTCGGCCGGGTCGTCGGGCCACGCGCCGGCCTCGCCGAGGGGCAGGAGGGTCGGGTGGGTCACGACGCGGGCGCCCGTGGGGGTGACCAGTGATTCGAGAGGCGATCCCACCACGTAGCTCACCCGGTGCCCGCGCCGCACGAGTTCGGCGATGACGCCGAGGGACGGGTAGATGTGGCTCGGTGCGGTGGTACCGACCATCACGATGTGTTCGCGCATGAACGACTCCGTCAAAGGGGGAGGACGCGGCGCGCAAGGAAGACGGCCGCGGACGCGCGGCCGTGAAGAGTCACGCCGGGGCTAAAGCTGCCGCAAGCGCTGGAAGATCGTCATGGCGGCCACCGTAACGGCGACCCGGCGCGGGGACCAACCGAATTTCCGACGTCCACCTTTCGTAGGGACTATCGGGCAGAGCGCCGCGATCAACCGGCCGGGCGCGGCCAAGACGACTAACGTCTGGCGGACCCGACAGACGAGAACCCCGACAGGGAAGGAACTCCCGTGAGACGTGCTGTCTTCGCGGCAGTCGCCGTCGCGACGCTGGCCTCGCTGGTCACCGCGCCCGTCGCGTCAGCGGCGCCGGCCACCGCCCCCGCCGCCTACACCCCGCCGCCCGTGGCGTGGGGTCAGTGCGACAACGCCGGCCTGCAGGCGGCCGGCGCCCAGTGCGGTTTCGTGACCGTGCCCCTGGACTACAGCAACCCGGGCGGCCAGAAGGCGCAGCTCGCCGTCAGCCGCATCAAGCACAAGGCGCCGGACGCGCAGTACCAGGGCGTCATGCTCACCAACCCCGGTGGCCCCGGCGGCTCGGGCCTGACGCTTTCGCGCGTCGGCGCCAACGTGCCCAACCACGCGGGCGACGCGTACGACTGGATCGGCTTCGACCCGCGCGGCGTCGGCTCCAGCAAGCCCGCGCTTTCGTGCGACAACAGCTACACGAGCTTCGACCGGCCCTCGTACGTGCCGCTCACGCCGAGCCTCGAGAAGGCGTGGCTCAACCGCGCCAAGGGCTACGCCGAGGACTGCGCCAAGAAGAACCCGAAGGCGCTGCTCGACAACCTGAAGACCACCGACTCGGTGCGCGACATGGACTCCATCCGCGCCGCCCTGGGTGCCGACAAGATCAACTTCTACGGCTACTCCTACGGCACCTACCTCGGCCAGGTCTACGGCACGATGTTCCCGCAGCGCGTGCGCCGTATGGTGCTCGACTCGACGGTGGACCCGCGCGACGTCTGGTACCAGGCGAACCTGAACCAGGATGTGGCGTTCGACCGCAACATCAACATCTGGTTCGGCTGGCTCGCCAAGTACGACAGCACCTACCACCTGGGCAAGACGCAGGCCTCGGTGAAGGCGACCGTCGACCGTGAGCTGGTCAAGCTCTCGCTCAAGCCCGCGGGCGGCCAGATCGGGCCCGACGAGTTGACCGACGTGATCCAGCAGGCCAGCTACTACCAGCTCACCTGGCTGGACGTGGCAGACGCCCTGTCGGCGATCGTCACGAAGAACGACCCGTCGCTGGTCAAGGCGCTGTTCGAGTCCGACAGCGACAACGGTTACGCCGTGTACCTCGGCGTGCAGTGCACCGACGTGCAGTGGCCGACCAACTGGAACCAGTGGCGCCTCGACAACTGGAAGACCTTCCTGAAGGCGCCGTACTTCACCTGGCAGAACGCCTGGTTCAACGCCCCCTGCGTGTACTGGCCCGCGAAGGCGAGCAAGCCCGTGCAGGTCGACGGCAAGGGCGTGCAGAGCGTGCTGATGATCGACGAGACGCTCGACGCGGCCACGCCGTACGAGGGCAGCCTCGAGGTCCGCAGCCGCTTCCCGGGTGCGTCGCTGATCGCGGAGCCGGGTGGCACGAGCCACGCCATCACGCCGCGCGGCAACGCGTGCGTGGACACCAAGATCGCGGACTACCTGGCGACCGGCGCCCTGCCGGCCCGCAAGCCGGGCCGCACCGCCGACGTCGAGTGCGCGCCGCTGCCGCAGCCGCAACCGGCCCCGTCGGCGTCCGCGGAGGCGAAGGCCAAGGCGGACCCGCTTCCGCTGCTGGGTCACCTCTGACCAGCTGAAACGCCGGCCGAAGCGCCGGGTGGGGCACTGTCCCCGCCCGGCGCTTCGTCGTTTCCAGGGCCCTCGAAAGACCTTGATCTACCAAGTTCGCGGCTCGTAGCACTTTTCATTGCAGCGAGGTTTGTGTTACAAAGTTCCCCAGCAGGTTTGCAACGCAAAGTCGATGGGGGACGGGATGAATGAGGCGTTCAGTCTGAGAGGCCTGACGAAACGGTTCGGGCCGGTGCACGCCGTCGAGGAGCTGACCCTCGAGGTCAGCCGCGGCGAGGTCGTGGCGCTGCTCGGCCCCAACGGGGCCGGCAAGTCGACCACCATCGACATGCTGCTCGGGCTCACCCGGCCCGACGAGGGCGAGGTGCGGGTGTTCGGCGGCGACGCGCGGGCGGCCGTCGACGCCGGGCGCATGGCCGCGATGGTGCAGAACGGCTTCCTGCTGCGCGACACCACGCCGGCCGAGCTCGTCGCGCTGATGCGCTCGATGTACCGCAAGCCGCTGGCGGCCGCGGAGGTCTTCGAGCGCGCCGGCATCACGGACTTCGCGAACCGCCGCTGCGGCAAGCTTTCCGGCGGCCAGCTGCAGCGGGTGCGCTACGCGCTGGCCCTGGCCGGCGACCCCGAGCTGCTGGTGCTCGACGAGCCGACCGCCGCCATGGACGTGGACGGCCGGCGCTCGTTCTGGGCCTCGATGCACGAGTTCAGCGCAGGCGGCCGGACGGTGCTGTTCGCCACGCACTACCTGGCCGAGGCCGAGGACTACGCCGACCGCGTGGTGCTCGTGCGCCACGGCCGCGTGGTCGCCGACGGCACGGTTGCCGACGTCCGCGCCGCCGTCTCCGGACGCGTGCTGCGGGCCGTGGTGCCCGGTGCGAACGAGGCCGAGCTGGCCGCACTCGCCGGGGTCACCACCGCGCGCATCCAGGGCGCCCGCGCGGAGTTGGCGTGCGCCGACTCCGACCTCGCGATCCGCGCGCTGCTCACCACGTTCCCGGACGCGAGCGACATCGAGATCCAGGCAGTGGGTCTGGAAGAAGCGTTCCTCGCGCTGACCGGCGACCAGCACACCGACGAGCCGGAAGGAGCCCTGCGATGAACCTCGTCTACCTGCGCCTGGAGATCGTGCGGATCGTGCGCAGCCCGCAGTTCGCGCTGTTCACGATCGCCGTGCCACTGGGCATGTTCCTGCTCTTCGGCGGCCTGTTCGGCGACTACGTCGGCCCGGACGGGGTGAAGGCGAGTACCACCACGATGATCAACATGGGCGCGTATGGCGCCTTGAGCGGCGCGTTGTTCACCGGCACGCGGGTGGCGACCGAACGCACCGACGGCTGGCAGCGTCAGCTGCGCCTCACCCCGATGCGCGCGCCGGACTACGTGTTCGTGAAGATCGCCTCCGCCATGGCGATGGCCTTGCCGGTGCTCGTGGTGATCTTCGTGGCCGGCGCCCTGCGCGGGGTCGAGCTCACGGCCGCGCAGTGGGTGCTCACGGCGGTGGCGCTGTGGCTGGGCGCGTTGCCGTTCGCGGTGCTGGGCCTGCTGCTCGGGCTGTTCGGCAAGGGCGACACCGTCGGCGCGATGACCGGCGCGCTGATGCTGCCGCTCGGAGTGTTCGGCGGGTTGTGGATGCCGCTGTCGATCATGCCCGGCTGGATGACCACGGTGGCGCACTTCTTCCCGACGTACTGGCTCGGCCGCGTCGGCACGATGCCGGTGGGCGGGGCGAGCGGGCTCGGTCTCGCGGTGGGCGTGCTGGCGGCGTGGCTGGTCGTGCCCGCACTGGTGGTCGTCCGGCGGTTCCGGTTGGACACGGCCAAGGTCAGTTAGTTGACTGCTGTTACCAATCCGACCAGAAGTAGGCGGGCACGGAACTGGACGTTACCGTGTGTGGCAACCCTTCCCGCCGTGACTGTGGTCGGATTGGTAACCAGCAGCACAGTAACTTCCGTGCTGCATAGGGGTCAGCACGGTGGGAGGGCGAAACAAGGTGGATGACGACGAAGAGCAGCCGATGTCGGCAGCCGAGTCGCTGAACCTCATCGCCCGACAGAACGAGCGGACGCGCCGGGAGCTGGGGGCCAGCCCGGCGCGTCTGCTCGGCGTCTGGGCCTTCACGTGGCTGGTCGGCTGGGGACTGGTGTACCTGGCCGACGACAGCCACGCGAGGCCGCTCATGCCCGGGTGGGTCGCGGGGATCGTGGTCGCGGTGCTGTTCGTGGCGGCCATCGCGTACTCGGCCTACTACGGCGGCCGCATCAGCCGCGGGATCCGCGGCCCGTCGCGTCGCACCGGCGCGATGTACGGCTGGAGCTGGATGATCTCGTTCGCCGCGCTGTCGCTGATCAACGTCCGGGTGATGAAGGCGGGTGAGCTCGACCCGCACACGATCTCCCTGCTGTGGTCGGGCACGTCGCTGTTGCTGACCGGCGTCCTGTACCTCGCGGGCGGGATGCTGTGGCAGGACAAGCTGCAGTACGGCTTCGGCGCCTGGATCGTCGTCTGCGGCGGAGCGAGCGTGCTCGTGGGCGTGCCGGGCAACTTCCTCGTGCTGTCCTTGGCCGGCGGCGGCGGGTTCCTCGTGGCATCCGTCGTGTACTTCATCCGGGAACGGCGATCCGGTCCGACGCGAGTGGCCGACCGGTGACCGAGGCGAGCCTGCCGGAGCTCGACCCGGTGATCCACGCCCAGGCCAGGCTGCGCGTCACCGTCGCGCTCGCCGGGCTGCACCACGGCGACCAGATCACCTTCCCGAGGCTGCAGCAGCTGCTCGACATGACGGCCGGCAACCTCTCCACGCACCTGCGCAAGCTCGAAGACGCCGAGTACGTGGAGATCACCAAGGCCTACGAGCACCGCACGCCCGTCACGCTCGTGAAGCTGACCGCCAAGGGCCGCGCGGCTTTCGAGTCCTACACGACGGCGTTGCACCGGCTGCTGGACGCCACCGGCGGGAGCTGACGTGACCCGCTGGGTCGTCCACCTCGACCTGGACGCCTTCTACGCCTCGGTCGAGCAGCTCACGCGCCCGACGCTGCGGGGCCGCGCGGTCGTCGTCGGCGGCACGGGGCCGCGTGGTGTCGTTGCCGGGGCGAGCTACGAATCCCGTGAGTACGGTGCGCGTTCGGCGATGCCGATGTCGCAGGCGCGGCGGCTGTTGCCGCCGGGTGCGGTCGTCCTGCCGCCGCGGTTCCGGCTGTACGAGACGTTGAGCAAGCAGGTCTTCGACATCGTCGCGGACGTGGCGCCGGTGCTGGAGCGGATATCGCTGGACGAGGCTTTCGCGGAGCCACCTTCGCTGTCCGGTGCGTCGGTGGACGAGGTGAGGCGGTTCGCCGACGACCTGCGGGCGCGGATTCGCGCGGAGACCGGGCTCACGGCGTCGATCGGGGCCGGCACGGGCAAACAGGTCGCGAAGATCGGCTCGGATCGGGCGAAGCCGGACGGGCTGCTCGTGGTGCCGCCGGGCACCGAACGGGAGTTTCTGGCGCCGTTGCCAGTGCGGGCGTTGTGGGGGATCGGTCCGGTCGCGGAGGCGAAGCTGCGCACCATCGGCGTGCTGACGCTGGGGGAGCTGGCGGCGTTGTCGGAGCCGGACGCGGCGGCGACGCTGGGCGGCGTGGTCGGGCGTGAGCTGCGCAAGCTGGCCGGTGGCACTGACGACCGGCCCGTGGCCGAGCGTGGGGAGGCCAAGCAGGTGAGCGCGGAGACGACGTTCGAGGTCGACATCGTGGACCTGGGCCGGCTGCGGGCGGAGGTGCGCAAGATCGCGGCGGGGGCGCATTCGCGGCTGGTGAAGGCGGGCCGGGTCGCGCGCACGGTCGTGGTGAAGCTGCGGCACACGGACATGAGCACGGTGACGCGGTCGGAAACCACGGCCTCGCCCACGGACGACCTCAACCAGCTCGCGGCCACCGCCGAGCGGCTGTTGCTGGATCCGCAGGAGTTCGGTGGCGTGCGCCTGGCGGGGGTGGCGTTCAGCGGGCTTTCGGTGCCGCACCAGGACGCGTTGTTCTCGCTCGCCGTACCGGCCGGGCCTTCGCCGGAGCCCGTCGTGGCGGTGGTGCCGTCGCCGGGTGGGTCGGCGCCGGTGTCGTCGAGCGGCTGGCGCCCGGGCGACGACGTGGTGCACCCGGAGTTCGGCACCGGCTGGGTCCAGGGCGCGGGCCACGGCCGCGTGACCGTGCGCTTCGAGACACGCACGTCCGGCCCGGGCGTGGCGAAGACGTTCGAGCAGAACGACCCGGCGCTGACCCGCGGGGACCCCCAGGACTGTCTCAAGTAGACGGAAGGGCCGCCACTGCGAGAGTGGCGGCCCTTCACGCAAAGCACCTCAGCTGGCGGGCGGCAGAGCGCAACCCGGGGTGAGGTCGGCGACCTGCTGACCGGCCAGGAGGAACGCGCCCACACCGGCGGCCGAAGTGTCGGTGGCCTTGGCCGAACCCGGTCCGTCGGTCTTCGGCTGGACGTAGCCGACGAAGCCGTCGGTGGTCTCCGCCTTCGTGGACAAGGACTTCCACGCCCGATCGACCACCGGCTTGAACCAGCGGCTGTCGAGGACACCCGCGTTGACGCCCCACGCGAGGCCGTAGGTGATCAGCGACGTGCCGCTGCTCTCCGGGCCGCCGAAGGGGTTGAGCAGGTTGGCGTTCCAGAAGCCGTCCGGCCGCTGCAGCACGCTCAGCGTCGTCGCCATCTTCTTGAACACGCGCAGGTACTCCGGCCGCCGCGGGTCGTTCGCGGGCAGCACCTGCAGCACCTTCGTCAGGGCGGCCAGCGCCCAGCCGTTGCCCTGCGACCAGTACGACAGCGAGTGCGGGTCGGTGCGCCACAGGCCGGAGAACTCGTCGAACAGGCTCTTCTCCGTGTGCTGGAACAGCTTCTGCATCGCGGCGAGCGTCGGCTCCGAGGAGTCCATCACGCCTATGCGGGCGAACGAGGGCATCGCCATGTTCAGCGCGCTCACGTGGTCCCAGTAGTCCGTGTGCCCGGCCTGCACGTTCGCGACCTCGTCGGCCAGGCGCGAACGCAGGTCGGCGAGGATCGGCGGGTCGGGGTGGAAGTAGGTGTACAGGTCGAGGTACGCCTCGCCCGCGGCCTCGTCCTCGGCCGCGAACGGCCGGCCCGCTGTCGTCGGCAGCAGGTAGTTGTTGGACTCGCCCCACGGCAGGGTCTGGTGGTTGGACACGCCGGTGGTGCGGACCACGGCGAGGTTGCCCACGTGGAACGTCGCGTTCTGCCAGTCGGCCGGCGCGAGGTTCGTCCCGTGGGCGACCCAGTAGTCGCCGGCCTTCACCATCGCGTCGGCCACGGAGCACTGCGCGGCCGGCGCCGCCGGTGCCGCACTCGCCACGGCCGGTGCCAGCCCACCGGCCGTCACCGCCGCCGCGAGCACGGCGAAACCGCGGATTCCCGAGAAACGCATGGGTGCGTCCTCCTCAAGCAGCTCATGGCGGCGGAGGCCATCGGTCGGTGGCCGGTCGATCACGGACTATGGTGTGGACCACTGGGCGTGTCAAGGTGCCGGTGAGCGGTACGCCGCAACGGTTTCCAGCAGCCGGCGCGTCGCGTTCTCCGCTCCGTCGGCGTTCTTCGCCAGCACCGTGGTGAGCACACGCGAGTGCGCCACGAGCGTGCCCGTCGTCGGCTCGGGTGCGGCCCGCAGCGCGGCGACGACCGGCACCTGCAGCTGGGTGAGCAACGCGTTGCCCGCGGCTCGCACGAGGGCGGCGTGGAACAGCGTGTCGGCCTCGGTGAACGCCTCGGTGTCCTCGCGTTCCACGGCGTCGGTCATCAGCCCGTACGCCGCCGCCAGCGCGGAGAGCTCGTCCGGCGCCCGGTGCCGGGCCGCCAGCCGCGCGGCCTGCGGCTCCACGAGGTGACGAAGCTCCATCAGATCGTGCAGCTGCCGCAGCGAATCCGGGCCGCCGACGCGCCAGCCGATCACGTCGGGGTCGATCGCGTCCCACGCCTCCGGTGGCTGCGGCCAGGTGCCGACGCGCGGTCGTGCGGCCACGAGCCCCTTCGACTCCAGGACCCGCAAGGCCTCCCGGACCACTGTCCGGGAGGCCTTGAAGCGGCGCCCGATGTCCTCGGGCACGATCGGCTGGCCCGTGGGCAGCGCCCCTTCGACGATCAGGCGGCCGAGCGTGTCGACGATGCGGGCGTGCAGGCCGGCCCCGTCAGCCCCGACGACTGAGCCCACGTCAGGCCGGCAGACCGACGCGGCGCTCCCCGCTGCGCAGCTGCTGCAGCACGACGGCGACCACGAGCAGCGCGCCGTGGGCCACGTTCTGCCAGAACTGGTTGATGCCCAGGCCCGACATGCCGTTGTCGAGCACGCCGAGGATGAACACCGCCAGCACCGTGGAGACGATGGATCCCTTGCCGCCCTTGAGCATCGTGCCACCGAGCGCCGCACCCGTGACGGCCTGTAGCTCGAGGCCCTCGGAGCCGGACGTCGGCTGGCCGGAGCCGGTGCGCGCGGTGATCAGCACACCCGCGATGGCCGCGACCACGCCGACGAGCGCGTAGACGCCGATGATGTAGCGGTTGATGTTGATGCCGGCAAGGCGCGCGGCCGTGTCGTTGCCGCCGATGGCGAACACGTTGCGGCCGATGTCGGTGTACTTCAGCAGGAAGTGCAGCACCGCCGCGACGATCAGGAACACCCACACCAGCGTCGGCAGCCCGAGCACGCTTCCCTTGGCCAGGAAGATGAACAGGTCGTCGGCGCCCGTGTAGCCCTGCGCCTTGCCGTCGGACACGACCTGCGCGATGCCCTTGTACGTGGCGAGCGTGGCCAGCGTGGCGACGACCGGGTTCACCCGGCCGAAGATGATGATCAGGCCGTTGACCAGACCGCACAGGATGCCGGTGCCGACCGCGGCGAGGATGCCGACGATCGAGCTGCCGGTCGACGTGAAGGCCATCGCCGAGATCACCGACGCGAGCCCGGCCATCGAGCCGACCGAGATGTCGAGCGCGCCGAGGATGATCACCAGCGTCTGCACCAGCGACAGCAGGCCCATGATGGTGATCGCGCTGCCGATGAGCAGCAGGTTGTTGGTGCGGAAGAAGTTGTCGTTCAGCGTCGAGAGCAGCACGACGAGCACCACGAGCGTGATGATCAGGCTGCTGTTCTGCACGCCGATGCCGTTGAGCACCTTGCGCGCGGTGGACACCCGGTGCGGGTCGGGCTGTTCGGTCGGCTGCTCCTGCGCGGGGCTGGGCCGGGTCGGGGTGCTCACGCCCCCACCTCCTGGATGTCTTCGGCGGCCGGCTCCGTCGCCGGGATGGCCAGGGTCAGTACGGCTTCTTCGGTCGCTTCGTCGCGGCTCACCTGGCCCGCGACGTGCCCGGCGCGCATCACGACGACGCGGTCGGCCAGCGCGAGCACCTCGGGCAGGTCGGACGAGATCACGAGCAGGGCGACGCCTTCGGCGGCGAGACCGTCGATGATGCGGTAAATCTCGGCCTTCGCGCCGACGTCGACGCCGCGAGTGGGCTCGTCGAGGATCAGCAGCTGCGGACGGCGGGCGAGCCAGCGCGCGAGCACGGCCTTCTGCTGGTTGCCGCCGGAGAGCTTGCGCACCTCCTGCTCCATCGACGGCGTGCGCACGCGCAGCTCGCGGATGTACTCCGCCACGAGCTCACGCTCCTTCGCCCGCTTGATCACGCGGAAGCGGCGCAGGCGGTCGAGCACGGCGATGGAGACGTTGTCGCGCACCGAACGCTGCATCAGCAACGCGTCGGTCTTGCGTTCCTCGGGCGCGAACCCGATGCCCGCCTTCACGGCGTCGCCGGGTGTGCGGGCCTTGAACGGTTTCCCGTCCAGCTCGAGGGTTCCCGAGCGCACGGGCAGGTCGCCGACGATCGCGCGCGCCAGCTCGGAGCGCCCGGCGCCGACGAGCCCGGCCAGGCACACGACCTCACCGGCACGCACCTCGAACGAGACGTCGGTGACGTCGTCGGTGGTCACGTGGTTCAGGCGCAGCACGACCTCGCCGGTATCAGCCGTCTCGCGCCGCTCCAGCGCGGAGAGGTCGCGGCCGATCATCATGCGCACCAGCTGGTTCTCGTCGGACTCCGCGGCCTGCTGCACGCCGACGAGCTTGCCGTCGCGCAGCACGGCCACGCGGTCGGCGAGCTGGAAGATCTCCTTCATGCGGTGCGACACGTAGACCACGGCCACGCCGGAGTCGCGCAGCCGGCGGATGAGCCGGAACAGCGCGTCGACCTCGTGCTCCGAGAGCGAGGAGGTGGGCTCGTCGAAGGCGATCACGCGCGGCGGGGTGGCCGCGGTGAGCACCCGCAGGATCTCGACGAGCTGGCGCTGCGCGGCCGAGAGCTTGCTGCCGAGCGTGGCGGGGTCGAGTACGCCTTCGAAGCCGTACTCGACGAGCGCTTCGTGCGTGCGCTGGTTGAGCGTGCGACGGCTGAACACGCGGGCGCGCGAGGGCAGCTCGCCCACGAACACGTTCTCCGCCACCGAGACGTGCGGGATGATCTCCGGTTCCTGGTAGATCACGCGCACGCCCGCGGCCATCGCGGCGCGCGGGTTGTCGAACACCACCGGCTCGCCGTCGACCCGCAGCGTGCCGTCGCTGGGCTCGTGGTCGCCCGAAAGCACGCGCAGCAGCGTCGACTTGCCGGCGCCGTTCTCGCCCATGAGCGCGAGCACCTCGCCGGAGTGGAACTCCAGCGTCACGTCGTCGAGCGCGGTGACGCCGGAGAAGCGCTTGCCGATGCCCTCGGCGATGAGCGCCGTGGAACTGGCCATGGTGAGCCTTCCTCAGCCTTCCTCACAGGGGAGCCCGGGGGTGTCGCGTGTGGACACCCCCGGGCCGCGGTCGGGTCAGGTGCAGTTGACGCCGGCCGCCTTGAAGTTGTCCTTGTTCACCATCGTGGTCTTGGCGATCGTCTCGGGCGGCAGGTCCTTGCCGTTCTTGACCTTGTCGACGAGGACCTGGATCGCGCTCTTGCCGACCTCGGCGCCCGAAATGTAGAGCGACGACTTGTTGCCGGTGTCCTTGCCCGCGGCCCAGTCCTTGCAGTCGAGGTAGGCGCCGAGGCCCACGCCGATGATGTCGTTCGCGCCGACACCGGAGTTGGCGAGCGCGGTGACGACACCGGTCTCGTTCTCGTCGTTGCAGCCCCACACGACCCAGTGCTTCACGCCCGGGTTGGAGCTGATCACGGCGCCGGCGCGGTTCTGCGCGTCGACGGGCGAGTTGTCCGTGCCGACGTTGATCACCTGCACCTGGGCGCCGGAGTCCTTGTCGAAGGCGGCCTTGGCGCCGTTGACGCGGTCGGTGCACACGGTGAGGTCCTGCTTGTAGGCGCTGATCACCTTGGTGTCGGCGGCGGACCAGCCGGCGGCCTTGAACAGCTTGGCGGCCTCTTGGCCGACCGAGGTGCCCATCTGCGTGCCGTTGAAGCCGACGAACGCGGCGGCCTTGCCGGTGCCGTCCTTGATCACGTCGTCCGACGCGATGATCGGGATGCCGGAGCTCTTGGCCTTGTCGATGACCTCGGGGCCGATGGCCTGGTCCGGCACCACGATGGCGACGCCGTTGGCGCCCTGCGCGACCGCGGCGTCGAGTTCGGTGATGGCCTTGTTGGCGTCCTGGCCGAGGTTCACGACCTTGAGGTCGACACCCAGCTCCTTCGCCTCCGCCTGGGCGCCCTGCGCCTGCTCCACGAAGTACTGCTGGTCACCCTGCTTCTGCAGGTAGTACAGCGTGATCTTGCCGTTCGTCGGCGCCTGCTGCGCGGGCGCGGCGGTGTCCTTGCCGGAGGAGCATCCGGCCAACACTGCACCGGCAATCAAACAACAACCAACAACGCTCCAGGTGCGTGACCTGTGCGGGTATGTGGACATCGAGTGCTCCCATGGGGGCCGAGGACGACTGTTGCGTGGGCGTGAACTCCGCGTGACTCGTATTACAAGACACTTGATCGGGTGACGTCAACCACGGGATCTGCCGCAGTTAGCGGATGGATACCTACGGAGAGTGATTTTCCGTCTGGTGGTTGGCGGCTAATTATCGTATTTTTTCCCGGCTGACCAGGGTTTGTTGCTCCGCGCTGATCGCGCTGCTGTTTCGGTTGCTGGTGGGTTTTCTTGTTGACTTGGGTTCGATTACGGTCCGTCATGGCAGGCGTTGAGTCTTGTCCGGTCGACATGCGGCAGGATGTGGCCCGCAGCTGGACAAAGGGGGCGAACATGACGCACATCCGCCGCTCGATCGTGGGATGGGCCGGTGCCGTGCTGGTGCTGGCGGGATGCAGCGGGGCTCCTCAGGCCGCTTTGCCCGCTTCCGCTCCTTCGGCCCCTGCCGGCTTGCCTTCTTCGGCCACGCCCGCGTCGTTCACGGTCGTGGCAACCGGCGACGTGCTGATCCACCCCGCGCTCACCGACCAGGCGGAGGCCGATGGTGGCGGTGAGATCGACTACCGCCAGATCCTCGCGGGCGTGAAGCCGCTCGTGTCGGGTGCCGATCTGGCCATCTGCCACCTCGAGACGCCGCTCGCGCCCGAGGGCGGGCCGTACACGGGGTACCCGTCGTTCAGTGCGCCGCCCGAGATCGCCGACGCCATCAAGGACACCGGCTACGACACCTGCTCCACGGCTTCGAACCACACCCTGGACAAGGGTGCGGCCGGCATCACCCGGACGCTGGACAAGCTGGACGAGGTGGGCCTCAAGCACACCGGTTCGGCGCGCTCGGCCGCCGAGGCTGACAAGCCGCTGATCCTCGACGTCCACGGTGTCAAGGTGGCGCAGCTGTCGTTCGCCTTCGGCTTCAACGGCATCAAGGTTCCCGCCGGCAAACCCTGGCTGGCCAACCAGATCGACGCCGACGACATCGTCGCGGCGGCCCACGCCGCCCGTGCGGCCGGCGCGGAGGTCGTGATCGCCAGCCTCCACTGGGGGATCGAATACCAGCACTCGGTGACGGACGACCAGGCTTCGTTGGCCAAGGAGCTACTGGCGTCTCCGGACATCGACCTGATCGTCGGCCACCACGCCCACGTGGTCCAGCCCTTCGAGAAGGTCGAGGGCAAGTGGGTCGCCTACGGCCTCGGCAACGAAATCGCCCGCCACGACGACCCCCGCGGCTCCACCGAGGAAGGCACGGCCGCGCGCTTCACCTTCACTCAGACGGACGGCCACTGGGCTGTTTCCAAGGCGGAGTACATCCCGACGCTGATCGACCTCGGCCCGCCCATCCGTCTGCGGGACTTGAGCTCCGCGCCGCCGAGCGCGCGCGGCACGGAGGCGCTGTCGAACACCGACAAGGTCGTCTTGTCCCGCGGTGCTGCCGACGACGGGCTGGCTCGGCCGGGCAAGTGAGTGGCCCCGTCTGCGTGGGCTGACGGCGTACCCGCGCGCCATGCGCGGCATCAAGGCCTTGGCGAAGGGTGACAAGGCCATGTCGTCCGAAGGTGTCGATCGCGACGGGCTGACTCGGCCGGGTAGGTGAGCGGTACTCAGTCGAGGGGCTGGGAAAGTGTGGCCTTGAGCCGGCGCGCCGCGTCGTCGACCAGGACCTCGGCGCGGTCGTCCAGCAATGCCTGCATGGTCTTGGCCGCGACCTCGGCCGGCCCGAT
The DNA here is from genome assembly GCF_040654155.1 of Amycolatopsis sp. NPDC050768. Lineage (NCBI taxonomy): Bacteria > Bacillati > Actinomycetota > Actinomycetes > Pseudonocardiales > Pseudonocardiaceae > Amycolatopsis > Amycolatopsis sp. NPDC050768. The sequence continues at coordinate 351,693 of NZ_JBFAHL010000008.1, forward strand.
CTTGGGGACGTCCAGCCATGCGGCGCCGTCGGTGTCCACGTAGCCGGCGTGCACGCCCACCACGAGCGTGCCCTGGTCGCGCAGGCCTTCGCGCAGCGCGTCGGTCAGTGACCACTGCGCCGCCTTCGACGCGGAGTAGGCGACGGTTCTCGCGTTTCCCTTCCAGGACGCCACGGAGAGCATGTTGACCAGCGCGCCGCCGCCGTTGCGGGCGAGGACGGGCGCGAACGCTCGCGAGACTGCCCAGGTGCCGAAGAAGTTGACCTCCAGCACCTGCCGAGCGGTGTCCAGTGAGCCGGTGAGCAGTTCGCCGACGTTGCCGAGGATGCCCGCGTTGTTGATCACGATCGTGGCGTCGCCGGCCGCAGCCGCGGCGGCCGCGATGTCCTCGGCGCTGGTGACGTCCAGGCGCAGCGGCGTGAGGTCGGGGTCGGTGACCGTCGCAGGGTCTCGCGCACCCGCGTAGACCTTCGCGGCGCCGTGCTCGACGAGCGCGCGGGCGAAGGCGTGGCCGATGCCGCGGTTGGCTCCGGTGACCAGCGCGACAGATCCCTTGATGTCCATGCCGGTCACGCTACCACTCTGAATACAGATTTAGTACTCAGGTGTGGTCACCGCGCGATGATCTCCACCTCGTCGACGGGCACCTCGACCCCGTCCTCGTCGACGAACGCCACCCGCACGGCCTGCCCGGTCGTCTTCGACCGCCGCACGGCCGACGGCCCGGCCGGTCGCGGCCGGTGCACGTCACCCCACTGCTGCAGCCCCATGAGCACGACCCACAACTCGCTCCCGGCCTTGGTGAGGTGGTAACTCTGCCGCTGCCGCGCCCCGATCTCCTGGTACGGCGCGGTTTCCACGACCCCGGCCTCGGTCAGCGTGCGCAGCCTCGCGCTGAGCAGATTGGGCGCGATGCCCAGTGACTCGCGCAGCTCGCTGAACCGCGTCTGGCCGAGGAAGAGCTGGCGCAGGACCAGGAAGGTCCACCGTTCGCCCAGTACTTCCAGGCTTCGCTCGATGGAGCACGCCGGCTCGTCGGTCAGTTCCTCAGTGGCATTTTGCAGTGGTGCCATAGCGGTCAGAATATCACTTCGCAACCCAGCTGCACCGAAATGTCGGTGCCATGGGTCACGCTCGCTCTGCTTCCTCCGACGGCACGCCCAGGTGGTACCCGAACCGGGTCTCGAGGTCACCGGGCTGTTGCAAGCCCCGGCCGAACAGCTCGCGAACGCGGGCCGTGGTCTCGGGCCAGGTGAGCGTCTCGCCGAACTTCGTCTGGCTTTCGACGAGGTGCCCCACTTCGGGCAGGGTCGTCCGGTTGACCAGGGTCTTGGCCGCGGCGATGGGCCGCCGGTCGAACGACGCGATCCGCCTCGCGAGGGTGTCGACGTACTCGTCGAGCTCGGCGTCGGGCACGGCTCGGTTGACGTAGCCGTAGCGCTCGGCGGTGGCGGCGTCGAAGTCGTCGGAGCCGACGATGATCTCCAGTGCGCGCCCACGGCCCACGAGTGACGAGAGCCGCTCGATGGCGCCGCCGCCGGGAATGACTCCCGCGCCGACCTCGGGCTGTCCCAGGACGGCCCTTTCCTTGCTGGCGAAGCGCAGGTCGCACGCGAGGGCGAACTCGCTGCCGATCCCGCGGGCGCGGCCACGGATCTTCGCGATGCTGATCACCGGCGACGTGGTGAGCCGGGTCGTGATGTCGAGCCCCGTGGGCAGCCCGGTCGGGCCCTGGGCGCGAGCCACTTCGGTCGACGCGCCGCTCATGTCGAAGTGCGCGAGGAAGAAGTCTTCGACGTCGCTGTCGAACACCACGACTCTGAGTTCGTCGCTCGCTTCCATTCTGTCGAGCAGCCCCTGTAGGGCGATCATGATCGCCGAATCGAAGACGTTCAGGGGCCCGTTGGTGAAGGTCGCCCGCCAGTAGGTGGGAGAGACCTCGGTGATCCGCAGTGCTTCATGAGGTTCGGTCATGTGCTTGACGGTAGCACCTGAATACAGATTTGCAATTCAGGCGTGCTGTAACGGCTCGGCAGCGCACGGGAACGGCGCGCTCGTGTCCTGGGGGAGGGACACGAGCGCGCCAGGTCGGTCACCGCGGCTCAGTGGTCCCGGCGGGTGATGTGGTGGGCTAGCAACGTGAGTTCCGCCGCGGGGCGCGGCGCCGGCGTCGTGGAGGCCAGCGAAGCCAATGCCGAAGCCAGCAACCGCGCAGCCTCCGAAGAGCTCCACGAACGCCCACCCGCCGAGTCGACCAAAACGGCCGCCTGGGCCAGCTCCCCAGCCGACAGCGGAGCGTCCTGCCGATACAACTCGGCCAGCTCCCGGCCGGCCGGGGTCTCCGAGGCCAAAGCCGCCACCACCGGCAGCGACTTCTTCCGGTTCTGCAGATCCGAGTAAACCGGCTTCCCCGTCACGGCCGGGTCGCCCCAGATGCCGAGGAGGTCGTCGACGTGCTGGAACGCCAGGCCGAGCGAGCGGCCGAACGCGCCGAGTTCCGAGACGTGCGTGCCGCGGCCGCCGACGACCAGCACGCCCAGGGTGCAGGCGGCACCCAGAAGCGCGCCGGTCTTGCCCTCGGCCATGCGGATGCAGGAGGACCGGTCCACGGACGTTCGTCGTTCGAAGGCCAGGTCCTCGTTCTGGCCGTGCAACAGATCGAGCACCGCCGTGCTCAGGACGCGAGCAGCGGCGGGACCGTCCGTGGCCAGGACGTCGAAGGCCAACGTCAACAACGCATCGCCCGCGAGGATGGCCGGGCTGGTGCCGAATACGGTCCACGCGGTCGCCCGGTGGCGGCGGGTTTCGTCGCCGTCCATGACGTCGTCGTGGAGCAGCGAGAAGTTGTGCACCAGCTCCACCGCCACGGCGGCGGCGATCGCGTCGGCCGGATCGCCGCCGGCCGCCTCGGCGGACAGCAGCACCAACGCCGGCCGCAGGGCCTTGCCGGCCGGTACGGCCGACTCGGCGCCCGAAGCGTCCCACCAGCCGAAGTGGTAGCCGGCGATGCGGCGCATCGAGTCGGGTAGCCGGTCGACCGCCGCGCGCATCGCCGGTTCCCACAGGTCCCGGCTCCACGCCAGCACCTCCGGCACCGTCCGCGCCCGGGCGTCCACTGTGGTCATACATCCCCTCCGAAAAAGAAGCTCAGCGCCCGATCTCGACGTCGTCGAGCACTCCCAGCGCGTCCGGCACCAGCACCGCGGCCGAGTGGTACGCACTGACCAAGTAGGACGTCACGGCCCGGTCGCTGATGCCCATGAACCGCACGTTCAGCCCCGGCTGGTACTCGTCCGGCAACGCCGCCGGGCGCAGCCCGATCACGCCCGCGTCCTCCTCGCCAGTACGCATGACGAGGATCGAGGTCGTGCCCTGCGGCGAGATCGGGATCTTGTCGCACGGCAGCAGCGGCACCCCGCGCCACGTCGTGACCCGGCGTCCGTCGAGCATCGAGTTGGCCGGGTAGAGGCCCCGCGCCGTGCACTCGCGCCCGAACGCGGCGATCGCCTTGGGGTGCGCCAGGAAGAAGCGCGACTTGCGCCGACGGCACAGGAGCTCGTCGAGGTCGTCGGGCGTCGGCGGGCCGCTGCGCGTGGTCACGCGCTGGCCGAGGTCCGCGTTGTGCAGCAGCCCGAAGTCGGTGCTGTTCACCAGCTCGTGCTCCTGGCGCTCCCGCAACGCCTCCACGGTGAGCCGCAGCTGCTGCTCCAGCTGGTTCATCGGCTGGTTGTAGAGGTCGGTCACGCGGTTGTGCGTGTGCAGGATCGTCTGCGCGATCGCGAGCTCGTACTCCCGCGGCGCCGGGTCGTAGTCGACGTACGTGCCCGGCAGCGCGACCTCGCCGTCGTGCCCGGCGGACAGGTCGATGCTCGCCTCGCCGGCCTTGTTGTGCTCGCGGCCCGGGCTCGCCAGCACGTCACTGATGTGCGAGCGCAGGCTTTCGACGCGACCGTTGAGCCGCGCGAACGCCTCCGCCGGCAGCGCCAGCACGATGCACCGCGTGGCCGCCTTGGCGGTGAAGGTCCAGTTCCCCGCTGAGCCGCCCAGCAGTTCGGCGCCGAAGTGGTCGCCCGCGGTGAGCGTGCCGAGGTGCGCCTCCTCGCCGTAGGAACCGGGTGCGGTGCGCGAAACCTTGCCGAACGCCAGCAGCGCCACCGAGTCGAGCGGCGAACCCGCCGTCACGATCGTGTCGCCCGGCTCGTACTCGCGCTGCTCGAAGCGCTCGGCCAAGGCCGACAACGCGTCGGCGTCGGCGAACCCGCGCAGCAGCGGCAGTTCCGCCAGCTCCGCGGGGACCACCTGCACCCGCGCGCCGGTGTTGAAGAAGCTCACCCGGCCGTCGCCGACGGTGTAGGTCAGCCGGCGGTTCACGCGGTACGAACCGGCCGGCACCTCCACCCACGGCAGCTGCGACAGCAGCCAGCGCGGGGTGATGCCGCGCATCTGCGGCAGCGACTTGGTGGTGGTGGCCAGGGTCCGGGCCGCGCGCGTGGAAAGGGAAAGCGGCGGCTCTTCGGTCACGGTCATGTGGTTCCTCGCTTGGTGGGCTCAGCTTCTCCAGGTCGCTGGGACGCGGGTCTCGGCACGATCCGCAGCGCGCTCGTGCCCAGGCCCGTCGGCCCGAACGCCGACAGGGGCAGCGGCGCCGGCCCGGGCCGCGCGGGGGCGGCCTCGGGCGGGCGCGGCGGGGTGGCGGGCGCGGCCATGCTCAGTCACCGCGCCCGATCTCGGCGTTCTCCAGCACGGCCAGCGCGTCGGGCACCAGTACGGCGGCGGAGTAGTAGGCGCTGACCAGGTACGACATGATCGCCTGCTCGCTGATGCCCATGAACCGCACGTTCAGGCCCGGCTGGTACTCGTCGGGCAGCCCGGTCTGGTGCAGACCGACGACACCCTGCGACTGCTCGCCCGTGCGCAGCAGCAACACGGAGCTGGTGCGCGTCTCGGTGACCGGGATCTTGTTGCACGGCAACACGGGCACGCCGCGCCACGCCGGCACCTGGTGCCCGCCGAGGTCCACCGCGTCGGGGTACACACCGCGGCGGCTGCACTCGCGGCCGAACGCCGCGATCGTCTTCGGGTGCGCCAGGAAGACCGCGGGGTCCTTCCACACGAGGGAAAGCAGGTCGTCGAAGTCGTCCGGCGTCGGCGGGCCGGTGCGGGTGGAGACGCGCTGGGAGTAGTCCGCGTTGTGCAGCAGGCCGAAGTCGCGGTTGTTGACCAGCTCGTGCTCTTGTCGCTCGCGCAGGGCCTCGACCGTGAGCCGCAGCTGCTGCTCGATCTGGTTCATCGGCTGGTTGTAGAGGTCGGCGACGCGGCTGTGCACGCGCAGCACGGTCTGCGCCACGCTCAGCTCGTACTCGCGCGGCGAGCTGTCGTAGTCCACGAACGTGCCGGGCAGCTGCGGTTCGCCGTCGTGCCCGGACGCGACGTCGATCACCGCCTCGCCGTGGTCGTTGGCCGGGCCGGCCGAACCGGCGGCGACGGCGTCGAGGTGCTCGCGCAGCGCGTCGGAGCGGTCGAGCACGCCCTGGAACTCGCTGCGGGACAGCGAAAGCACCGTGCACGCGGTCACGGCTTTGGCCGTGTACTCCCAGATCCCGTCGGCGTTGGTGAGCACGGTGTCGCCGAAGTAATCGCCGTCGGCGAGTGTGCCGAGCACCGTCTGGTCGCCGTACGCGCCGGTGCCGACCTTGCTGATCTTGCCGTGCGCCACGAGGAAGACCTGGTCGGCCTGGTGGCCGAACTCCACGAGCGCGTCGCCGGGGGAGAACTCGTGCTGCACGAACCGGCCGGCCAGCTCGATGAGCACCTCTTCGTCGTCGAAACCGCGCAGCGCCGGCAGTTCACCCAGCTCCGGCGGGATCACGCGGACCTCGGCGCCGGTCGTGGTGAACGTGACGCGGCCGTCGCCCACCGCGTAGCTCAGCCGGCGGTTCACGCGGTACGCGCCGCCCGAGACCTCCACCCACGGCAGCACTTTGAGCAGCCACCGCGTGGTGATGCCCTGCATCTGCGGAACGGACTTGGTCGTCGTCGCGAGCGTGCGGGCCGCGGCCCGGCCCAGGCTCAGTTGCGGTTGTTCCTGATTCGCGGAGTCCACGGGGTCCGTGACGGTCACAGCGAAAACCACCTATCGTCGGATTTCGGACGTGTGAGAAAGTTTCCAGCACGAATTGGAGTTCGTTATCCTGCTGCAATTCATTCGGGTCGGCACCGCGGAATCAACATAGCAACCCGGCCTCGCCCGACAATCCCACGATCGGGTAACCGGGTCGGTTCACCTGTTTGCCAGAACGGGTAATCGGACATTCCAGTTGCTGTTGTCGAAGCGCCAGTTTTAGACGATCTTCGTCGGCGCCGCGTTCGTCACACTCGGTCGACAGGACTCACCCGGACGGGAAGTTCGACCGAAGATCGCCGGTATACCCCAGGTGAACGGGCGTATCCAGAGCAGGTGTTCCAACATTCAACTGCTCCGTTCCAGTGATCATCGGGGGCCTCGCAGGGCCACTCGAATGAACCGAACTGCCGCTTCTTGTCGCTCGGGAATCAGATGACTAACTTGAGCGGGTCCACTTCCGGGAATTCGTCGAACAATGGCGGATCCAGTGGTCTGCGAGTGTGAAAGGGGTCGGATGAACGTCTACCTGACCGGGATCTTCTGGGTGGTCGGAGCGGCCGTGGTCGGCGGCGGTATCGGCTATCTGGTGAGGCGGTTCGGCTGGGATGAAGGTCGTCGTGACAACAACGATGCGGCCGGTCAGGTGTTCACCATTGTCGGCGGTCTCCACGCGGTGCTCGTCGCGTTCGTGCTGATCTCGCTCTTCGACGCGGTGGGGACCGCGCGCGACGGCTCCTACACCGAGGCGGACAGCCTCGTCTCCATGACCTGGGCCGCCGAAGCGCTGCCAGGCGACACCGGCCAACGCGTGCAGCAGCTCGCCACCGCGTACGCCAGTACTGTGCAGCACCAAGAATGGCCGCGCCTGGCCGACGGCGGCACGGTCCCTGACACCGGTTGGACGCAGCTCGACCAGCTGCGCCGCACCATCGCCGGCGCGCAGGCGAGCAGCGACTGGGAGAACGACCGCAAGACCGAGGCCGCCAACGACCTGTGGCAGGTGTACCAGGCCAGACAGGCGCGTCTCACCGACGCCGCCTCGAGCGGTGTCGGCTCCGTGGTGTGGTTCGCGTTGATTTTCGGCAGCCTGATTTCCGTGCTGCTGCCCAACCTCTTCGGCGGCACGCGCATGGCGGCGCACCTCGTGATCGTGTCGACGCTGGCCGGCACGATCGCACTGCTGCTCTACGCGATCTTCCAGCTGCAGAACCCGTTCGCCGGCGGCGCGAGCATCCAACCCGACGCGTTCAGCTCGGCACTGGCGCGACTGGGCTGAGGGCCGTGCGCATTCCCCGTTTCCTCCCGGTGGCGGCCGCCGTGGCGGCCGTGTCGGCGCTGCTCGTGGCGTCGGGGTGGCTCGAATCACCCGGCCGGACGCACCCGGCCGCGCCGGCGACGTGCCCAGTTCTCCAGGTGGAGAGCCAGAACTCGCACTCGTCGTCATTCGTCCGGCTCACGTTGCCGACGGGGCAGCGGCAGTCGCTCGGCAATCCCGGCTACACGATCAACGCGATGGCCTACTCCGCCTCGCAAGGTGTGGTCTACGGCGTGGCCGACGGCCCGGCCTCGGGTCACTTCCACGACGGCGCCCACGCGGTGCGGATCGACGGCTCGGGTCACGTCACCGACCTCGGCGGCGTGTTCCGCGCCGGCGCGCGCCACGGTATCTGGAGCTGGGCGACCGGTTCCACGGGTGGCGCGATGGCCGGCAACTCGTGGTACCTGCTGCACGCCAACAGCCTGTACACAGTGGACGTCGACCCGGCCAGTCCCCACTACCTCGACGTGGTCGCGCACCTGCAGCTGCGGCCGATCGTGCTGTCCACCGGCGTCGACGACTTCGCCTACAACCCGTCGGACGGCTTGCTCTACGGCGTCTCGGTCACGGCCGCCGGCCACGGCTCGGTGGTCACGATCAACCCGCGCGACGGCCGCGTCGCCACCGTGCCGGGCTTGAAGTTCCCCCTCGCCACGGCGTACGGCTCGGTCGTGTTCGGTCCGGACGGTGCCCTCTACGCGACGGCGAACCGCATCGGCCACCGCAGCGTGACCTATCGCCTGCCGCGCGACGGCTCCGGAGGGGCGCAAGAGATCAGCACCGGGCCCGAGCTCTACGCCTCCGACGCGGCCGGGTGTCTCGCCGGGGCAACGGCACCGCCCCCGCCGCCGCCACCCCCACCGCCTCCGCCGTCCCCGCGACTGGATCCCCCACCGTCGTCGAACTCGGTGAAACCTTCGCAGACGGCGGAAGACCCACCGCCGCCCGTGCTGGCGGAGCAGCCGCCGGCGGTGCCCCAGCCGCCGAACGCGACTTCGCCCGCCCCGATCGTCGCCTCGACCTCGGTCGCGCCACCGACGAAGTTCCGTCCCGTCGCGACACCGCAGCCGGTGGCCGACGCCGGCCACCGCGTGGAGAAACAACGCAGGTGGAGCGTCGCCGTGCTGGTTCTCGTGATCGGTGGTGGCGCGGCGGCAGCGCATGTGAGACGAGGCCGTTAACGCGGGCGTCGCCTCGAAGACGGCGGTTGTCCAACTCTGTTAACCAGACTTCTCCTCCGGTGTCGTGTGACGCCGGAAGAGGAGAAAACGGATGAAGCGCGTGAGAATCGGGGTCGCCGCGGGGATCCTCGCCCTGCCGCTGCTGGCCACCGGCACGGCGTCGGCGCACGGAGGCGACGGGCACGCCGCGTTCGCCGCCCGCGACGACCACTACGGGACGCGAGCCGGCCGGGCACTGCAAGTGCACGGCGACGGGGTGCTCGGCAACGACAGCAGCGGTGACGCGAGCGGCGCCATCGTGCGCCACACCGCGCCGGCGCACGGGTCGCTGACCCTCGACCCCAGTGGGTCGTTCAGCTACACGCCCGCGCCGGGCTTCCACGGCCGCGACACCTTCACGTACTCCGTGTCGGACGCGGTGCAGCTCTACCCGACCTCTCTGCCGCCGCTCGCGACCATCGGCGGCGTGAAGCTCACCGGTGGTGCCTACGGTTCCGCGCTCACGCCGGTGCCGGGGTCACGCGACGAGTTCTACGGCCTCACCGACCGCGGGCCGAACGTCGACGCGCCGGACGGGTCCAAGGTGGAGCCGCTGCCCGCGTTCGACCCGGCCATCGGCAAGTTCCGCCTCAAGGACGGCAAGGCCGTGCTCGAGAAGCGGATCCCGTTGCGCGCCAGGGACGGTTCGCCGTACAACGGGCAGGTCAGCACGGCGGCCGACACCGGCGAGACGATCGTGGGCCTCGACGGGAAGCCGTTGCCGGCCACTCCCAACGGGTACGACTCCGAGGGTCTCGTCGCCGAACGCGACGGCACGTTCTGGGTGTCCGATGAGTACGGTCCCTTCATCACCCACTTCCGCGCCGACGGCCGCGCGATCGAGCGGCTCTCGCCGTTCGACGGCTCGCTGCCGAAGGAGCTGAAGTACCGCGTGCCCAACAAGGGCATGGAAGGCCTCGCGCTCACGCCGGACGGCAAGACGCTCGTGGGCATCATGCAGTCGGCCCTGCAGCAGCCGGACCTCACGAAGAAGCCCGGCAACGTGACCACGCTGCGGATCGTCACGGTGGACCTGCGCACGCACGCGACGCACGAGTACCTGTACCTGCTGCAGGACCCGGACGACACGGGCACGGCCGTCAGCGAGATCACCGCGCTCTCGTCGACGAAGTTCCTCGTGGACGAGCGCGACGGCAACTTCGAGCCCGGTGCGTTCAAGAAGATCTACGAGATCGACCTGCGCGGCGCGACCGACGTCGGGCCGAAGGCGAAGGTGGCCGGTGCCGCCTACGACTCCGCCAAGGGCGGGCTGCTCGTGGGTGACGCGCAGTCGAGCATCGACGCCTACGTCGGCAAGGACACCACCGAAGAGGCCACCGCGGACCTCGCCGAGGTGGGCATCACACCGGTGGCGAAGAAGCTGTATGTCGACCTCGGCGCGCTGGTGACCGGGTTCGACCCGACCGGCGGCTTCTTCGGCCACGACAAGGTGGAGGGCGTCGCGACCACCGACGGCGGCCGCACCCTCGTGGTCAGCAACGACAACGACTTCGGCATCGACGGCCTCTCGAACACCGCGCCGCCGTACGCGCTCCACGCCAAGACGCTGCCCAACGGTCAGCAGGACGACGGGGAGTACCTGAAGATCGACACGACGAAGCTGCCCGCCCGCGTCACCACGGCGACGGTCACCATCGACGTGCGCTGAGGTTCTGTTTCACTGCAAGGCACTGTTTTGTTATAAGGCACTGTTTTGTAGCGAGGACTGCGGCCGGGGCTCCGTCAGCGGGGCTCCGGCCGTCAGTATTTGAACTGGTCCACGTTGTCCTGGGTGATCAGCAGCGGGTCGCCGAGCAGCATGGTCTTCGAGCGCGCGTCGTACTTCACCGCGGGCAGTTCGAGGCTCACGTTGTTGCTGGGGCCGAAAGAGCGGCCCTCCACCAGCTGCTCCGCTGCCCACGCGGTGAGGTAGCCAAGCGATTCGACGTTCCACAGCACCGACATCGAGCAGGAACCGTCGAGCAGGTACGGCTTCATCGTCTGCGGCGTGCCCGTGCCGACGGTGTAGACGCGGCCGATCTTCTGCTGGTCCCGCACCGCTTGCGCGACGCCGGGAGCCGACGTGGTGCACTCGCCGATCAGGCCCGTGAGGTCGGGGTGGCGGTCGAGGACCTGCTTCGCGAGCTCGGTCGCCGTGGTCGTGTCCTCGCCGGCATAGACGGTCTCCACGAGCTGCGCCTTCGGGTAGCGCTGGGCTACGTAGCTCTGCTCGACGGAGATCCACGCGTTGAGATTCGCGGCGGTCCGCCCGCACGAGACGATCGCGAACTTGCCGCCGCCGCTCGTTTTCGCCATCAGCGCGTCGACGAGCGCGGTGCCGACGCCTTCGGGGGAAGCCTGGTTCACGAACACCTCGCGCTGCGTTTCCGGGGCGTCGGTGTCGGTGGTGAGTACGTGGACGCCCTTGGCGCGGGCGTCGGCGATCGCGGGCGCGAGCGCGCGGGGATCGTTGGGCGCCACGGCGATCACGTCGACGTGCTGGGCGACGAGGTCGTGCAGGATGGCGGTCTGGGCCGCCGGGTCTACCGTCGCGGGGCCGCGCGTGATCCACTGCGCGCCGAGCCGCTTCGCCGCTTCCAGGCCGCCCGCGTTCATGGCGTCGAAGTACGCGATGCCCGCGACCTTCGGCACGAAGGCGATCCGGACCGGGGCTTCGTCGCCGTCGGCCGTCGGCGTCCGGAGCGCGGAGGAACAGCTGCCGAGCCCCACCACCGCGCTGAGCAGCAGCGCGACGCCCAGGAAGAGCGTCTTGGACGGCCCTCGCATCCCCACCATTCCTTCGGTTCACGGTCTGCGCACCGTCGGCGACCTGGAGTGAACGTAAGGGAGCGTGCTCACAGGGGTCAACCGGTCGTGTGCAAAGGGTTACGGAAGTGAGTTCAACGGTGATCTTGGAAGCACCTGGTACCCGTTTGGGGTATGTGGCTACCCTGGGGGTGATGACTCGACCGCCCCGTGGGTTCCCGCTTCCGGCTCCGGCGCGCTGGCTGTTGCTCGGCGCGCTGGTCTTCGGCGTGCTCGCGATGCACCACATCCCGGCGCCGCATGGTGGTGGGATGGGCGGTGGTGAGATGAGCGGGATGCCGTCGGTGTCCGTTGCGCACTCGGCGATGGACGCGCCCGCGGTGGCGATGGTTCCGGTGCCCGTGGCTTCGACGTCGGCGGATCCGGTTGCCGCGCCGCCCGCGAGCGATGGCGGCCACGTGATGCTGCACCTGTGCCTCGCTGTGCTGCTGGCCGCGGCGGGGTTGTTGCTCGCACTGGCCTTGCTGCGCCGGCGCCACGAGGGTGTGGTGTCGGGTCCGGTCGAACGCTGGTCCGCCGGGTTTGCCCGGGCGCCGCCTTCACGAACGGGTCGAGAACGCCTCACCGCCTCCTGCGTACTGCGGATCTGAGCGGGCACGAGCTCCAGCGTGTCCGAACTCCGTCGTACCCAGTGAGGAAAGAAAACGTCATGAATTGCAAGTTCCTGGCGGGCTTCGCGCTGCCCGCGATCGCCGCCGTGCTCGTCGGCTGCTCGTCGCAGACCTTCGCCCCGCCCGCTGATCACAACGCCGCGGACGTCACGTTCGCGCAGGACATGGTCCCGCACCACCGTCAGGCCGTGGAGATGTCCGGGCCCGTGCCGCAGCACACCGGCGACCAGCGCGTGATCACGCTGGCGAAGCAGATCCAGCGGGCCCAGCAGCCCGAGATCGACCAGCTCACAGCATGGCTGAAGGACTGGGGCGCACCGGTGCCTTCACCGATGGGCGGCATGGACCACGGTCAGATGCCTGGCATGGTCGACACCGCCGGCCTCGACCAGCTGCGCGACGCGGCCTATGACCGCAAGTGGCTCCAGTTGATGATCCAGCACCACAGCGGTGCCGTCGCGATGGCGCGCACCGAGCTGGCCCAGGGGAGCAGTGTGGACGCGAAGGCCATGGCCCAGCGGATCGTCGACACCCAGGAGGCCGAGATCACCACGATGAAGTCGCTCCTCGGCGGCTGACCGTGACAGCGACATCCCCCAGCAGTGAAATACCCTAAGGGGGTATAGTGGGTGACATGACTGACCACCAGCACGGCGCGTCCTGGTCCACCGCGATCCAGGCGACGCTGCACTGCCTCACCGGCTGTGCCATCGGTGAGGTGCTCGGCATGGTTCTCGGCACCGCGTTCGGGCTGCACAATGCGGCCACCGTGGTGCTGTCGATCGTGCTCGCGTTCGTCTTCGGCTACGGCCTGACGATGCGCGGTGTCCTGAAGTCGGGCCTGAGCCTCTCGGCGGCGTTCAAGGTCGCGCTGGCCGCCGACACCGTGTCGATCGCGGTGATGGAGATCGTCGACAACCTCGTGATCGTCGTGGTCCCGGGTGCGATGGACGCGGGCCTGGCGTCCGCGCTGTTCTGGCTCTCGCTGTTGTTCTCGCTCATCGTCGCCTTCGTGATCACGGTGCCGGTGAACAAGTGGATGATCGGCCGCGGCAAGGGGCACGCCGTGGTTCACGCGCACCACCACCACTGAGTGGTCCGGACCGGAGTGAGCACGTGGTTCACTCCGGTCCGGAGCGTGGAATAGCGAGTTCACATCCATGAACAATTCACAACCGTGAAAGCACGCTTTGGTGGGTGTACAAGCACATGACGGTCGTGTAAAACTCAGGCGGCCTTCTCGTGAGGCATTTCCCCACTGGTGTTTTCCACGACTGTGAAATGGCGGGCAATCGTGAGCGTTTCCCGGCGTACCCTGCTGACCACCGCGGCCGGTGCCGCCGTGGCGGCGACCGCGACCAGCACCGTTCCGGCGGTGGCTTCGGAGCAGGGAGTGTCCGACATCGCGAGCCAGGAGAAGGTGTTCCGCTCAGCGGCAGACTACGCGGTGAAGAAGCTGAGCGCGGTCGCGCCCGGCGTCACCTCGTTTCCCACCGGGACCAAGTTCGAGAAATGGGCCTTTTCGCAGAATGGTGACTGGGTCGGCGGATTCTGGCCTGGCACACTCTGGATGGCATACCTGCACACCGGTGACGAACAATTCCGCACGCTCGCACTCGCGTCAGCCGACAAACTGGCGCCGCGCCAGAACGACACCAGCACGCACGACCTCGGATTCCTGTTCTACCCGTCGTGGGTCACCGCGTGGCGCATCACCGGCGACGACAAGTGGCGCGCCGGCGCGATCCAGGCGGCCTCGTCGCTGATCAAGCGCTACAACGCCAAGGGCCACTTCATCCGGGCCTGGGGTTCGCTGACGGACCCGAAGGACGCGGGCCGGATCATCATGGACACGATCATGAACCTCGACCTGCTGGACTTCGCGACCAAGCAGACCGGCGACAGCCAGTACCTCGACATCGCCATCGAGCACGCGAAGACGGCGCAGCGCGTGTTCCTGCGCCCCGACGGCTCCACGCCCCACGTGTTCGACTTCGACCCGGCCACCGGCGCGGAGATCGGGCCGAACACCGTGCAGGGCTACAGCCCGGCGTCGTGCTGGTCGCGCGGGCAGTCGTGGGGCATCTACGGCTTCACCACGATGTACCGCCGCACCGGCGACCGCTCGTTCCTCACCACCGCGCGGCGGCTCGCCGACTTCGCGCTGAAGGCCCTCACCCTCGACAACGTGCCGGTGTGGGACTACAGCGCCCCGCAGGCGCCCAACGACATCAAGGACGCCTCCGCCGGTGTCGTGATGGCGTGCGGCCTCATCGACCTCGCCTCGGCCGCGGGCCGCCCGGAGTACCGCGCCGCCGGTCTGCGCCTGCTGGAGGCGACTTCCCGCACGTGCCTCACGACGAAGTCGACCCGCGCCGACGCGGTGGTGGCCCGCTGCACGCGCAACCGCCCGGCCGAGGACGGGATCGAGATCTCGTTGCCGTACGCGGACTACTACCTGCTCGAAGGCATCCTGCGCGTGCTGAAGCCCCGCGAGCTCGACAAGGCGATCGACCTGTCCGGGCACTGAGTTCCCGGCCCGGGTGGGTGCCGGCCGCCGTGTCCCCGGGCGGCCGGCACCTTGGTCCGGTCCGACGACGTGTCAGACGACGTGTCAGACGGCCACCGCAGGCCGGATGTTGGCGCCGAGGTGGAAGACGTTGCCGGGGTCGTACTTCGCCTTGATCAGCGCCAGCCGGTCGTACTTCTCGGCGCCGTACGCCGCGCGCACGCGGTTCTCGTCGTACTCGGTCATGAAGTTCACGTAGCCGCTGGCGCTGGAGGCGAACGGCGTGAGCGCCGTCCAGAACGCGCGCACCCACTCGCGGTCCGCCTCGAACTCCTGCGGATCGGCCGTGGTCGCGGCGAGGTTCACGGCGACCTTGGGCGTGCGCGTGCCGCCGAACGCTGTCGCGTCCTCGGCCACGCTGCAGTAGGCCTCGCGCATCACGAACATCGGAGTGATCGACAGCGGCGACGACTTGCGCGGCAGGTACTCGGCGATCACGTCGAGCACCTCGTCGCTCAGCTCGTCCACGTACAGCCCCTTCTCGTACGCCAGCAGCCCGCGCGGAGCCGCTTCGTCGAGCATCTGCTGCAGACCGACGTACGGGATCGGTGTCACCAGCTCGAACGCCGCCGGCAGCCCGCGCCGGACCTGCGCGACCACTTCGGCGTGCTCCTCCGGCCCCTCGAACCCGGCGATGACCAGCGCGTACCCGGGCGCGAAGTGCGCTTCGCGTGGCACGAAGTCGGCCGGCGGGGCGTTGAGGCCCACCAGCATCGCGCCCATGGTCGGCGGCAGCGTCGCGAGCGTGTCGCGGATGAACCGCAGTGCCTCGGGGCCCTGCGCGAGCGGCCAGAAGAACAGGCCCAGCTCGATCATCGGGCCGACCGGGTGCGCGCGGAACTCGAACTCCGTCACCACGCCGAAGTTGCCGGCCCCGCCGCGCAGCGCCCAGAACAGGTCGGCGTTCTCGTCCACCGACGCGTGCAGCGGCACACCATCGGCCGTGACGACGTCGGCCGAGAGCAGGTTGTCGACGCTGAGGCCGTGGCGCGCGGTCAGCCAGCCGACGCCCCCGCCGAGCGTCAGACCGCCGATGCCGGTGTCGCTGATCGTGCCGCCCGGGACCGCCAGCCCCTCCTGCTGACCCGCCGCGTCGAGCTCGGCCCACGTGGTGCCGCCGCCACAGCGGATGGTGCGTGTGTGCGTGTCCACGGTGATCGCGCGCAACGCGCTCAGGTCGATCACCACGCCGTCGTCGCACATCGAGAACCCGCCGAAGCTGTGCCCGCCGCCGCGCACGCTCACCGGCAGCCCGTGCTCGCGGGCGAACGCCAGCGCCGTCGCGACGTCCGCGGTGCCGGCGACCTGGGCGATCACGGCCGGGTGCCGGTCGATCTGGCCGTTCCAGATCTTCCGCGCGTCGTCGTAGCCGTCGTCGGCCGGGGTGAAGACGGTCCCCGCGAACCCCCGCCGCAACGGAGTCACGTCTTTCGTGTCGAGTGTGGTCATGCTGCCCCCTCAGGCTTGGCGAATTGTCCAGTATTGGTCGCCTGTCATCGCAGCTCAAGGGCATATCGGCACGACGGGACCGGCGGCGCCGGTTTTCACGTACGTGTCCGAGACGTAGAGGTCCGGACCGATGCGGTCCCAGATCGCGCTGGCGCCGAGGGCGCCGCTCACGGACTCACCGGGCACCGAGCACTCGATCGGCACGCGTGCGTACGGCGCGGCGACGCCCTTTGTCGCCGCTGACGTGCTGGGGCTCTCGCGCAGGTTCAGCGGTGCACCGGCGGTGGTGATCACGCCGGCAGGGCCGCCGGTGCCGGTCCAGAGGTAGGTCACGTCGACCCACGAGCTGCCGGTGAGGCCGAGGCCGTCCCAGAAGACGCCGTCGGCGAGATCGATCCCGGCCGGGTTTTTCACCGCGCGTCCGCGGGAGTCCTTGCCACCGTTGAAGCCGTCCTCGAACGCGGCCTGCGCTTCGGGCGTGCCCTGCGGCAGCGTGGGGAAGGTGGCGCGCCCCTCCGCCGGGTTCCAGTAGTCGTCGTGGGTGTTCCAGGGGCCGACCTCCCACACGGGCGCGAACTCGCAGCGAGTGCCGTCGGTGCGGCAGACCTTCGCCGTGTACGAGCCGGTTCCCTTGGGGGACACCGATTTCGTGGAGGGGAACGACACGAAGTGGTCGCTGTTGGCGATCACGTGACCGTTGGACGTCTTGCCGCCGACGAGGCCTTCGCGCGTCGCGTAGATCCGGTAGGTCAACGGCTCGGTGACGACCGCGGCCCGCGCCGAGCCGCCCGACGCGGTGAGCGCCACCGAGCGCACGGTCGGTCGCCCGCCGTACGCCGTGCCGGACAGGGAGATCCGGGCCTGCACCACCTCGACGGCGAACGGGAGCTCCTGGCCCGCCGGTGTCCACTCGGTCCAGTCGCCGGCCGTGTCGCGGCCCCGGACGTCGACCTCCACGGCGGTGCCGGCCGGGACGTCGTCCGCCACCCGCGCGGTCACCCGGCCCACCGAGGAGGCGAGGTGACGGGTTGCCGTGACGAGAACACCTGAACTCCGTGCGGTCACCGGGTTCCAAGCGGAGTCGGCCAACGTCAGGAAACCCGAAACCGAGGACACGTTCACGTCGTCACTGTCCACCGTGGACAGATCCACCCGCCACGACCCGGCCGCGGCGGCCGGCGTCACGGGAACCACCGTGAGCACCGCCGCCAGCACTACGAGCACCCGCCGAACCAGACCTCTTCGGACCATTCCCGCTCCTCCACGACAAAGGGGTCCTGCCGAGACGCAATCCTCGTCTCGGCAGGACCCCTTGCCGCGCAAGCGAGCCCGCGCGTACGGGTCAAGCGGACACGATCCGCGGCCCCTCACCTGGAGCGGACTCCAGCCGCGTTTCCAGCGCCGACTGCTGCGGCCGCGCCGAAAGCTCCCGCCAGATCGCCAGCGCCCGCTCGGAGTACGTGCGCGAGCGTTCCGGCTGGCTGAGCGCGGAATGCAGCTCACCGAGCAGCTGCGACACCTCGGCCTCCGAGCGCCGGTCGCCGTTGCGGCGGTGCACGCTCAGCGAGTTGACCAGCAGCAGCTGCGCGTGGGCGAAATCGCCGCTGTGCAGGCACAGCTCACCGAGGTTCTGGTTGGCGTAACCCACGCAGTGGTCGTCGCCCAGATCGGTGAACACGGCGATCGCGCGCGTCACGAACTCGCGCGCGGGCCCGAGGTTGCCCTCGTGCTGGTGCAGCAGCCCCAGCCGTTGCAGGGCGTGGGCCTCGCGGTGCCGGTCGCCGATCGCGGCGGCCAGCTCGAGCGCGTCGGTGAACCACCGCTTGGCCGGTGCGTAGCACTTCTGCGCCATCCAGACGGCACCCACGGCGATGCGGATCACCGCCTCGCCGTGCCGGTCGCCGGCTTCGGCGAACAGCTTCGACGCTTCGTGGCAGCGTTCCAGCGCGAGGTCGTTGTCGCCCTGGATGCGCAGGATCGTGCCGAGCCCGGCGAGCGCGATGCCGGTGCCCTGCGCGTCGCCGACGCGTTCGTAGAGTTCCCGCGCCGCGTCGAACGCCACGAACGCTTCGGCGTAGCTGTCCTGGTACAGGTGGATCTGCCCCAGGTTGCGCTGCACGATCGCCTCGCCGTGCACGGCCCCCGCGCGCCGGGCCGCCGCCAGCGCCACCTCGTGGGTGGCGTGCCAGTCGTCCTGGTGCCCGCGCAGGTCGAAGTACGGCGTGAACGCGGCCGTGAGCTGCCACGCGAGGTCGTCGAACCCGAGCTGCGCGGCCAGCGTCACCGCGGCGACGCCGGAATGGCGCTCCGCGGCGAACCACGCGGCCGGGTCGGCCAGGAGCTGCTCCGACCCGTCCGGCAGCTCCGGGTACGGCACGGCGTGGTCGCGGTATTGGCCGAAGAAGTGGATCGGCATCCGCTCCGCCGCCGCGACGGCCAGCGCGAGGTAACCCTCGAGCACCCGGCGTGCCGCGCGTCGCGTCTTCTCCGGCGCGTCCCGCCCGGCCAGCTCCGCCGCGTACACGCGGAGCAGGTCGTGCAGGCGATAGCGTGGCTGGCCCGTGGCGTCGGACGCGACGAGCTCCACCAGGTGGGCGTCGACGAGCACGTCGAGCACGTCGTCGGCCGACGGACGGCCCAGCGCGGCCGCGACCACCCAGGCGGGGAACTGGATCGGCCCCAGCGCACCCAGCCAGCGGAACGCCGCGGCCGCCGACATCGGCAGCAGGTCGTAGCTCAGCGTCACGCTGGCGCGCACGGCGAGGTCGCCGACGCGCAGCTCGTCGAGCCGGCGCCGCTCGTCGTGCAGCCGGTCGGCGAGGATCCGCAGCGACCAGCTGGGCCGGTTGGTGAGCTTCGCCCCGGCCACGCGGATCGCGAGCGGAAGGTGCCCGCACTGGCGCAGGATCGCGGCGGCGTTGTCGGGCTCGGCCGCCACGCGCTCGGCCCCGACGATGCCCTCCAGCAGCCGCGCGGCCTCCGGTTCGGGCAGGAGGTCGACGTCGACCGCCACCGCGCCGTCGAGGTCGGGCAGCCGCACCCGGCTCGTCACGAGCACCGCGCAGGCGCCCGTGCCCGGCAGCAGCGGCCGCACCTGGGCGGCGCTGCCCGCGTCGTCGAGGACCACGCACATGCGTTTGCCGGCCAGGCGCGAGCGCAGCAGCGCCGACCGTTCCGGCAGATCGCGCGGCAGGCCCGCGTCGGGAATGCCGAGCGCGCGCAACAACTCAGCGAGCACACCCATCGGCGCCCTTGGCGACGACGACGTGCCGGCGAGGTCCACGTGGAGCTGCCCGTCCCCGAACGCGTCGCGCACCGCGTGGGCCACGCGGACCGCGATGGCGGACTTGCCGACGCCGGGCGCGCCCGAGAGCACCACCACCGTCGGCCGGCCCGTCTCGCCGTGCTCGCGCAGGCGCGTGACCAGCCGGCCGACCACGTCTTCGCGGCCCGTGAAGTCCGGCAGGTCGAGCGGGAGCTGGCAGATCGGCAGCTCCGGTTGAGCTCGCGGCCGCGGCACCGCGAGTTCGGCCGGCAGCCCGGGCAGCTCGGGCACCGCGGCGGGCGCCACGAGCGTGGCCCGCAACTCCCGCAGCCGGGGCCCGGGCTTCGCCCCGAGCTCCTCTTCCAGAGTGTGCTCGGCCAGCTCGTAGGCCTCCACGGCCTCGGCGATCCGGCCGCCGTCGCGCAGCGCCGTCACGAGCTGCTGCCACAGCTGTTCGCGCAACGGGTGTTCGGTGACGAGGCCGCGCAGCTCGGCGATCGCCTCGCCGTGGCGCCCCAGCGCGAGGCGGGCCCGCAGCCGCTGCTCCTGCACCGACAGGCGCAGCTCGGCCAGCCGCGCGATCGCCGCGCCCCAGCCGTGGTCGTGCGGCAGTCCTTCGAGTACTTCGCCGCGCCAAAGCGCGTCGGCTTTGTCGAGCAACGCGAGCGCCACTTCCGCGTCACCGCGTTCGAACGCTTTCCGCGCTTCGGCAGCGTGGTTGGCGAACAGAACATGATCGAGTTCTTCGTCTGCGGCCGAGAGCAGATATCCCGACGCACGGCTGCTGATGCGGTCACCCAACTCGGGTGCCGTTTCCGCGAGCCGCCTGCGGAGGGAATGGACGTAGGTGCGGATGTTGGCTGCCGCGGAGCGAGGTGCGGTACCCGGCCAGAGGATTTCGACCAGCACTTCGGTGGACACCACGACATTCGGCTGCAAAGCCAGCGCGGCCAGCAGCAACCTCGGCTTCGGCCCGCCCAATGGAACGGTCCGGCCTTCAGCAATGACCTCCAACGGTCCGAGAATTCGGAACGCCAGCGAAGTCAACAATTTACCCGCCTGAGCGGCAAGGTCCCCATGACCGGGCATGCTAGGAGCGTTTGCGCAGGTTAGCTAGATCCATTCGGCGGTTCACGTCCCCTATATCGCGATTTGTACGGGTCGTGTACAAGGCTTCGACACGCTATGGCCATGAAGCGTTCGAAGCTCCGGCGCCTCGCCGGATTCGGGGTTGTCCTGGCCGCGATCGGTGGGTTCGGGCTTTCCGCGGCGGTGCCCGCGTTTGCCACGGTGCCCGGCAAGGTCCAGACCGCGGGCGACCCGCTCAACGTCCGCCGCGCACCCAATGCCGCCGCCACCGCCGTGAAGACGGTGGCCAACGGCGCGACCGTCGCCATCGAGTGCCAGACCACCGGGAGTTCCGTGGCCGGCCCGCTCGGCACCACCACGATCTGGGACTACGTGCCCGCGCTCGGCGGCTACGTGTCCGACGGCTACGTGCAGACCGGCTCCGACGGCCGCGTCGCACCCGACTGCGGCACCGGTACCGGCAGCGCCCAGTGCGCCGCGTCCTGCGCCGCCGAAGGCGTGTTCCGCTCGTCCGACGCGCACTTCGTCGCCTACGACACCAACGCCGACGGCAGCTCCGGCGTCGTGCAGTACTGGCTCGCCGACGGCTCGGGCCCGTACTACGTCTGGGCTTCCGGTGGAAGCGGCACCTCGGTGGACAAAGCCGCGCCCGTCGCGAAGGGCAAGTGGGTCTTCTACAAGGTCTGCACGGGCCACAACACCTCGCCGCCGACGTTCGCCGGCTGCAGTGCCGGCCTCACCGACTTCGCGGCCTGACAACCCCTACTCCCCGAAAGGATCCCCTGACATGGGCCAGGTGAACCGGCGCTCGGTGCTGCTGGGCGGACTCGCCGCCGTGACCGCGGCCGCGGCGACGACCGCACTGCCTTCGTGGGCCAACGCGCGCACCGCCGTCGCCGCCCCGGCGATCCACGACCCGTTCCAGCTCGGTATCGCCTCGGGCGACCCGTTGCCGGACAGCGTGGTGCTGTGGACGCGGCTCGCGCCCGCGCCGCTCAACGCCGATGGCTTCGGCGGCATGCCCGACGCGACGTACGCGGTGGACTGGGAAATCGCGAACGACGAGGCGTTTTCCTCGATCGTGCAAAGCGGTTCGGTGAGCGCTGTGCGCGCGTCCGCACACAGCGTGCACATCGAGCCGACGGGTCTCGAGCCGGCGCGCGAGTACTTCTACCGCTTCAAGACCGCCGGCTACATATCGCCGGTCGGGCGCACGCGCACGGCGCCCGCCGCGGGTGCGGCCGTGAACCAGCTGAAATACTGCTTCACGTCCTGCCAGCACTGGGAGGAAGGCTGGTACCACTCGTACAAGGGTGTGGTGCGCGACGATCCGGACCTCGTGCTGTTCCTCGGCGACTACATCTACGAAAAGCCTTCCGGGCGTAAGAAGGCGGAACTCAACCCGCGGCGGCTCGCGGTGCCTTCGGACACCACGACGTTGGCTCTGTACCGGGCTCGGCACGGCCAGCACAAGACCGATGTGGACCTTCAGGCCGCGCACGCGCTGGCGCCGTGGCTGGTCGTGTTCGACGACCACGAGGTGATGAACAACTGGAACTCCACCACGAGCCCGGCTTCGGCCGCCCGTAAAGGTTACGGGTTCCAGGCGTTCTACGAGCACATGCCGATCCGGTCCACGGCCAAGCCCAACGGCTCGTCGATCCAGCTGTACCGCCAGTTCCTCTGGGGCAACCTCGCGCGCTTCCACATGATGGACACCCGCCAGTTCCGCAGCGCGCAGGTCACCGGCACGGCGTGCGGTCCGTACCGCGACACCTCGCGCACCATCACGGGCACGGCGCAGGAACAGTGGCTGCTCAAGGCGTTCGAGACGCACCCGGCGACGTGGGACTTCCTGGGCCAGCAGGTGTTCTTCGCCCAGCGCGACGGCGACGGCAATTCGACCACGTGCGAGAGCCCCGACTCGTGGGACGGCTACCAGGCTTCGCGCGATCGCATCACGCAAGGCTGGATCGACCGCGGGGTGCCGAACCCGGTGGTGCTCACCGGCGACGTCCACCGGCACTGGGCGGCCGACCTGCGCAAGGACTACTTCGACCACAGCGACCCGATCGTCGGCTCGGAGCTGGTGACCACGTCGGTCACGTCCAACAGCGACGACGCCGCGCCGCCGTCGGCCGCGTGGCTCGCGAACAACCCGCACATCAAGTACTGCAAGGGGGAACGCGGCTACGTGCGCGTCACCGCGACGCCGGCGCAGATGCTGGCCGACTTCGTGGTGGTGTCGGACACGAGCGTGAACGACCCGGCGAAGCTGGTGATCAAGACGGACAAGAGCTTCGTGGTCGGTGCGGGTTCGAAGGGGCTGCAGGCGGTGTGAGCAACCGACGGAAGTAGGTGGTGCTTCCCCGTCCGGCGTGCTCCGTGATACCGCGATGCGGAACTTTGAATCGGACTTTTGTTCCATTAGGCGACATTCCACTCGGGACAGTGTGGACGAACCGGACTTCCTCCTTGTGTGCCAACGAAGATCGAGTGCGGCTTCGAGATAACGGTTCCGCACCGGTGGGCGGGACGCTTCCCCGGCGGCCGGTGCGGACCTAGTCTCGGGCCGGACGTCTGCGGCCTGGGCCGCGATTCACGAGGGAGTTGCCTGTGCGAAGAAGTCTCACCGTGTTCCTTTCGCTGGCGATGGCGGGTGGCCTCGCGGCCGCCACGCCGGGGCTGGCGTCTGCGGCGTCGGCCCCGGGCCGGGCCGACATCCCCGCGTCGCACCCGCTCTGGGCGAACCCCGGGGCCAAGGTCGCGAACACCGCGCCGGCGTCGAAGCTGGACTTCCGCGTGTACCTGAACCTGCGTGACGAGGCCAGTGCCGAAGCCGTGGCGGCGGGCGTGTCCGACCCGCAGTCCAAGAGCTACCGGCAGTACCTGTCGCCGCAGCAGGTGCGCGACCGCTTCACCGCTTCGGACCAGACCGTGTCCGCGGTGAAGACGTGGCTGTCGGGCGCCGGGTTCCAGATCGGCGACGTGCCGTCGAACCGCGCGTACGTGGAGGCCGTCGGTACCGCGGACCAGGTGCAGAAGGCGTTCGACGTCACGCTCGGCAAGTACGCCGTGAAGGGCCAGACGCTGCGGGCGGCGGACAAGAACCTGTCCGTGCCGGCAACACTTGCTTCCTCCGTGCTGGGTGTTGTGGGCGTCGACCAGGCGACGAGCCTGCTGAAGCCGGACCACACCTCAGGCGCCGACACCGCTTCCGCGAAGTCTTCCGGTCCGGCGACCGCGCCTCCCGGCGCCGGTTTCCGCAACTCGGGCCCGTGCAGCGACTACTACGGCCAGAAGACCGACATGACCGACCCGGCGTACAACGGCAAGCAGCTGCCGTACGCGCCGTGCGGCTACAAGCCGGCGCAGCTGCGTTCGGCGTACGGCCTCGACCAGGCCGCCAAGCTCGGGGCCGACGGCCGCGGCACCACGATCGCGATTGTGGACGCCTTCGCTTCGCCGACCATCTACGCCGACGCGTCGGAGTACGCCAAGCGCAACGACCCGGCGCACCCGCTGACGAAGGCGCAGTTCAGCCAGCACGTCTTCCCGGTCAACCCGGCCGACGAGGGCCCGGACCAGTGCGACGCCTCCGGCTGGTACGGCGAGGAGACCCTCGACGTCGAAGCCGCCCACGGCCTCGCGCCGGGTGCGAACATCCTCTACGTCGGCGGTTCCGACTGCGAGGACCTCTCCCTCGACACCGCGCTGAACTACATCATCGCCGGCCACAAGGCCGACATCGTGTCGAACTCCTACGGCGACACCGGCGAGGACCTGCCGGCCGACGAGATCAAGGCGTTCAACCAGATCGCCGTGCAGGCCGCGCTCGAGGGCATCGGCGTGTACTTCTCCTCCGGCGACAACGGTGACGAGGCCGCGCGCCTCGGCACGCCTTCGCCGGACTTCGCGGCTTCCTCGCCGTGGGTCACCGCCGTCGGCGGAACCTCGCTGGCGGTCGACGCGTCCGGCAAGCGGACCTTCGAGACCGGCTGGGAAACGGGCAAGTCCACGCTCACCGCGGGCGCCTACGCCCCGTCCTTCCCGGGCGCCTTCAACGGCGGCGCGGGCGGCGGCACCAGCCGCGTGTTCCCGCAGCCGGCGTACCAGAAGGGCATCGTGCCGGACGCGCTGTCCACGAAGAACCAGAAGGGCAAGGCCAAGGGCCGCGTCGTCCCGGACATCTCCGCGGTCGCCGACCCCAACACCGGCATGCTCGTGGGCCAGACCCAGCGCTTCCCCGACGGCGACTACTACGACCAGTACCGCATCGGCGGCACCAGCCTGGCGTCCCCGGTCTTCGCGGGCGTGATGGCCGTGGCCGACAGCCTGGACCACTTCCACCACGGCTTCATCAACCCGGCGCTCTACCAGCTCACGTCACGCACCGGCACGATCTACGACGTGAAACACGTGGACGCCGCCGTGCAGCGCGTGGACTTCGCCAACAGCGTCGACGCGTCGGACGGCCTGCTGACCTCCGCCCGCACGCTCGACTACCCCAACCTGACGATCCACACCACCAAGGGCTACGACGACGTCACCGGCCTGGGCTCGCCGAACGGCTTGCCGTTCTTGTTGCTCGTGTGATCCGCTACTGAGGGTCGGTGCAGGCCCCCGCTTTGCCGCGTTTCGGCAGGGTGGGGGCCTGCGTCGTTTCCGGGGTCAGTTCGACGACGTCGGCGGCCCAGCCCCGGGCCGGACCACTTCTCCGACCCGGACCGGTGCCACGTCCGAAATTCACCCTCGCTTCAGCGATGAGTTTGCGGGCGCCCGATTGTCTCTACCAGGACGCCGGACCACCGGCCGACCGGACGGAGAACCGCTATGACGACGCCTGACCTCACCGACGCGAAAGAACCGGCCGCCAGGGCCGGTCGCGGCCGGGTGGCTCGGCGATGACGGCCGCCGGCGAGGCGGAGTTCGCAGTGCTCGCCGACCGTCATCGTCCGGAGCTGCTCGCGCACTGCTACCGGATGCTCGGGTCGCTGCAGGAATCGGAAGATCTCGTGCAGGAAACGTACTTGCGCGCCTGGCGCTACTACGACCGGTTCGAGGGCCGCTCCTCGGTGCGGTTGTGGCTGTACAAGATCGCGACCACGACGTGCCTGACCGCGCTCAAGAACCGCCGGCGCCGACCGCTGCCGTCGGGCCTCAGCGCGCCGTCGGACGACGCCGAGGTGGCGCTCGGCGGGCCGGAAGCGGACATCCCCTGGCTGCAGCCGGCGCCCGACAGCCTGTTGTACGCCTCCACCGCCGACCCCGCGACGGTCGTGTCCGGCCGCGCCGGGGTGCGGCTGGCGTTCGTCGCGGCCCTGCAGCAGCTGTCCGCGCGGCAGCGCGCGGTCCTGATCCTGCGCGACGTCCTCGGCTGGCACGCCAGAGAGGTCGCCGAGATGCTCGACACCTCCGTCGCCGCGGTCACCAGCGCGTTGCAACGCGCCCGGGCCCAGTTGGCGCGGACCGGTCCGGCTCCGGACGACCTCGCCGAACCCTCGGAACCCGAGCTGCGGAACCTTCTCGACCGCTACGTCGCGGCCTTCGAACACGCGGACGTCGCCGCGCTGGCGAACCTGCTGCGGGCCGACGTCGAGCTGGAGATGCCTCCGATTCCCACGTGGTTCACCGGCGCCGACGTGGTGTGCGCGTTTTTGGCCAGGGAGGTCCTGAGCACGCCGGGTCAGTGGCGCCTGATCGCCACGCGCGCCAACGGCGCTCCCGCCTTCGCCGTGTACCAGCGCGGCGGCGATGGCGCTTTCCACGCCTACGGTGTGCAGGTTCTTTCGCTGATCGGCGCGCACGTCGCCCGCATCAACGCCTTTCTCGATCCCGGCCTGATCGCCGCCTTCGACCTGCCTGCGGTGGCCCCGGCACCACCTGCCACTCCGCGCGCTGCCCGGACGTGAGCGGGCCGCTCGTGCGTCCCGGCGGCGAGGAGAGGTCCGTTCTCGGCGGCGCCGCCCGGTACCTGTTGCGCAGCGTCCTGTTGGCGCGCGACGCCGATCTGTCGGCACGGACACCGTGCCCGGATTGGAACCTGGGTGACCTGCTCCGCCACGTCCGAGCGTCGCTGGAAGATCTCACCGGAGTGCTGATCGCGAGCGAGCCACCGTACGCCCGCGGCCCGGAGCCCGACGCGGAGCCGGTCGCCGCGATCCGCGCCCGCCTCGTCGACCTCGTGGTCGCGTGGGCTTTTGTCCTGCCGGGCGATCGCTGGTGCGAGGTCGGGGATCGGCGGGTTCAGGCGGAGATCGTGGTGTACACCGCGGCCACCGAAATGGTCGTGCACGGCTGGGACATTTCGCAGAGCTGCGGAGCACAACACCTCATTCCCGCCGAACTGGCGCGGAGTCTGCTCGCTGTGTCGCGGCCCCTGGTCGAGGCCGGTGCCGGAGTTCGGGCGTTCGCCACTTCACTGAGTTCCCCGGCGACGGCAACACCGGGCGAACGACTGCTCGCACTCTTCGGCCGGAGCCCGGATTCCCGATGAGTTCACGCACGCCCGGTTGTCTCTATTCGGGTGGTGGCCCGAAACCGCCACCCGAGACAGAGGAGATCGTCATCATCACGAGCATCGCAGGCAAAACCGTTCTCATCACCGGAAGCAACCGTGGCATCGGACAGGCGCTCGTCGAAGAAGCTCTGAAGCGAAACGCGAAGCGGGTCTACGCCGGGATGCGGCACCCCTCGGCCCACGCGGACCGGCGGGTCACCGCGCTCGCCCTGGACGTGACCGACGCGGCACAGATCCGCGAAGCCGCCGCCGAGGTCGAAGCTCTCGACGTCCTCGTCAACAACGCGGGTATCGCGCTTTACGACGACCTGAGTGATCGCTCGGTGCTCCAGCAGCACCTCGCCGTGAACCTCTTCGGTACCCACAGCGTGACCCAGGCCTTCCTGCCCTTGCTGATGCGGTCCGCCGGCGCCGTCGTCAACAACCTGTCGGTCAACGCGTTCGCCCCGTTCCCGCTCATCCCGGCCTACTCGATCTCGAAAGCCGCCGCGTTCTCCCTCACACAATCACTGCGCGCGCTGGTCGCCGAACACGACGTCAGCGTTCACGCTGTCCTCACCGGCATCGTGGACACCGACATGTCGCGAGGCGTCGACATTCCGAAGGCCTCCCCGGAGTCCGTCGCGCGCGGGATCTTCGACGGGGTGGAAAAGGGCGAAGAGGATATCTTCCCGGATCCCATGGCCCAGTCCCAAGCCGAAAGCTGGCGCACTGGGGCGGCGAAGGAGCTGGAGCGCCAGTACGCGGCGATCGCGGGGGCGAGCGCCCAGCGTGTCTGATCCCGGAATCGACCACAGCGAAAAGGGGAGCGGACCATGCTGCTCGAAGGCAAGAACGCGATCGTCTACGGTGCCGCCGGCGCGGCCGGCAGCGCCGTGGCCCGAGCTTTCGCCCGTGAAGGGGCGCGGGTCTTTCTGACTGGCCGGAACCTCGCCAAGCTCGACGCACTGGCCAAGGAGATCGGCGGAGCGGCGGAGACGGCGGTGGTCGACGCACTCGACGAAACGGCCGTGGAGAGCCATTGCGACGCGGTGGTGCAGGCGGCGGGAAGGATCGACATCTCCTTCAACGCGGTCGGGATTCCGCAGCAAGGCCTGCAAGGAATCCCGCTGACCGACCTGCCGGTGGCGAGTTTTCTGGTGCCGATCACCACCTACACCCGGGCTCACTTCGTCACCGCCAGGGCCGCTGCGCGCCGCATGACGGTTCAGCGGTCCGGCGTGATCCTGATGCACACACCGGAACCAGGCCGGGTGGGTGTCCCGATGCTCGGCGGAATGGGCCCTGCCTGGGCCGCGCTCGAAGCCCTCAACCGGGAACTCTCGGTGGAATACGCGCGGTCCGGGGTCCGGGCCGTCTGCCTGCGCACCACGGGCATGGAGGAGACCTCGACGATCGATGTCGTCTTCGGGTTGCACGCCGACGCGCTCGGCATCACGAAAGAACAGTTCGCGACCGTTGTCGCCGAAACGACCCACCGCAAGCGTGCGACCACGCTGGCGGAGTTCGCCGAGGTGGCCGCTTTCGTCGCCTCTGAGAAGGCGGCCGCGATGACCGGCACGGTCGCCAACCTGACCGGCGGGGTCATCGTCGACTGAGTTCCGGCCCGTAAGGCGCGGGCCGAGAAGATCCGATGCGGAGGACACCCCATGACCACTGACGTGACGGATGTGAAGGTTCGCGCCGAACGGCTGCGCGAGCTCCACAGTGGAGAGATGCTCGTGCTGCCCAACGTGTGGGACGCGGCGAGCGCGGCGATCGTGGCCGAAGCGGGGTTTCCCGCGGTCGCCACCGCGAGCGCCGCCATTTCGGCGATGCTCGGCCATCCCGACGGTGAGGGTGCGCCGTGGGAGGAGATGTTCGCCGCTGCCGGCCGCGTCGTCCGCGCGGTTTCGGTTCCGGTCACGGTGGACGCCGAAGCGGGATACGGCATGCGGCCGCGTGAATTGGTCGACCGCTTGCTGGACATCGGCGCGGCCGGCTGCAACCTGGAGGACAGCGACCACCGCAACGGCGGGCTGGTCGAGGCCGGTGCGCAGGCCGACCGGCTCGCGGCCGTCCGCGCCGCCGCCGAGGGCGCCGGCGTCCCGATCGTGATCAACGCCCGTGCCGACACCTTCTTGCCCACCAGCGGAATCCCGGAACCGGACCGGCTCGCGGAAGCGATCCGGCGGGGTCGGCTCTACCGAGCCGCGGGCGCCGACTGCGTCTACCCGATCGGCGTACGCGACCGGCGTGACCTCGCCACGCTTGTCGCCGAGCTGCCCGGCCCGGTCAACGGCAACACGGGCGAGCAGTTGGAGCTGTCCACACTGCGGGAGCTCGGTGTGGCCCGAGTGTCCTACGGCCCCCGCTTCTACCGCTCGGCCCTGGCCGACCTGAAGACCGCCGTCGAGAAGATCAGGAGCTGAAAGTGCTGCTGGAAAAGAAGAACGCGCTCGTTTACGGAGCGGGCGGGGCGATCGGAAGCGCCGTCGCGCTGGCCTTCGCCGCCGGGGGAGCCCGGGTCTTCCTCGCCGGGCGCACCCGCGCCGGTCTGGAGGTGGTCGCCGAGAAGATCCGGGCCGAGGGCGGTGTCGCCGACGTCGCCACGGTGGACGTGCTGGAGGTCGACGCCGTCGAAGCGCACGCGGACGCGGTGGTGAGCGAGGCGGGATCGCTCGACGTTTCGTTCAACGCGACCAGCCTCCCGCAGACGGGTATTCAGGGCACCCGGCTCGTCGACTTGTCTCCCGAGGCCTTCGCCCTGCCCATGACCACCTACCCCATGGCCACCTTCCTCACCGCCCGGGCCGCGGGACGGCGCATGATCGAGCAGGGATCGGGGGTGATCCTCACGATCACCGCATCTCCGTCGCGAACAGCCACTCCGCGAATGGGTGGGATGGCGCCGGCGTGGTCGGCGGTCGAATCGCTGGCACGGGGCCTGGCGGCCGAGCTCGGACCGCACGGTGTCCGCGTCGTGTGCCTGAACGCGGCGGGAATGCCGGAGACGACGCAGCTCACCGAGGTCTACGGCTTGCACGCCGACGCGTACGGCATCAGCCGCGACGCGTTCCAGGACCGCATGGAGACGCTGACACTGCGGAAGAAGCTGCCCACGGTCGCCGAGATCGCCAACGTGGCAGCGTTCGTCGCTTCGGACCGCTCCAGCGCGATGACCGGCGCGATCGCCAACGTCACCGGCGGCCTGGTCGTCGACTGAGGGGAGCCCGGTGGCGGCGGCTCGCCTGGCACTTCAACCTAGCCGCCGCCACCCGCCGACGAACCGGCCTCTGCCGGTGTGTGGCGCATCTTCCGCACCACCGGCGACAACAACGGCACCAACGCCGCCACCGCCAGCACCACCCCACCGGCCGTGGCCACCGGCCCGGCGCCGAACGCCGAAGCCAACGGCCCCGCCGACAGCTGACCGATCGGAATCCCCACATAAGACCCGAAGTCGTCATAAGCGGCCATCCGCGAGAGCAGATGGTCGGGGACGTTCTCCTGCACCGTCGTATCCCACGCGACGTTCGCGACCCCACCGCCGAGCCCTGCCACCAGCGCCGCGGCAGCAAGCGCGACGAAACCCGGCGAAGTCCCCAGCACGATCAGCGGCGTGGCCGACAAGGCGGCGCACACCTGCCCCAAGCTCAGCAGCCGGCGAGCCGCCACCCGGTACATGACCACACCCGTGATCAGCACCCCCGCGGCCCGCACGCTCAGCACCGCACCCCACGACGCCTCGCCGATGGTGGCGCGCGCGATGGTCGGCCCGAGGACCTGCCAGACGCCGGTCTGCGCGATGTTGACGACCGTGAACGCCGCCACGATCTGCCACAGCCACGTGATCCGCCGGAACGCGTGCCAGCCCTCGCGGATGCCGCGCAGGACGCCCGCCCGCGACGAGCCGACGACCGGAGGGAGGCGGAGAAAGCTGAACGCCAGGCCGGCCACCACGAACGACAAGCCGTCCGCCGCGATGGCCCAGCCGCCGCCGACGGTGGCCACGAGGACACCCGCGACGGAAGGCCCCGCCACCTTCGAGATGTTGCGCGCCGATGACAGCAGCGAGTTCGCCTGACGCAACAACCCCCGGTCGACCAGTTGCGGCACGATCCCGCGCAGGGCCGGCGTCGTGAACGCCGTGAGCACCCCGTTGGCGAACTCTGTACACACCAGGAACGGCAGCGAGTAGTTTCCCGTCAGCAGCACCCCCGCCGCCACGAGCTGGGTCGCGCCGCTGCCCAGGTTGGCGAGGCGCAGCACCAGGTCACGCGGGAAGCGGTCGGCCACCGAGCCCCCGACCAGCAGCAACGCGAGCATCGGCACCATGTTCGACGCCAGCACGATGCCGAGGTCCCCGGAGTCCGGGCTGGCGTCGAGCACCGCGAACGCGAGCGCCACCGGCGTCATCGAGCTGCCGAGCAACGACACCATCCGCGCGCCGAAGAACACGGCGAAGCGCCGCGACGCCAGAACCCCCATTCGATCATCGTGCCAGCGGGGCCGTGGGCCGTCGAAGGAGTTTCAGCCTGAACCCGGCGCGTGAACATCCGACGGCGACGACGGAAACAGGCGCTCGCAAGGCTTCTTCGCGAGGCTCGATCTCGTGGGAGACCTCCGCTGGGTGGTGGCGTTGTGGTCGAACCCGTTCGAGCGGATCGTGGTTTCCGGGACGGTGGTCGAGGTCACCGACAACCTGGGAAACTCGGTCTCTTTCGATCTCCTCGACCCGAACTTCTCCTGGCAGGGGAGACGTTCGTCGCGGAAGCTTCCCCCAACCCCGGCCAGCAGCAATCATGACACCCGGCAAAACGGGAGAAGGGCCAGTACATGAGCGGGATCGACGCGGAAGTCTTCGGGGGACGCATGCCGTCCGGCGCGGGCGACTTCGCCATCGAGACGCACGGCATCAGGCCCGTGCCCGAGGCGAACCGGTTCGGCCGGCCGTGGCGGCTCGCGAGCGTGTGGTTCGCGCCCAACCTCACCATGACCGCCGTCTTCACCGGCACGCTCGGTTCGACGCTGGGGCTGGGCTTCACGACCGGGTTCATCGTCGCGCTCGTCGGCACGATCCTCGGCTCGCTGCCGCCCGCGTACCTGTCGACCTGGGGCCCGCGAACGGGCGCGGGCCAACTGCCGCTCGCGCGCCTGCCATTCGGCCGCACGGTGGTGCTGCCGGGGCTCGTGCAATGGCTCGGCAGCATCGCGTGGGACGCGCTGGTCGGGCTCTTCGGCGGCGAAGCGCTGGCGGAGCTCACAGGGCTGCCGTTCTGGCTCGCCGTGGTCCTCGTGCTGGCCCTGCAATGCCTGCTCGGCGTGTTCGGCTACGCCGTGATCCACCGCGTGCAGGCCGTGATGAGCGCGGTGCTCGTGGTCGCGTTCGTGGCGCTCGCGGTCAAGGTCGTCCTCGACCACCCGATCACCTTCACCGACTCCGCGACCGGCGGCGACTACGCGGGCGCCATCGTGCTGTTCTCCACGATCACGCTCAGCCTCGCCATCTCGTGGGCGCCCTACGCCGCCGACTTCAGCCGCTACCTGCCCGCCGACACGAAGCCGGCCGGGGTCTTCTGGTTCACGCTGCTCGGGCTCGTCGCGTCGTACGCGCTGGGTGAGGGCATCGGCCTCGCGCTCGGCTCGGCGCTGGGCGACCAGACCGCCGCCGGCGTCTCGCAGCTGGTCGGCGGCGGCGCGGTCGGCGGGCTGGCGCTGCTGGTGATCGCGCTGGCCGCCGTGTCGTCCAACGCCATGAACGACTACAGCGGCTCGCTCGCCCTCCAGACCGTCGGCGTGCGGCTGCGCCGCCCGGTGTCCGCGGTCGTGGT
The DNA here is from genome assembly GCF_040654155.1 of Amycolatopsis sp. NPDC050768. Taxonomy (NCBI): domain Bacteria; kingdom Bacillati; phylum Actinomycetota; class Actinomycetes; order Pseudonocardiales; family Pseudonocardiaceae; genus Amycolatopsis; species Amycolatopsis sp. NPDC050768. Next base: position 384,497 of record NZ_JBFAHL010000008.1, read on the forward strand.
GACCGTGCTGGCGTTCGTGCTCATCCTCTGGATGCACAGCGGCGACCTGTCGGCGAAGTTCGAGAACGTGCTGCTGTTCGTGAGCTACTGGATCCCGCCGTTCCTGGGCGTCGTGGTGCCCGACTGGCTGCGTCGCACGAAGCACGGCCGACGCTTCGACATCGGCGCTGAGCTGCGGAAACCCACCCGGTCGTGGGCGGCGCTCGTGGCGTTCTTGGTCGGCTTCGCGGCGGCGGTGCCGTTCATGAACACCACCGTCTACACCGGACCTGTCGCCGCCGCCCTGCACGGTGCGGATCTGGCGTACTACGCGGGGTTCGTGGTTTCGCTGGTGGCGTACTTGATCCTGCGCGGCGAAAAGAAGGTTGACCTCCAGTAAGGTAGAGGTCGCACGCTGGCTGGTACCTACTCCAGGAGGAACCATGCCAGTCGCTGTCATCACCGGCGCGTCAGCCGGTCTGGGGCGGGCCCTCGCCGGGGCCCTCGTCCGTCGCGAGTGGACAGTGCTGGGCACCGCGCGGGGTGAAGAAGCCTTGCGGGCCACGGCCGACGAGCTCGGCTTCACCGCCGTGCCCGGCGACGTGACGGACCCTGCGCACCGCACCGCCCTCGCCGAGGCCGCCGGGCCGCGGCTCGATCTGCTCGTGAACAACGCCAGCAGCCTCGGCGTCAGCCCGCTGCCCCCGCTGGCCGACTACCCGCTCGAAGCCCTGGAATCCGTCTACCGCACCAATGTCTTCGCGCCCCTCGCACTCACTCGAACGCTGCTGCCCGCGCTGAAAACCGCGAACGGCACTCTCGTCGACATCAGCTCCGACGCCGCCGTCGAACCCTACGAGGGCTGGGGTGCCTACGGCTCCGCGAAAGCCGCGCTCGACCACGCCACCGCCGTGCTCGGTGTCGAGAACCCGGAGCTCGCCGTCTACGCCGTCGACCCCGGTGACCTGCGCACGGCCATGCACCAGCTTGCCTTCCCCGGCGAGGACATCTCCGACCGCCCGCTGCCCGAGACGGCCGTGCCCGCGTTCCTCAGGCTGCTCGACGAACGCCTGCCCAGTGGCCGCTACCGCGCCGCCGACCTCGCCACGGCGGTGCGCTCGTGACCACCCCGCACACCCGCTTCACGCTGTCGGACGACCTGCTCGCCGGCGCGCCACCCGAAGCACGGGGCCTCGCCCGTGACGAGGTCCGGCTGCTCACCGCGAGCCCGGACGGCGTTCACCACGCCACGTTCCGCGAGGTCGGCGACCACCTGCGGCCCGGTGACCTGCTCGTCGTCAACACCTCGGGCACGCTGCCCGCCGCCGTCGACGCCGTACGCGGCGACCACGTCGTCGGCGTCCACTTCTCCACCGAGCTCGACGCCGTGGAATTCGACGAGGGCACCTGGGTCGTCGAACTCCGGGCCCCCGGTGGCCCGCTGCTCGACGGCCGCGAGGGCGAGCACCTCGCCCTGCCCGCCGGCGCCGGCCTCACCCTGCTCGAGCCGCACATCGCCGGCCGGCGACGGCTCTGGCGCGCCCGCGTCGACGTCGAAGGCGGCGTCGGGAAGTACCTGGCGCTCGTCGGCCGCCCCATCCGCTACGGCTACGTCCCGCGCACGTGGCCGCTCACCGACTACCAGACCGTGTTCGCCCGCGACCCCGGCTCGGCGGAAATGCCCAGCGCTGCCCGCCCCTTCACGGCGGAACTGGTGACGCAGCTGGTCTCCCGCGGTGTGCTCTTCGCGCCGATCCTGCTGCACACCGGCGTCTCGTCGCCGGAAGCGGGCGAGCCGCCGTACGCCGAGCGCTACCGCGTCCCCGCCACCACGGCCGCGCTGGTCAACTGGGTGCGCACGCAGGGTGGCCGCGTCGTCGCCGTGGGGACCACCGCGGTCCGCGCGCTGGAGTCGGCCGTGGTGGACGGCGCCGTCACCGCCGCGTCGGGCTGGACGTCGCTGGTGCTGGGCCCGGACCACCCGGCTCAGGTCGTCGACGGGCTCGTCACCGGCCTGCACACGCCTGAGGCCTCGCATCTGCTCCTGCTCGAGGCCGTCGTCGGCCCCGCCCTGGTGCAGCGCGCTTACGACGCGGCCATCGAACGGAGGTACCTCTGGCACGAGTTCGGCGACGTCTCGCTGCTGCTGAGCAAGTAACGGCACCCCTGTCAAGGGCCTCCCACCGGTTTTCCCGCGATGCGGATGTCGATGCGCCCGGGTGAGTGACCGTGCGAACCTCGCCGGGACCCGGTCACCGCTGGAAGGGCCCACCCGTGCGCAAGCTCTCGAGAACCCGTTTGTTCGCCGCCGCGCTCGTCGCGCTGACCGCAGTGGGCGCACTCGCGGGCTGTTCGCGCGCGGACCGGCCGCAGGCCGCGGCCACGGACGAAGGCGCGGCGACGGAGGTGCGCCTCGGCTACTTCCCGAACGTCACCCACGCGCCGGCGCTGATCGGCGTCGACAAGGGCTTCTTCACCCAGCAGCTGGGCAAGACGAAGCTGACCACGCAGACGTTCAACGCCGGCCCCGACGAGGTCAACGCGCTGCTCGGCAAGTCGCTCGACATGGCGTTCATCGGCTCGGGCCCGGCCATCACGGCCTTCAGCAAGTCCGCAGGCGCCATCCAGCTGGTCTCCGGCGCGGTCTCGGGCGGTGCCCAGCTCGTGGTGAAGCCGGACATCACCACTATCGACCAGCTCAAGGGCAAGACCCTGACGACGCCGCAGCTGGGCAACACCCAGGATGTGGCGCTCAAGAAGTTCTTGGCCGCCAAGTTGCTCACCGGCCAGGTCACCGTGACCACGATGGACAACCCGAAGACGCTCGACGCCTTCCGCAAGGGCGACGTCGACGGCGGCTGGCTGCCCGAGCCGTGGTCCTCGCGGCTGGTGCTCGACGCCGGCGCGAAGGTGCTCGTCGACGAGAAGTCGCTGTGGCCCGACGGCCGGTTCCCGACCACCGTGGTGATCGTGCGCAGCGAGTTCCTGCAGCAGCACCCCGACACCGTGCGCGCGGTGCTGAAGGGTGAGCTGGCGGCCATCGACTGGGCCAAGGCCAATCCGGCGGACGCGAAGACGGTCGTCAACGGAGCGCTCAAGAAACTCGCCGGCAGCTCGCTGAGCCCGGCCGTGCTCGACCGCGCGTTCTCCGGCATCGAGCTGACCACGGACCCGATCCCCGAGCAGTTCCCGCAGCTGGCGCAGGACTCCGTCACCGCGGGCGTCGCGAAGTCCGCCGTGGCGCTCAAGGGGTTCGCCGACTTCGGTCCGCTCAACGAGGTCCTGCAGGAAGCGAAGCAACCCGCCGTCGAAGCCCCCGCCCTGGCCAAGTGACTGCGTCCCGGTGATTCAGGAAAGAGGCAGCGAGCGATGACGATCACCCTCCCCAGTGGACGGACCGAGTTCACCGGCACGGCCGCGGTGCGGCTTGCCGGCGTCGGCAAGGCGTTCGGCCCGGCCGGGCGTGCGGTGGTCGCGCTCGACGGCGTGGACCTGACGGTGGCGCCGGGCGAGTTCGTGTGCCTGCTCGGTGCGTCCGGCTGCGGCAAGAGCACGCTGCTGAATCTCGTGGCCGGCCTCGACGCGCCATCGGCGGGGGAGATCACGCTCAACACCTCGCGCCCGGCGGTCATGTTCCAGGAGGCCGCGCTCATGCCGTGGCTCACGGCCGCGCGCAACGTCGAGCTGCCGCTGCGCCTGGCCGGGTTCGGCCGCGCCGAGCGCCGCCACAAGGCCGCCGAGCTGCTGGACCTGGTGCGCCTGAGCGGCGTGGGCGGGAAGCGTCCGCACGAGCTGTCCGGCGGCATGCGTCAGCGGGTGGCGCTGGCCCGCGCGCTCGCGGCGACCCACCGCGTCGGCGGCGACGCGGAGCAGGCCCTGCTGCTGATGGACGAGCCGTTCGCCGCGCTCGACGCCATTACCCGCGACGTGCTGCAGGGCGAGCTGCTGCGCGTGTGGGGGCGCACGGGCACGTCGGTGCTGTTCGTGACCCACGACGTGCGCGAGGCCGTGCGGCTGGGCCAGCGCGTGGTGCTGCTGTCTTCGCGCCCGGGCCGCGTGGTGCGTGAGTGGACCGACGTGCCGCTGGCCGACACCGAGGAGCTGACCGAGGAAATCACCGGCCACCTGCGAAAGGTGATCAGCACCCATGCCGCAGCCTGACGGACCCGTCGACGAGCTGGATGCCGTCGGTTCCGGCCTCGACGCGCTCGACGCCCCAGTAGGGGAGCGCCGCCCGTCGTTCTGGCGCCGGTTCGCGTGGGGTTTCCTGCCGCCGGTCGTCGCGCTCGTGCTGCTCGTGGTCGTGTGGCAGATCCTGTGGGCCGCCGCGTTCTGGCCGGAGGCGCAGCTGCCCGCGCCGCTGGCCGTGTGGAACGAGTTCTGGGACCGCCTCACCGACGGCGAGGTGTTCGGCTTCATCTGGACGTCGCTGCACCGCGCCGCGCTCGGCTTCGCCGCGGGCGTGGTGATCGGGACGCCGCTGGGGCTGCTCGTCGCCAAGGTCCGCGTGGTGCGCGCGGCGATCGGGCCGCTGCTCACGGGGCTGCAGAGCCTGCCGTCGGTGGCCTGGGTGCCGGCCGCGATCCTGTGGTTCGGCATCAACGACGCGGCGATCTACTTCGTCGTGCTACTCGGGTCCGTGCCCTCGATCGCCAACGGCCTCGTATCCGGTATCGACCAGATCCCGCCGATCCTGCCGCGCGTCGGCCAGGTCATGGGCGCGCGCCGGCTGGCCGCGGCCCGCCACATCCTGCTGCCCGCCGCGTTGCCCGGCTTCCTCGCCGGGCTGAAGCAGGGCTGGGCGTTCTCGTGGCGTTCGCTGATGGCGGCCGAGCTCATCGCGCTGTCGCCGCAGCTCGGCATCGGCCTGGGCGCGTACTTGAACCAGGGCTCGTCGCTCAACGCGATCGAGAAGGTGATCGCGGCGATCTTCCTGATCCTGCTCGTCGGGATCGGGATCGAGCTGCTGGTGTTCCGGCCGCTGGAGCGCGCCGTGCTGCGGGCGCGCGGCCTCACGTCCTCGCTCTGACGGGGCTCGCCCGACGCGGTTTCGCGGCACCCACCACAATGTTCGATCATGGCCCCCGCGATCCTGGCGCTGCTCGCCGATCTGATCTTCTTCGTGCGGTTCCTGCGCGAGCCACGGCGGTTCGGCAACGCCGTGTGGTTCGCGATCGCTTTGGTGTTGACGGGGTTGTGGCTCTTCAGCCTCACGGCGGGGCTGGTGTGGCTGCAGACCGTGGTGCTGATCGTCGTCGCGGTGGTGGCGGTGGTCGCCGCGCTGGTGCTGCCGTGGGCGCTGATCGCCAACGGCGCGGTGATGTGGCGCCGCGAGGGGCATCGGCCGGCGAACCTGCTGTCGCTGCTCGCGGGGCTGGCGATCCTGGCGGTCTACGTCTTCACGGTGGGCGCGGTCGCTTTCACGCGCGCGGCGCCGTGGCTGATCGTGGTGGCGCTCTCGGCGCTGCTGCTCTCGGCGTATCTCGCGTTCGTGTTCACGGCGCTGCTCATGTACTCCGTGCTCTACAGCAGGCTGAACCGCCGCGCCCGCGTCGCCGCGATCATCGTGCTGGGCTCCGGTTTGCTGGGTGACCGCGTGCCGCCGCTGCTGGCCAGCCGGCTGGACCGCGGGGTCCAGTGTTACCAGCGCTCGCCCGAGGCCGTCGTGGTCGTGTCCGGTGGCCAGGGGAGTGACGAGCTCACCTCGGAAGCCGCGGCGATGGCTGCGTATCTGGAGAACGCCGGAGTGTCTCGGGAGTCGGTGCTGCTGGAGGACAAGGCCACGACGACCGACGAGAACCTGCGCTACAGCGTGGAACTGCTGCGCGCGCGGGGGATTTCCGGCCGGATCCTCGCCGTGACGAACAACTACCACGTCTTCCGCACCGCCATCCTCGCTCGCCGCCTGCGGCTGCGCCTGGATGTGATCGGCGCGAAGACCGCTTCGTACTTCGTGCCGAGCGCCTTTCTGCGCGAGTTCGTGGCTTTGCTGGTGCAGTACAAGAAGACGAACATCGCCGCGTTCGTGGTGCTGGGCGGCTTCCCGCCCGCGTTCGCCTTGCTCGGCCAGCTCTGACGCGCCTGCGGCACAAAAAACCGGCCCGCAGGCGCGGAGCCTGCGGGCCGGTCTGAAGTGGATGGTCAGCGCCCGGTGCGGCGAGATCCCGCGCGGGTGCCGGACGAGAACGCTGCGGCGCCACGGCTGGAGCCGGAGGCCGAGCCGGCGCGGCTGGGCTGCTGCGAACGCGTCGCCGACTGGCCGGAACCACCGCGGCGCGGTTCGCCCTGCGTGCGGGCGGCGGCTGCGCCACCGCGACCGCCACCGGTGCGCCCGGCTGCGGCGCCACCGCGGCCGGCGTTCGCGCGCCCGGCGCCGCTGCGGCCCCCGGCTGAACGACCGGCGTCACCACGACCGCGACCGGCGCCGTCGGCGACCGCTTCCCGCGAAGTGCCACCGCGACCACGGCCGCCGCCCTCGCCGAACGATTCGCGAGCAGCACCGCCGCGACCGCGGCCTTCGCCGAACGAGTCCCGCCCGGCGCCACCACGGCTGCCGCGGCTGGAGCCGCCGCGTCCGGCCGACTCGCCCCGGCGCGACTGAGCGTTGGCGCGAGCGCCCTGCCCACCGCGGTTCTCCGGAGCCGGCCCGCCACGACGCCCACCGCGAGCGGCGGAAGCGTCGCCGCCGGAAGCGGTGACCTTCTTCGGGCGGTCGTCGACGATCGGGCGGCGCGGCGAGGCGTCGAAGGTGCGCTCGCCGGGGGCGAGCTCGGCCAGCAGCGGGTGGCCGGGGCCGATCTGCGTGGTCGTGGGCTTGATGCCGGCCTTGCGGGTGAGGTCGCGGACGTCGGCGACCTGGTCGTCGGTCATCAGCGTCACCACGGTGCCCGACGCGCCGGCGCGCGCGGTGCGGCCGGAGCGGTGCAGGTAGGCCTTGTGCTCCACGGGCGGGTCGGCGTGGATGACGAGGGTGACGTCGTCCACGTGGATGCCGCGGGCCGCGATGTCGGTGGCGACCAGCGTCTTGGCCGCGCCGGAGGAGAACGCCTCCAGGTTGCGCGTGCGCGCGTTCTGGCCGAGGTTGCCGTGCAGTTCGACGGCCGGCACACCGCTGGCCACCAGCTTGCGCGTGAGGCTCTTGGCGCGGTGCTTGGTGCGCGTGAACACGAGCGTGCGGCCGGGCGCGGCAGTGAGGTCGACGAGCACCGGCAGGCGGTGGGTCTCCTCGAGGTGCAGCACGTGGTGCGTCATGGTCGAGACCGGCGACTGGGCCGAGTCGACACTGTGCGTGACCGGGTCGTGCATGAAGCGCTTGACCAGCACGTCGACGCCGCCGTCGAGGGTCGCGGAGAAGAGCAGCCGCTGCCCGCGCTCGGGCGTCTGGTCCATGATGCGCCGCACCTCGGGCAGGAAGCCCAGGTCGGCCATGTGGTCGGCCTCGTCGAGCACGGTGATCTCGATCTGGTCGAGCTTCACCTCGCCGGAGCGCATGTGGTCGGCCAGGCGGCCGGGGCAGGCGACGACGATGTCCACGCCGTCGCGCAGGCGCGTGATCTGCGGAGACGCGCTCACGCCGCCGAAGATCGTGGTCGTCTTCAGGCCCAGCACCTTGCCCAGCGGCGCGATGGTGGCCTCGATCTGGGTGGCGAGCTCACGCGTCGGCGCGAGGATCAGCGCGCGCGGGCGGCCGGGGCGCCGGCGCGTGGGGCCGGCGGAGAGGCGGGCCAGCACGGGCAGCGCGAAGCCGTAGGTCTTGCCGGAGCCCGTGCGGCCGCGGCCGAGCACGTCGCGGCCCGCGAGCGTGTGCGGCAGCGTGGCTTCCTGGATCGGGAACGGCGAGGTGACGCCCTGGGCCGCCAGTGCGTCCACCAGGGACTTGGGCAGGCCGAGTTCAGTAAATGTGGTCATAAGTGCGTACGGGCGCTCGAAACGCCCCGGTTCTCCATACGTGAGAAGGGTTGTCCTGCCCGGCGCAGACCTCGGGGGGCCGCGGCGCGTGGTAGTCGACAACAACACGCGATCCGAGGCAGAACTGAGCGGACCGCAAGATCAGTATAGCCGAACGTGCACGCGGGGCCGAGTGAGTTTGCCCGCACCTCGGCCCCTTGCTAAGTTACCCGTCGGTAATCACGGAGGAGAGCCATGCCGCTGCTCAACCCGCGGGCCTACGACCCGCAGTCGTTCGACCCGGAGACCCGGCGCCTGCTGCTGGCCACGATCGAGTGGTTCGAGTCACGCGGCAAGCGCAAGCTCACCGAGGACTACCACAACCGCACCTTCTACGCGGACTTCCTCGAGTTCGCCGGCAAGGAAGGCCTTTTCGCCACCTTCCTCACGCCCGCCGCGGCCGCCGACGGCGCGCCGGACAAGCGCTGGGACACCAGCCGCGTGGCCGCGCTGGCGGAAATCCTCGGCTTCTATGGCTTGAACTTCTGGTACCCATTTCAAGTGACGGTCCTCGGGCTCGGCCCGGTGTGGCAGAGCGGCAACGAGGTCGCGCGCAAGCGGGCGGCCGACGCGCTGGACGCGGGCGGCGTCGGCGCGTTCGGACTGTCCGAAAAGGATCACGGCGCGGACATCTACTCGTCCGACCTCGTCCTCACGCCCGACGGCGCGGGCGGCTACCGCGCCAACGGCTCCAAGTACTACATCGGCAACGGCAACGTCGCCCGCACGGTCTCGGTCTTCGGCCGCATCGACGGCGTCGAAGGCCCGGACCAGTACGTGTTCTTCTACGCCGATTCGACCCACCCGAACTACCACGTGGTGAAGAACGTCGTGCCCTCGCAGATGTTCGTCGCGGAGTTCCGGCTCGAGGACTACCCGGTGCACGCCGAGGACCTCCTGCACGTCGGCGCGGAGGCCTTCAGCGCCGCGCTCAACACCGTGAACATCGGCAAGTTCAACCTGTGTTTCGGCGGCATCGGCATGGCCACGCACTCGCTGTACGAGGCCATCACGCACGCCCACAACCGGATCCTCTACGGCAAGCCCGTCACCGACTTCCCGCACGTGCGCCGCGAGTTCGTGGAGGCCTACGCCCGGCTGGTCGGCATGAAGCTGTTCTCCGATCGCGCCGTGGACTACTTCCGCTCCGCCGGCCCGGACGACCGCCGCTACCTGCTGTTCAACCCCATCACCAAGATGAAGGTGACCACGCAGGCGCAGAAGGTGATCGGCCTGGTCGCCGACGTCGTCGCGGCCAAGGGCTTCGAGGCCGACACCTACCTCGCCATGGCCAAGAACGACATCGACGGCCTGCCCAAGCTGGAGGGCACGGTGGCGGTGAACCTCGCGCTGATCGCGAAGTTCATGCCCGCGTACCTCTTCGCGCCCCAGGACTACGCCCCCGTGCCGACCCGCGACGACGCCGCGGACGACGAGTTCCTCTTCCGCCAGGGCCCCGCGCGCGGCCTGTCGAAGGTCCGTTTCCACGACTGGAAAACGGCCTACGGCAAGGCTTCGCACATCCCGAACGTGGCGCTCTTCCGCGAGCAGGCCGACCACCTCGTGCGCCTGCTCACCGAAGCCGCGCCGGACGAGGCCCAGCAGGCCGACCTGGACTTCGGGCTGGCTCTGACGGAGCTGTTCACCCTCGTCGTCTACGGCCAGCTGATCCTGGAGCAGGCCGAGCTCACCGGCGAGCCCGACGACGTCGTGGACCAGCTCTTCGCCGTGCTGGTGCAGGACTTCAGCGCGGCCGCGGTGGACCTCAACGGCAAGGCGAGCTCCACGGCCAAGCAGCAGGAGCTGGCGCTGGCGGCCCTGCGCAAGCCCGTCGTGGACGCCGACCGCTTCGCTCGCGTGTGGACAGTGGTGCGGGACCTGTCCGGCACCTACGAGATGAACGCCTAGGTGCACCGGGTCCGCGGGCGCACCCGCGCGCGGACCCGCTCGGGCCCGTTGTCCTGACGGACAACAAACGGCCTCGTTCAGGTTGATCGGGAACATCGCGTTCGCGTGTGCCCTGCTGCACGGTGAGCAGGCAACCCCTTTCACCCCACAACAGGAACGAGGCTCGTCATGGCCGCTTCCGCACTACCCACCGTCGTACTGGTCCACGGCGCCTTCGCTGACGCGTCAGGCTGGCAGGGGGTGGCCGCCGGTCTGCGTGAACGCGGGTACCCGGTCCTCGCTCCGGCCAACCCGCTGCGCGGGGTCGCCGCCGATGCCGGCTACATCAGGGACTTCGTGTCGACGATCCAGGGCGACGTCGTGCTCGTCGGCCACTCGTACGGCGGCTGCGTGATCACCAACGCGAGCACGGGCATCCCGAACGTGCGGGCGTTGGTCTACATCGCCGCTTTCGCGCCGGACGAGGGAGAGATGTTGCTCGAGTCCTTCGCGCTCGGCGGCGGGGCGTCCGAACTCGGTGAGCGCCTGGTTCGGCGCCCGTACCCGGGTGCGCCCGAGGGCGACGCCGACGGGTACATCGACCTGGAGTTCTTCCACCAGCTGTTCTGCGCCGACCTGGACACTGATCTCGCCGCTTTCATGGCCGTCGCCCAGCGCGGGTTCGCGCTGTCCTGCCTGTCCGCCGCTTCCGGAGTGCCTGGCTGGCGGACCATCCCGAGCTGGTACCTCGTGGCCGCCGACGACGTCACGATCCCGCCGGAGGCCGAGCGGTTCATGGCGAAGCGCGCCGGAGCGCAGACGGTGGAGGTCGCCAGTTCGCACGTCGCGATGATCAGCAAGCCGGCCGAGACGATCGACCTGATCGTCGCGGCATGCGGTGCCTGAAACAGGACAGCTCTAGGCTGACCTGGTGACGCGACGCGAAGCCACGAGCGGGCCCGATCCGGAGCTCGTGGCACTCGCCGGACGGCTGCTGGGCGCCATCGACGAGTTCGCGGACGAGATCGCGTCCGCGATCGAGGCCCGCGTCGAGTTCTACTCCCTGACTACCGTCGTGTCGGCAGACGACCTGAGGCGATCCGTGCGAGGCAACCTCGAGTATGTCCTCCGGTCCTTGCAGGAGGACCGGTTCGCCGACGTCGCGGCAGCCCGGACGACCGGTGCTCTGCGAGCCGAGCAAGGGGTGCCGCTGTCGGTGGTCATGGCGGCGTTCCGCGTGCTGTTCAGCCAGATCTGGCACAGCCTCGTGCGGCACGCCCGTACGCAGGAACAGGTCTCCGATCAGGCACTGGTGGACGCGGCCTCCGACCTCTGGTCCGCACACGACACCTTCGCCGAGGAGATGGCCGCTGCGCACCGCGAGGCGACGATGGCACTGGTGCTGCGGAACGAGGGCGAGCGGTCGGCTCTGGTCGGCGCACTCCTGGAGGGACGGCCGCTGCACGAGACGTCCGTCTGGGAGGTAGCGGACGTGCTGCGCCTGCCCAAACGGGGGCCCTTCGTCGTGGTCGCGGCCGAATCGGTGCAACTGGCCCAGGAGGCGCTGCCCGGCATCGAGAACCGCTTGCGGGCACGACGCATCGGGTCGGCCTGGCGGCTGATGCCCGATGCGCAGATCGGGATCGTGCGCTTCGAGAACGACGCCGACCTGCGCCCGCTCGCGTCGACCCTGACGGCGTCGGCGCACAGCCGGATCGGCGTCAGCCCGCCGTATCGGGCACTGACGGAGACGGCGGCCGCGCTGCGTTTCGCGCGCATCGCGCTGGCGAGCACCGTCGCCGGCACGCCGCACGTCACGATGTTCGACGACTTTCCCCTTGCCGTCGCGGCGGTCAGCGCGCCCGACGCGATGCAGCGAGTCCGGCAGGCCGTACTCGGGCCGATCCTCGACCTGCCGCCCGAGCAAGGCAAGGTCCTCCTCGACACCCTGGCCGCGTGGCGGGACAACGGAGGGTCGGCGTCAGGCGCCGCGGCAGTTCTGTTCTGTCACCCCAACACGGTCCGCCATCGGCTGCGCCGGGTCGAGGCCGCCACCGGTCGCTCTCTCAGCGACCCGAAAGCAACCGCGGAGATCCTGATCGCGCTCGAGGCCGCGTTGCTGGGAATTGCGCGGTGATGACCGCCTGGGCTCACCGGTCCGCGATCCCGGGCCGGGCTCGCCCGCTCGGCTACGCCGGTGCTCCGTGACCGCACCCCGCCTCGAAGCCCGGGCCATCACCACCGCGCGGCTGGACCTGCTGCCGCTGCTGGTCGAGCACGCCGAGGAGATGGCGCGGGTGCTGTCCGATCCGGCGCTGCACACCTTCATCGGCGGCACCCCGGACACTCCGGAAGCCCTGCGCACGCGCTACCAGCGCATGACCGCCGGCTCGCCTGACCCGGCCGTGACCTGGCTGAACTGGGTGATCCGGCTTCGCGGCGATGCCTGTCTGACGGGCACCGTCCAGGCCACCGTGAGTGCCGCCGGCGCGGAGATCGCCTGGGTGGTGGGGACGCCGTGGCAAGGCCGCGGCATCGCCACTGAAGCCACCCAGGCGCTCGTCGCCTGGCTCGAACGGCAGCCGGTGGCCGCCGTTCTCGCCCACATCCACCCCGGGCACCGGGCTTCCGCCGCCGTGGCCACCGCCGCCGGGCTCACGCCCACCGACGAGTGGCACGACGGCGAAATCCGCTGGCTCCGGGCCCGCTGACCCGGTCCTACTTGCCGAATCCGGCCCGCCGCAGCGCGTCGGCCATCGAGCCGTTGCCGCCGGAGTTGCCTCCGCGGTCACGACCGCCGCCGCTACCACCGCGGTTGCCCTGCTGGCCACGCCGCTGACCGCCGCCACCGCCCTGGCCGCCACCGCCACCCTGGCCGCCACCGCTGCCGCCCTGACCGCGGTCACGACCGCCGCCACCGCCACCACCACGACGGTCCTGCGACGAAGCACCCGGCTCGTCGTCCAGGCGCAGCGTCAGCGAGATCCGCTTGCGCGGCACGTCGACGTCGAGCACCTTCACCTTCACGATGTCGCCGGGCTTCACGACGTCGCGCGGGTCCTTCACGAAGTTCTTCGACAGCGCCGACACGTGGGCGAGGCCGTCCTGGTGCACGCCGACGTCGATGAACGCGCCGAACGCCGCCACGTTCGTGACCACACCCTCCAGCCGCATCCCGGGCTTGAGGTCACCGATCTTGTCCACGCCCTCGGCGAACGTCGCCGTCTTGAACGCCGGACGCGGGTCGCGGCCGGGCTTCTCCAGCTCGGTCAGGATGTCCGTGACGGTCGGGAGCCCGAAGGTCTCGTCCACGAACTCCGTCGGCTTGAGCGCCTGCAGCGTGCGGGCGTTGCCGATCAGCTCGCGGATGCCCGAGCCGGTGCGGTCGAGGATCCGCCGCACCACCGGGTACGCCTCGGGGTGCACCGAAGACGCGTCGAGCGGGTCGTCGCCGTCCGGGATGCGCAAGAAGCCGGCGCACTGCTCGAACGCCTTGGGCCCGAGCCGCGCGACCTCCTTCAGGGCGGTGCGCGACTTGAACGGACCGTTGGTGTCGCGGTGGGACACGATGTTCTCGGCGAGCCCCGTGGTGATGCCCGAAACCCGCGTGAGCAGGGGAGCGGACGCGGTGTTCACGTCCACGCCGACCGCGTTCACGCAGTCCTCCACCACCGCGTCGAGCGAGCGCGACAGCGACACCTCGGACAGGTCGTGCTGGTACTGGCCGACGCCGATCGACTTCGGGTCGATCTTCACCAGCTCGGCCAGCGGGTCCTGCAGCCGGCGCGCGATCGAGACGGCGCCGCGCAGCGACACGTCCATGCCCGGCAGCTCCTGCGACGCGAACGCCGACGCCGAGTACACCGACGCGCCCGCCTCGCTGACGACGGCTTTCGTGAGGCTCAGTTCGGGGTGCTTCTTGATGAGCTCCTGCGCGAGCTTGTCCGTCTCGCGCGACGCGGTGCCGTTGCCGATCGAGATCAGGTCCACGTGGTGCTTCGCCGACAGCACGGCGAGCTCGGCGATCGACTGGTCCCACTTGTTCGCCGGCTGGTGCGGGTAGATCACGTGCGTGTCCACGACCTTGCCGGTCGCGTCGACCACGGCCACCTTCACACCGGTGCGGAAGCCCGGGTCGAGGCCCATCGTCGCGCGCGTGCCGGCCGGCGCGGCCAGCAGCAGGTCGCGCAGGTTCGCCGCGAACACGCGCACGGCGTCGTCCTCGGCCGACTGGCGCAGCCGCATCCGCAGGTCGATGCCCAGGTGCAGGAGGATCTTGGTGCGCCAGGCCCAGCGCACGGTGTCGCCGAGCCACTTGTCGGCGGGCCGGCCTTGCTGGGTGACGCCGAACTTGTGCGCGATCCGCATCTCGTACTCGGTCGGACCGACGCGCGGCTCGGCGTCCTCGGCCCGGGGTTCCTCGGCCTCCATCGACAGGTCGAGGATTTCCTCCTTCTCGCCGCGCAGCATCGCGAGGATGCGGTGCGAGGGGAGCTTCGCGTACGGCTCGGAGAAGGTGAAGTAGTCGGCGAACTTCGCGCCTTCCTCTTCCTTGCCCGCGCGGACCTTCGACGCGATGTGCCCCTCGGTCCACATCTTCTCGCGCAGCTCGCCGATCAGGTCGGCGTCTTCGGCGAAGCGCTCCACGAGGATCGAGCGGGCGCCGTCGAGCGCGGCCTGCGCGTCGGCGACACCCTTGTCGGCGTCGACGAACACCGCGGCCGCGGCCTGCGGGTCGGTGTTCGGGTCGTTCATGAGGCCGTCGGCCAGCGGCTCGAGGCCGGCCTCACGGGCGATCTGCGCCTTCGTCCGCCGCTTCGGCTTGTACGGCAGGTAGATGTCTTCCAGGCGCGACTTCGTGTCCGCGGCCATGATCTGGGCCTCGAGCGCCTCGTCGAGCTTGCCCTGCGTGCGGATCGACTCCAGCACGGAGACGCGCCGCTCGTCGAGTTCCCGCAGGTAGCGCAGCCGTTCCTCGAGCGTGCGCAGCTGCGCGTCGTCGAGCATCCCGGTGACTTCCTTGCGGTACCGGGCGATGAACGGCACGGTCGACCCCCCGTCGAGGAGGTCGACCGCGGCCTTGACCTGACCTTCGCGCACCCCCAGCTCTTCGGCGATCCGTTCCTCGACCGACTGCACGCTCACAACCAGGCTCCTGCTCCGTCTCGGTGTCCCGTGCCGAGCATTCTGCCGCCCGGTGCGGTGCGACTTTCGTATGGCCCCGTCGAAGCGACGCCCGAACGGTTCCTTGACACCGAGATTGGTCTAGTCCACTTTGTGGTGACCTGCCTCACTCTTTCGTGGAGGTCTTGCTGTGTTCTCCAAACGGTCCCCACAACCTCGCCCTTCCCGCCGACCCAAACTCGCGATCAGCGCCCTGATCGCCACCGTGGCCGCGTGCCTCGGTGTCACCTTCGTCATCGGTGGCAGTGCCTCGGCGGCCAACATCCTCGCCAACCCCGGCTTCGAAAGCGGCAGCCTTTCGGGCTGGACTTGCAGTGGTTCCGCCTCCGTGGTGTCCAGTGGCGCCCACGGCGGGACCAAGGCGCTCAGCGCCGCGCCGTCGTCGTCCGACACCGCCCAGTGCTCGCAGCAGGTGACGGTGAAGGCGAACACCGCCTACAAGCTGTCGGCCTGGGTGCAGGGCAGCTACGTCTACCTGGGCGTCTCCGGCACCGGCGGCGCCGACACCAGCAC
Organism: Amycolatopsis sp. NPDC050768; assembly: GCF_040654155.1. Classification (NCBI taxonomy): domain Bacteria; kingdom Bacillati; phylum Actinomycetota; class Actinomycetes; order Pseudonocardiales; family Pseudonocardiaceae; genus Amycolatopsis; species Amycolatopsis sp. NPDC050768. The sequence continues at coordinate 400,007 of NZ_JBFAHL010000008.1, forward strand.
CTGGACGCCGGGCACGAGCGGCTGGAGCCAGCTCGCGGTCGACTTCACCACCGGCGCGTCCACCAGCATCACCGTGTACCTGCACGGCTGGTACGGACAGCCGGCCTACCTGGCTGACGACGTCAACCTCGACGGCCCGGGCACCCCGCCGCCCACGACCCCGACCACGCCGACGACACCCACCACCCCGCCGACGACCCCGACCACGCCCACCACTTCCCAGCCGCCGACGACCGGTGACCTGGCCAAACACGTGCTCACGGGCTACTGGCAGAACTTCTACAACGGCGCCAAGGCCCTCAAGCTCGCCGACGTGCCCACGCGCTACAACATCATCGCCGTGGCCTTCGCCGACGCCACGGGCACACCGGGCGCCGTGAACTTCACGCTCGACTCCGGCCTGTCGTCGCAGCTCGGCGGCTACACCGACGCGCAGTTCCGCGCCGACATCAAGACCGTGCAGGCGCGCGGCCAGAAGGTGATCATCTCCGTCGGCGGTCAGAACGGCACGATCAACGTCAGCGACTCGTCGTCGGCGAACAACTTCGCCAACTCCGTGAAGTCGCTGATCTCGACCTACGGCTTCGACGGCGTGGACATCGACCTCGAGAACGGCATCAACGCCACCTACATGGGCCAGGCGCTGCGCAGCATCCACAACGGCGGCGGCTCGGTCATCACCATGGCGCCGCAGACGATCGACATGCAGTCCACCCAGGGCGGCTACTTCCAGCTCGCGCTGGGGATCAAGGACATCCTCACGGTCGTCAACATGCAGTACTACAACTCGGGCACCATGCTCGGCTGCAACGGCCAGGTCTACGCGCAGGCCACCGTCGACTTCCTGACAGCGCTGGCCTGCATTCAGCTGCAAGGCGGTCTGCGGGCCGACCAGGTGGCCCTCGGCCTGCCGGCTTCCGGCTCGGCGGGCGGCGGCTACCAGGCTCCGTCGAACGTCGTCTCGGCGCTCAACTGCCTTGCTCGCGGCACCAGCTGCGCCGGCTTCAAACCCTCGGCCACGTACCCGGCGATCCGCGGTGCCATGACCTGGTCGATCAACTGGGACGCGTCCGCCGGGTATGCGTTCGCGAACACCGTTGGCGGCGCGCTCGCGAATCTGCCTTAGGGGCGCTCCGGACAAGACCTTGGAAGGACTCCCGCGACGGCAGGGAGGGCGTCGTCGCGGGAGCTCCTTTCAAGACACCCCCAGTGCACGTGCTCAGAGGGGGGTGAGCGCGTGCGACGCCGCAAGCGTGCCTGGTGGTGGTTGGTGGATGTGTTGAGGGATTGTTGAATCTGCTGGTCAGCGACCGATCCGGAGGTCGACGATCGGCAGCCGCAGTGCGCCGGGCGCCGTCGTCGGTACGGTCGGCTTGAGCGGCGCCACCGGAGTGATCCGGCGATAAGCCGAGCCCAGAGCCGGGCGGGGATCGGCCTCGCCCTTGTTCGGCCACAACGCCATCGCGCGTTCGGCCTGGGCGGTGATCGTCAGCGACGGGTTCACGCCCAGGTTGGCCGAGATCGTCGAGCCGTCGACGATGTGGAGGCCGGGGTGGCCGTAGACGCGCTGGTAGGGGTCGACGACGCCGGTGTCGGGGGAGTCGCCGATGGTGCAGCCGCCGATGAAGTGGCCGGTGATCGGGGTGTTGGCGAGGTCGGTCCAGGCGCCCTGCGGGAGGCCGCCGATCTTCGCGGCGACGCGGCGGGTCACGTCGTGGCCGGCCGGGATCCAGTCGGGGCTCGGTTCGCCGCTGCCTTGACGAGTGGTCATCCGGCGGCCGAGCAGGCCCCGTTTCGTGTACGTGGTCACGGAGTTGTCGAGCGTCTGCATCACGAGCAGGCCGATCATGCGTTCCGACCAGTGCCGCGGGTTGTGCAGGCGCGGCAGCTGGCGCCAGCGTCGAGCCAGTTCGCGAAGCCCCAGCGCCCACCGGCGTTTGCCGGGTTCGGCGTCCACGAGGACGGTGGCCATGAGGCCCATGACGTTGCTGCCCTTGCCGTAGCGCACGGGCTCGACGTGGGTGACGGCGTCCGGATGGATCGACGACGTGATGGCGACGCCGCGCGTGTAGTCGGTGTCCTTGCGCAGCGAACGGGCGGCGAGCACGGCCTCGGAGTTGGTGCGCGCCAACAGGCCGAGGCGCGGCGACAAGCCCGGGAGCGCGCCGTCGTCGCGGAGCTGGTGCAGGAGCCGTTGCGTGCCCAGGGCCGCGGCCGAGAAGACGACCTCGCGCGCGGTGAAGGTGCGCCGGCCGCGCCGGACCCAGCGGCCGGTGCGCTCGGTGTCCACCGCGTAGCCGCCGTCGACCGGGCGCACGGAGACCACCGTCGTCAACGGGTGGACCTCGGCGCCGGCCTGTTCGGCGAGGTAGAGGTAGTTCTTCACCGTGGTGTTCTTCGCGCCGACGCGGCAGCCGGTCATGCACTCGCCGCAGTGGGTGCAGCCGCGCCGCGCGGGGCCGGCGCCGCCGAAGAACGGGTCCGGGGTCTCTTCGCCCGGGTGCGAGCCGAAGTACACGCCGACGGGCGTGCGGCGGTAGGTGTGGCCGATGCCCATGTCGTCCGCGACTTCGCGCAGCACCTCGTCGGCCGGCGTCGTGAGCGGGTTCTCGACGACGCCCAGCATGCGTTTGGCCTGGTCGTAGTAGGGCGCCAGCTCGTCCTTCCAGTCCGTGATGTGCGCCCACTGCTTGTCCTGGTAGAACGCGTCCGGCGGCTCGTACAGCGTGTTCGCGTAGACGAGCGAACCACCTCCGACGCCGGTGCCGCTCATCACGAAGGTGTTCTTCAGCAGGGTCAGCCGCTGGATGCCGTACAGGCCGAGTTTCGGGGCCCACAGGTATTTCCGCAGGCGCCACGACGTCTTGGCGAACTCGTCGTCGGCGAAGCGGCGCCCGGCCTCCAGCACGCCGACGCGGTAACCCTTCTCCGTGAGCCGCAACGCCGTGACGCTGCCGCCGAACCCCGAACCGATCACGAGCACGTCGTAGTCGGAGTTCGAGACCGTGCTGTTCAAGATCAGGCCACCACCCTGAAGTCGGCCGGGTCGAGCACCCGGGTCCTGCGGTCGTATTCGGTCACCAGACCGGGCCAGTTGGTGCTCACGCGCCCGTCGGCCTGGCGGTACCAGCTCGTGCACGCGCTCCACACGCTGTGGCCCAGCCGCTGCTGCACCTCGCGGTCGTAGCGCTCCTCCACCTCGGGCCGCACGTCCACATAGGACACCCCGGGCCGCGCGAGCTGTTCCACGGCCTGGCGGATGTAGCGCGCCTGCCGCTCGATCATATAGATGATGGAGCCCGCGCCGAGGTTGGTGTTGGGGCCGTAGACGCAGAACAGGTTGGGGAACCCGGGCACCGTCATCCCCAGGTACGCGCGGGCGCCGCCGCGCCACGCGTCGTCGAGACTGCGCCCGTCGAGTCCCAGCACCTTCATCGAGCCGAGGAAGTCGGTGGCGTTGAAGCCGGTGCCGTACACGATCACGTCGGCTTCGTGCTCCACGCCGTCTTCGGTGCGTACTCCACGCACCGTGATCTCGCGGATCCGGCCGGTCTCGACCTCGACGTTCGGCTGCGCGAGCGCGGGCAGGTAGTCGTTGGTGAACAGGATCCGCTTGCAACCCAATGGGTACTTCGGCGTCAGCTTCCGCCGCAGCGCGCGATCCTTGATGTGCTTGTGCCGCAGCTGGGCCGTCCGCAGCTCGAAGGCTTTCGCCAGCGCGGGGTGGCGCGTCATCGCGTAGGTCGCGTACTCGGCGAGCAGGAAGATCCGCAGGCGGCCGAGCAGCTGCGTCGCCGGGAGGCGTTCGAACAGGCGCTTCTGCCAGCGTGCGTACCGCGTGTCGTTCTTGGCCATGATGTAGGGCGCGGTGCGCTGGAAGATCGTGATCTTGCCGGCGCGTCTCTGCAGCTCGGGCACGAACTGGATCGCGCTCGCCCCGGTGCCGATCACGGCGACGCGCTTGCCATCGAGGTCCGCCTCGTGGTTCCACAACGCGGAGTGGAACGCCACGCCCTCGAAGCTGTCGCGCCCCGCGATGTCGGGCAGCACCGGCCGCGACAGCTGCCCGACCGCCGGCACGAACACGTCGGCCTCGAACGTCTCGCCCCCTGCCGTCTCGACGCGCCAGCGGCCCTCGTCGAACGTCGCGGCCGTCACCTCCTGGCCGTAGCGGATGTGGGGGCCGAGGTCGTAGTCGGCCACCACGCGCTTGAGGTAGGCGTGGATGTCCGGCTGCATCGAGAACCGCTTGGGCCAGTGGGGGTTGGGCGCATAGGAGAACGAGTACAGCGGCGACGGGATGTCGCACGCCGCGCCGGGGTAGGTGTTCTCGCGCCACACCCCGCCGGGCTCGTTCGCGCGCTCGAGGATCGTGAAGTCGTGGAAGCCGGCGCGCTTCAGTTCGATCGCCGTGCCGACCCCGCCGAACCCGGTGCCCACGATCAGCACCGACGGCGTCCTTGCCGTGTCTCCCATCCTGAGCAAGTTACTCACGCGTCCGTCGCGGTGGAAGGACACGAACGGTCAGATAATCGAGAATTCCGGCCAGTGCCGGGATTACGCGGCAAGCACCTGGATGTCGTGACGCAACCCGGGTTCGGCCCAGGTCAGCAGACGCTTGCCGGAGCTTTCCAACGCGGCTGTGTCGCGCTTCGGCAGCCGTTCGTACGGCGTGAGCACGAGCGTGGCCGCGTCGCGGGTGGTCTTGAGGTCCCAGGCGCCCTTCACGAAGCCGCCGACGAGCAGTGTGCCCTTGACCAGACCGTTCTGGCTGATCACGCGCTTGCGGTGCTCGTCGCGGATCACGCGCGTGCGGTCGGCGTAGGAGAGCAGCGGCTGGTCGAACGGCGCCAGCAACCGCGGCGGCGCGGGCACGTCCTCGCCGGGCAGCGTCGCGCCGGGCAGGTCGTAGAGCGTGCGGCCGGCGTAATCGACGTACGTGCGCAAGTCCATCCCGTCGACCACTTCACCGAGCTTCGTGAGACCCGACCACGCCTGCGCGTCGGCCACCGTCGCCGGGCCGAACGCCGCGAGGTAGCGCCGCAAGAGCTGTTCGGCCGAGGACACGGCCTCGCTGCCGGCCAGCCAGCGGTCCGCGAGCTGGTAGGTCGGCTGGCCGGCCTGGCCCCACACGCCGCGCGGCGGGATCTGCACCAGCGGCAGGAGGCAGCGCGCCAGGTGCATCAACGCGTCGCTCTCGCGCTCGGGCCACTTCTCGGCGAGCGCGGCTCCCAGCTGCGCGCTCGTGTGCGGGCGGTCCGCGAGCAGTTCGCGCGTCACGGCGGCCACCTCGCCGTGGTCGAGGCCGGCCACGCGGGCCGCGTGCAGCGTGTTCGTGCGGAGGTCGCGGTCCATGATCGGCTGCACGAGCGGGCGCCACGCCAGCGCGTCGGGCGCCGTCACGAGGTGCACGGTGCCGCGCATCAGCACGATCCGCGCCACGCTGCGGTCCAGGAGCAGCTTCGCCAGGTCGTGCGGCTTGAAGCCGTGCAGCCGCGCCCACAGCGCGTAGTACGGCGGGAACGGCGCCTGCGCCTGCAATCCGGCGAGGTGCTCGACGGCCGCCAGTGCCGGCATCGACGCCCGGCGCAGCAGCAGCTGCCGATCCATCGTCGCGCGGTTGAGGGCTCGCAGACTCAGCTTCATGCGCCCGAGCGTAATGGGCATTGCGGACAGAACACGTCCTCAACGAGCCCAACCGAACTGACCTGATCCATAATTCCGGCCATGGCAGAGTTGGCAGCCCCCGCGGTCCGCGACTGGGACTTCCCCCGCGGCACCGCCAGTGTTCTGCTCATGCTCGGGTTCGCCGAGGACCACGGCGTGCCCGCCGAAAAGCTGGTGCCGGGCACCCCGCGTGAAGCGCTGACCGGCCCCGATCGGCAGGTCGACGCGCGGCAGGAGCTGGCCGTGGTGCGCGCCGTCGCCACGCACACCGGCGGTGGCGACGACGTCGCTCTCGAACTCGGCCGCCGCTATCGCGTGACGACGTTCGGCATCTTCGGCTTCGCGTGTATCAGCAGCCCGACGATGCGCGACGCGATGCTGTTCGCGTTGCGCTACCTGGACTTGAGCTTCACGTTCTGCATCCCCCATGTGGAGCTGGACGCGGAGGGGATCAGCCTGGTGCTCGACGATTCGCGCGTACCCGCCGACGTCTCGCGGTTCCTCGTGCTGAGGGACCTCGCCGCGATCCACACCGTGATGCGCGACCTGCTGCCGGGGATTTCCCCACGGAGCCTGGAGTTCCGGCATTCGGCACCGTCGTCGACGAGGTCCTATGTGGACACCTTCGGCGTGGAGCCGGTATTCGGCGCCGAGCGCCACCGCGCCGGCTTCGACCCCGCGTTCCTCACCATGCCGTTGCCGCAGGCCAACGAACAGACCGTGGCCCTGTGCGCCGCCCAGTGCGACGCCCTCGTGGCCCGTCGCCGCGAACGGTCCGGCATCTCCCAGCTCGTGCGCGAACGCCTGGTGCGCCTGGGCGGCGTCGACGCCGGCATGGACGAGATCGCGCGCCAGCTCACCGTCAGCCCGCGCACACTGCGCCGCCGGCTCACCGACGCCGGCACCGGCTACCGCCAGCTCGTGGACGAGGTCCGTCAGACGCTCGCCGAGGAAATGCTCGACACCGGCGCGTTGTCCGTCGAAGATGTCGCGCTGCGCCTGGGTTACGCCGAGGCGTCGAGCTTCATCTACGCGTTCAAACGGTGGACGGGGACGACTCCGGCGGCCTACGCGCGTCGTTCCGCTCCGCGAGCACGGCCGGGTAGGTGACCTCGATCAGGCCCATGATCGATTCCACGAGGAAGGTCCGCAGCTCGGCGCGGTTCAGCGTGCCGCGGATCAGCCATTCGCGAGACGCCGCGCGCAACATCCCGCCGTACGACCGGATCATCGCGCGCAGCTCTTCCCGGCCCTCGGTGACGTCGGTCATCAGGGCCCCGGCCAGCACGCGGTCGGCCGCGACGTCGTCGGCCTCCAGCATGATCCGCTCGATCTCGGGGTCACGGCCGGCGGACTCCGGGCCGATCGCGGTGAGCCACGCGTCGCGGTTGCGGTCGACCACGTCGATCCAGCGCTCGATGCCGACCTCCAGCCGGCGCCGTACGGGGCCTTCGGGCAGCGACTCGACCACGGGCGCGGGCACGATCATCATCTGCCGCACGACCTCGAGGTAGAGCTCGCGCTTGCCGCCGAAGTAGTGGTTGATCAGGGGCCTCGCCACCCCCGCGGCCGCCGCGATGTCCGAAGTGGACACTGACGCGTAGCTGCCGGCCCCGAACAGGCGCCGTGCCACCGCGAGGATCTCGGCCCTGCGCTCGGCCGGTTCCAGCCGGCGCCGCGTGGGCCGGGTTCCGGTGCTCATCGTGCCAGCCTTCTCGTCCTCCGTCCTGCTGTCAACAAGTTGTTGACCGCACGTAAAGACCGTGTCCCACTGTTGTGCGTGACGGTATTTCTACATCGACTCGGTCCGTTATTGAACCGGAACAACCGGCCGGTAACTTCGCCGCCCACTCGGACGACGGATCGAACGGGGGCTGGGCGCGGTGGGGTAGGAGCAGATGAGCGATGCGGAGGGTGGCACGACTCGGCCTGCGGGCCGCTGGGTCAGCGTGCGCTTGCAGCACCGCCAGGTGCGCGTGGACGAACCCTGCTGCGCGGGCGAGTGCCGCGGTGAGTGCTCGGCGGACCTGTCCTACGACGGCATCGTCATCAGCAACTACGACGAGGGCGCGCTCGTCAGCGAGCGCTGGATCCCGCTGGGCGCCGAACCGAGCGAAGAAGACGACGAGGTCCTGATCGAGCAGCTGCGCGCCGCCATGCTCTGGCAGGCGCGCCGGCCGCCGAAGACCACGACGGGGGAGTGAATCGCCGCCGGGCGGGACTTTCCGGCGGCGAGTGTCACCTCGGCAGGCTCTGCGGTTCAGGCGCGCAGGCCGTCGAACGCCATCTTGCACACCGCGTCCGCCAGCTCCTCGCCCGACGAGCCGCGGCGCGGCCGGTACCACTCGATCAGCGAGTTCACCGTGCCGAACAGCAGCCGCGCGGCGACGGCGGGGTCGATGTCCGGCCGCACGTCACCCTCGGCCTCGGCCTGCTTGACCAGATCCGTCACCAGGCGGTCGAACTCGCGCCGGCGGGCCAGCGCCGAACGCTCCACCTTCGTGTTGCCGCGCACGCGAAGCAGCAGTGTGACGAACGGCAGCCGGTCGGCGAGCACCAGCACACTGCCGCGCACGAGGTGCTCCAGCCGGTCGATCGCGCGCCCGTCGAGCTGCTCGGTGGACGCCGCGATCTCGAACAGTCCGTCGAGTGCCCGGTCCACCGACAGCCGCAGCAGTTCTTCCTTGCTGCGCACGTGGTGGTAGATCGCCGACTTCGTGATGCCCAGCTTGCGCGACAGGTCTTCCATGCTGGTGCCGTCGTAGCCGCGCTCGTTGAACAGCTTCACCGCGACCTGCAGCAACGACTCCAGGTCGTACCCGGGCCGTCCCCGCCGGGCCGGAGGGGTCGTCACGTCTTGTCTCGTTCGTCGATCACGCGCCGCATTTTGCCAACCGACCGCTCCAGCGTGTCCGGCTCCACCACATCGACACCCACCGTCACGCCGACGCCGTCCTTCACACCCGCGATCAACGCCGCCGCCGCAGCCGCTCGCGCGTCCGCCGACGCGTCGTGACGCGCCTCCACCCGCACGGTCAGGTGGTCCAGCCGGCCCCGCGTCGAACGCACCAGCTGGAAGTGCGGGCTCAGCGCGTCGGTCTGCAGCACGATCTCCTCGATCTGTGTCGGGAAGACGTTGACGCCACGCAGGATGATGAGGTCGTCGCTGCGCCCGGTCACCTTCTCCATGCGCCGGAACGCGGGCCGCGCCGTGCCCGGCATCAGCCGCGTGAGGTCGCGCGTGCGGTAGCGGATGATCGGCAGCGCCTGCTTCGTCAGCGACGTGAACAGGAGCTCGCCCTGCGCGCCCGACGGCAGCACCTCTTCGCTGAACGGGTCGATCACCTCGGGGAAGAAGTGGTCCTCCCAGATGTGCAGGCCGTCCTTGGTCTCCACGCACTCCTGCGCGACACCCGGCCCCATCACCTCGGACAGTCCGTAGATGTCCACGGCGTCGAGCGCGAAGCGTTCCTCGATCTCCGCGCGCATCTGCTCGGTCCACGGCTCGGCGCCGAAGATGCCGACCTTCAGTGAACTCGCCCGCGGGTCCACGCCCTGGCGCTCGAACTCGTCGAGCAGCGTGAGCATGTACGACGGCGTGACCATGATGATCTCGGGCTTGAAGTCGGTGATCAGCTGCACCTGGCGCGCGGTCATGCCACCCGACGCCGGGATCACGGTGCAGCCGAGCTTTTCCGCTCCGTAGTGCGCGCCGAGACCGCCGGTGAACAGGCCATAGCCGTAGGCCACGTGCACCTTGTGGCCGGGGCGCCCGCCGGCCGCGCGGATCGAGCGCGCCATCACGGTCGCCCACGTGTCGATGTCGTCCTCGGTGTAGCCGACGACGGTCGGCTTGCCCGTGGTTCCGCTGGACGCGTGGATGCGCCGGATGTCCTGCTGCGGCACGGCGAACATGCCGAACGGGTAGTTGTCGCGCAGGTCCGCCTTGGTGGTGAACGGGAACTTCGCGAGGTCGGCCAGTTCCTTGCAGTCGTCCGGGTGCACGCCCGTCTCGTCGAACTTCTTGGTGTAGAAGGGCACGTTGGCGTACGCGTGCCGCAGTGTCCATTGCAGACGCATCAGCTGGAGGGCGGCGAGCTCGTCGACGCTGATTCTTTCGACAACACTGTCCGGCGTTGTACTTTTCATCGGGTTTCCCGGCTCTTCTCGATGACGCGGCTGCGGCCGCGGAACTCGGCGACGACTTCGGGCCCTTCGGGGGTGTCCCGGTGCACGGTGACGTCGTAGATGCCGTTGCGGCCGTAGCGGGTGCGCTCGATGGCCGTGGCGGTGAGGTGGTCGCCGAGGCGGCCGGCCGCGACGAAGGAGATCTCGGCGCCGGCGGCGACGGTGACCGGTCCGTGGGTGTTGCACGCGAGGGCGAAAGCGGTGTCGGCGAGCAGGAACAGGTAGCCGCCGTGGGCGATGTCGTGGCCGTTGACCATCTGCTCGGTCACCTTCATCGTGGCGACCGCGCGCCCGTCGGCGGCCTCCACGAGCTCGATGCCCAGGCCCTTCGACGCCTCGTCGGTGTCGAACATGGTGTGGGCCGCGTTGCGCGTGGTCACGTTCGGTTGCCTCCACGTGAGTAACTGACCGAATGGCCGGTAATCCAGGCCCGCCGTTAGTAAAGGCGGGGCGCGGGTTCGCTGTCAAGCACCGGGACTTCCGATCAGAGGCGGGAGCGGCTACGATGGAATTACTGAACGTCCGGTTGGTAATTCCGCGCGGGTGCCTCACCGCGCGACACGGCGAGAGGGTCGGGCCCCATGGTTTTGCTCCGCAGCTACGTCTCCGGCGGCTGGCACACGGCGACGGACGAGGGGGCGCCGCTGCACGACGCGGCGACCGGCGAGGAGGTCGCCCGCGTCTCGTCGACCGGCGTCGACTTCGCCGGCGCGCTCGACTACGGCCGCCGCGTGGGCGGGCCCGCCCTGCGTGAGCTCACGTTCCACCAGCGCGCGGCCCTGCTCAAGGCCCTCGCGTCCCACCTGCGCGAGCACCGCGAGGAGCTCTACGCGGTGTCGGCGCGCACCGGCGCCACGCTGGGCGACTCGAAGTTCGACGTCGACGGCGGCATCGGCGTGCTGTTCAGCTACGCCTCGAAGGGCAAGCGCGAGCTGCCCAACGACACCGTCTACCTCGACGGCGCGGTGGAGCCGTTGAGCAAGGGCGGCACCTTCGTCGCACAGCACGTCGCCGTGCCGCTGCACGGCGTCGCGATCCAGATCAACGCGTTCAACTTCCCGGTGTGGGGGCCGCTGGAGAAGTTCGCGCCCGCGTTCCTCGCCGGCGTACCGAGCCTGGTCAAGCCCGCGAGCCAGACGGCCTACCTCACCGCGAAGCTGGTCGAGCTGATCATCGAGTCCGGCATCCTGCCCGAGGGCTCGCTGCAGTTCATCGCCGGCAGCGTCGGAGACCTGCTCGACCACGTGACCGCGCAGGATCTGGTGTCGTTCACCGGTTCCGCGTCCACCGCGCAGAAGCTGCGCGCGCACCCGGCGGTCGTGCGCAACTCCGTGCGCTTCAACGCGGAGGCCGATTCGCTGAACTGCTCGATCCTCGCGCCCGACGCGCGGCCGAGCACACCGGAGTTCGACCTGTTCGTGAAGCAGCTGGTCACGGAGATGACCGTGAAGGCCGGCCAGAAGTGCACGGCGATCCGCCGCGCGTTCGTGCCGGAGGAGATGCTCGACGACGTCGCCGAAGCCGCGAGCGCGCGCCTGGCGAAGGTCGTGGTCGGCAACCCGACCGCCGAGGGCGTGCGGATGGGTGCGCTGGCCAGCCTGGAGCAGCGCGAAGAGGTCCGCCGCTCGCTCAAGGCCCTGCTCGACGCCGGCAGCGTCGTCTACGGCGACCTGGAGCACGTCGACGTGGTCGGCGCCGACGAGTCGACCGGCGCGTTCATGTCGCCGGTGCTGCTGAAGGCCGACCCGCAGCGTTCGGAGCCGCACGAGGTCGAGGCGTTCGGGCCGGTGTCCACGCTGATGCCCTACACGTCGATCGCGCAGGTCATCGAGTTCGCCGCGCGCGGCGGCGGCAGCCTCGCCGGGTCGATCGTGACCGGCGACCCGGAATTCGCGCGGACGATCGTGCTGGGCGTCGCGCCGTACCACGGCCGGCTGCTGGTGCTCGACGCCGACGACGCGAAGGAGTCGACGGGCCACGGCTCGCCGATGCCGCAGCTCGTGCACGGCGGGCCCGGTCGTGCCGGCGGTGGCGAGGAGATGGGCGGCATCCGCGGCGTGCTGCACCACATGCAGCGCACGGCCGTGCAGGCCAGCCCGAAGGTGCTCAGCACCGTCACCGGCCGATGGGTCGAGGGCGCGCCGCGCGTCGAGGGCGACCACCCGTTCCGCAAGTCGCTGGCCGAGCTGCGCGTCGGCGACTCCGTGGTGGCCGGCCCGCGCACGGTGACCCGCGCCGACATCGACCACTTCGCCGAGTTCACCGGCGACACCTTCTACGCCCACACCGACGAGGCCGCCGCGGCCGCGAACCCGCTGTTCGGCGGGATCGTCGCCCATGGCTACCTGGTCGTGTCGTTCGCCGCCGGCCTGTTCGTCTCGCCGGAGCCGGGCCCGGTGCTCGCCAACTACGGCCTGGAGAACCTGCGGTTCCTCACGCCGGTCAAGGAAGGCGACGCGCTCACCGTGACGCTGACCGCCAAGCAGATCACCCCGCGCATCGACCAGGAGTACGGCGAGGTCCGCTGGGACGCCGACGTCGTGAACCAGACCGGCGATTCCGTGGCGAAGTACGACGTGCTCACGCTCGTTTCGAAGGAGCAGCCGTGACCGCTGTAGCTGAGGAAGACCTGCTCGGGCACTTCGAGCACACCATCGAACGCGACCAGCGCATCGAGCCGCGCGACTGGGTGCCCGAGGGCTACCGCAAGACGATGATCCGCCAGATCGCGCAGCACGCGCACTCGGAGATCATCGGCATGCAGCCAGAGGGCAACTGGATCACGCGCGCGCCTTCGCTGCGGCGCAAGGCGATCCTGCTCGCGAAGGTGCAGGACGAGGCCGGCCACGGGCTCTACCTGTACTCGGCCGCGGCCACGCTCGGCGCGGACCGCGCGGACCTCACCGACAAGCTGATCACCGGCCGGCAGAAGTACTCGTCGATCTTCAACTACCCGACGCTGACCTTCGCCGACGTCGGCGTGATCGGCTGGCTGGTCGACGGCGCGGCGATCTGCAACCAGGTGCCGCTGTGCCGGTCGTCGTACGGGCCGTACGCGCGGGCGATGATCCGGATCTGCAAGGAAGAGTCGTTCCACCAGCGCCAGGGTTTCGAGCTGCTGATGACGATGATGCGCGGCACGCAGCAGCAGCGGGACATGGTGCAGGAAGCCGTGAACCGCTGGTGGTGGCCGTCGCTGATGATGTTCGGCCCGCCCGACGCGGAGTCGCCGAACACCGCGCAGTCCATGGCGTGGAAGGTCAAGCGGCACACCAACGACGAGTTGCGGCAGCGCTTTGTTGACATGTCGGTGCCGCAGGCGGAGGCGCTGGGTGTCACGTTCCCGGACCCGGACTTGCGCTGGAACGCTTCGCGCGAGCATTACGACTTCGGCGCGGTCGACTGGGACGAGTTCAAGAACGTGTTGCAGGGCAACGGCCCGTGCAACAAGGAGCGCGTTTCTCACCGGAAGCAGGCGCACGACGACGGTGCGTGGGTGCGGGAAGCGGCTGTCGCTCATGCTGAGAAGGAGGCTTCGCGATGAAGCACGATTGGCCGCTGTACGAGGTGTTCGTGCGCGGGAAGCGCGGGCTCAACCACGTGCACGTGGGTTCGCTGCACGCGGCGGACGACCAGATGGCGCTGCACAACGCCCGTGACCTGTACACGCGGCGCAACGAGGGCGTCTCGATCTGGGTCGTGAAGGCCTCGGACATCACCGCGTCCTCGCCGGACGAGAAGGACCCGTTCTTCGCACCCAGTGGCGACAAGGTCTACCGGCACCCGACGTTCTACGACATTCCCGACAACGTTCCGCACATGTGAGGCCTTGATGTCCTTTGACAACGTCTATGAGGCCATCACCGAGGACAACGACGCCCGGTGGGCCTTCGGTACCGGCTTCGCCGACCCGCTGTCCGGTGTGGACACTTCGGTGCCTTCGGGTGTGGACGCCGCCGGCTTGGCGGCGTACTGCCTGATGCTCGGCGACGACGCTTTGGTGTTCTCCCACCGCCTGCAGGAGTGGGTCACGAACGCGCCGGAGCTCGAGGACGAGGTGGCGATCGCCAACATCGGCCTCGACCTGCTCGGTCAGGCCCGGCTGCTGCTGGCGCGCGCCGGCAAGGCCGACGGGACCGACCGCTCGGAGGACACGCTCGCGTTCCTGCGGGCGGAGCACGAGTTCCGCAACGTCCGGCTCGCCGAGCTCGGCGGGGGCCACTTCGGGCACCTGATGGCGCGGCTGCTCGTGTTCTCCACGTGGCGGCTGGCGTTGCTGCAACAGCTCGAGTCCAGTGTGGACCCAGTGCTCGCGGCGATCGCCGCCAAGGGCGTGAAGGAGCTGGCCTACCACCGCGACTACGCGGCGCAGTGGGTCGTCCGCCTCGGCGACGGCACTTCGCTGTCGCACGAGCGAATGCAGGAGGGGCTCGACGCGGTGTGGCCGTACATCGACGAGCTGTTCAAGACGCACCCGCTGGAGCTGGTGGACGCGGCCTCGCTGCGGCCGGAGTTCGACGTCGTGCTCGACCAGGTGCTGGCCGCGGCGACGCTGGAGCGGCCGACCGCGGGAGCCGTGGCCGGCGTGTCCGGGCGGACCGGTCGCGACGGCGTCCACACGGAGCAGATGGGGTTCCTGCTGGCGCAGCTGCAGAGCGTGGCGCGGGCGATGCCGGACGCGACATGGTGACCGCCGACGTGCTTTTTCCCGCGGAGGCGGCATTGAACACCGCCGACGTGCTTTTTCCCGCGGAGGCGGCATTGAACACCGCCGACGTGCTTTTTCGCGCGGAGGCGGCATCGAACACCGCCGACGTGCTTTTTCCCGCGGAGGCGGCGTCGAACACCCCGCTGGCTGTGGCCGAGACCGTGACCGACCCGGAGCTGCCGATGCTCACGCTCGCCGACCTCGGCGTGCTGCGTTCGGTGTCCGTGCGGGACGGTCGCGTGACGGTGGCCATCACCCCTACCTACACCGGCTGCCCGGCCATGGACACCATGCGCGACGACCTGGAGCACGCGTTGCTCGGCGCGGGTTACGCGGACGTCGAGATCCGCACCGTGCTCGAACCGGCGTGGTCGTCGGACTGGATTTCGGCCGACGGGCGGCGCAAGCTCGCCGAGGCCGGCATCGCGCCGCCGGGTGCGGCCCCGCGGCGCGCGAGTGGACCGGTGCCGCTCACGTTGTCACCGCCCGTGTCGCGCATCGCCTGCCCGCACTGCGGTTCGCTCGACACCGAGGAGCAGTCGCGGTTCAGCGCCACCGCGTGCCGGGCGCTGCGCCGGTGCCGTGCGTGCCTGGAACCGTTCGAACACGTCAAGGAGATCTGAGTTGACCAGCACGATTTCCCGGCGCACCGGCTTCCACTCGCTGCGGGTCGCCGACGTCGAGCGGCTGTGCGACGACGCGGTCGCCGTGACTTTCGACGTGCCTCCCGAGCTGGTCGAGACGTTCGCCTTCGCGCCCGGCCAGTCGCTGACCTTGCGCCGCACCGTCGACGGCCGCGACGAGCGCCGGTCGTACTCGATCTGCGCTCCGGCGGGCCAGCGGCCGCGCGTGGGCGTGCGCTTGGTTCCCGAGGGCGTGTTCTCGTCGTGGCTCGTGCAGGACGTCCGCCCGGGTGACGTCGTCGAGGTCTCCGCACCGACGGGAACCTTCACGCCGGATCTGACCACGGGCGGTCACCACGTGCTGATCGCCGCCGGCTCGGGGATCACGCCGGTGCTGTCGATCGTCGCGTCGCTGCTCGCGACGCCGGACGCCACCGTCACTGTGCTGTACGGCAACCGCCGCACGGACACGGTCATGTTCGCCGACGAGCTGGCCGACCTGAAGGACCGCTACCCGGCGCGGCTCGAGCTCATCCACGTCCTGTCGCGCGAACCCCGCGAGGCCGAGCTGTTCACCGGCCGCCTCGACGCCGACAAGCTGCGCGCGCTGTTCGGCTCGCTGGTGCCGGTGGAGTCGGTGGCCCACTTCTGGCTGTGCGGGCCGTTCGGGATGGTCACCGGGGCGCAGGAGGTGCTGGCGGCCCTTGGCGTGCCGGAGTCGAGTGTCCACCAGGAACTGTTCTACGTGGACGACGTGCCGCCGGAGCCGGTCAAGCACGTCGACCCGGCGGTGGCCGGCGCCGCCTCGGAGGTCACGCTGATCCTCGACGGTCGCTCGACCACGATGAGCCTGCCGCAGGCATCGTCCATTCTGGACGGTGCGCAGAAGTTCCGGCCGGACCTGCCGTTCGCGTGCAAGGGCGGGGTGTGCGGCACCTGCCGGGCCCGCGTGACCGAGGGTGCCGTGGACATGCGGCGCAACTTCGCGCTGGAAAAGGCCGAGGTGGACGCGGGGTTCGTGCTGACGTGCCAGTCGCACCCGGCGAGCGAGCGCGTGACGGTGGACTACGACGCCTGATCAGCGCCTGCGGCGCCGGCGCTGCGAACCGAGCGTCAGGTCTTCGGGGCCGTCCGGTTCCGTCGCGGGGCGGGTCGTCTCGGGCAGGCCCATGGCTTCGGCCGCGCGTTCCTGCGCTTGGGCGAACTTCCCCGACGGCCGGTCCTGGGCCCGCCGCAGCACCGAGGTCCGCAGCCGGTTGTACCCGCGCACGGCGACGGGCCGGCGTGACCGCAGCTCGTACTCCGGCAGGGGGTCGAGCGCGGCCGCCAGCTCACGGTCGACCAGCACCGTGCCGGGGCGGGCGACGGACGTGAGCCGCGCGGCGAGGTTCACGACGGAGCCGTAGACGTCGCCGAAGCGGGACAACACCCGCCCCGAAGCCAGCCCCGCGCGCACGGCGGGCAGGTCGTCGGACGCGGACGTGCGTTCGGCGAGGGTGAGCGCGATCTCGGCACCCGAGTCGGGGGAGTCGGTGACGAAGAAGACCTCGTCGCCGATCATCTTCACGATCCGCCCGCGGTGGTCGGCGACCACGCCCGCGGCCAGCGACTCGAACCCGTCGAGCACGCGGCTGAGCTCGTCCTCGTCGACCTCGCGGGTCATTTTGGTGTAGCCCACCATGTCGACGAAGCCGACGACCTGCGGCCGGGCCTCCAGGTCCTCGTCGGTGGCGAACGCGCGCCCGGCGAACGCCACGAGGTGGCGGCGCCACACGAAGTTCTGCACCTGCTCCAGCTCGGGCAGCAGCCGCGCGACGAGCTTGGTGACCTGGCTGTCGTCGAGGCCCGGGTTCTCGGCGATGAGCGACCACAGCATGTGCACCTGCCACTCGGCCAGACGCGACAGGTGCTGCCCGAGCGCCCGCGTCACGGCGACCTCGAGGTTGCGCGCGACAAGTCCGGACGCGATGAGCTGGTCGGCGGTGCGCATGGCGGCGACATCGGCGTCGGTGAACACCACCTCGTCGTCCTCGGCCGCCGCGAACCCGAGCGCGCGCCACAGCCGGCGCGAGCGTTCCTCGGGCACACCGGCCTTTTCCGCGACCTCCAGGCGCGTGTACTTGCGCGGCCCGCCGAGGAGAAGCTTCTCGAGCTGGTGCTGCACCTCAGGGGATTCGGCCACGGCTCAGGTCGTGTGCACGATCAGCACGTCGACACCCGACTTGCGCGCCACCTCCGCCGGCACCGAGCCGAGGATCCGCCCGGCGAGCGTGTTGAGGCCGCGGTTGCCCACCACGAGCAGGTCGGCCGACGTCTCGTGCACGACCTTGCGCAGCGCGTGCACCGGCTCACCGTTCACGGCGATGGTCTGGATGTCCTTCGCCCCGGCCTTCGCGGCCCGGTCGCGCGCACTCTGCAACGTGTCCTCCGCCGGCGCCGACCCGACGACCTGGTAGGCCTCGTCGCCGAGCTCGTCCTGCGCCTGCTCCACGTCGTGCTTGCTGGCGGGGTAGTACGCGCACACCAGGACCAGCTTCGCCTCGGCATCCGCGGCCACCCCCGCCGCCCGATCCACCGCGGCGAACGACGAGTCGGACCCGTCCGTCCCCACCACCACGGTCCGATAGACAGCCATCCGAAACCTCCCGGCAAGCCCGAATCGGGGCGTCACTGCCCCGCTTGTCGGAGGAAGGTTACTCGCCAGTCGCTTCGCTCGCTGTCTGCCTCGGCTTCCGCCGGGGCAGACAGCGAGCGAAGCGGTGTTTTCTGCCCGGCTCCGCCGGGGCGGGCGAGATCGCCTTTGAGCCGGTGTTGGGCGGGGGCGGGGCGCGGGCCCAGGCGCGGCCTGGCGCCCCCCGCTCACCAAAACGGCGCGAACAACCCGGGGGGTGGCCGAACACGC